>CAADGB010000245.1 GCA_900696455.1 uncultured delta proteobacterium
ATGGGCGCGGGCGCGATGGGCGCGCCGCCGGGCCTGGCGCCGATGGGCGCGCCGCCGGGGTTCGGCGCCGCGGGGCCGCCCTCGCCCCGGCGCGGGCGGACCGCGGTCCTCGCCGCGCTCGGCGTCGTGGCCCTCGCCGGCCTCGCGGTCGGCGCGTTCTTCGCGCACCGCGAGCTGACCCGCACCGACGACGGCGACGGCGAGGCGGTGGCCCGGGCCGGCGGCGACGCCGGGACGAGCGCGGGGACGCTGCCGACCAACCCCGAGGCCGACGCCACGACCGCCGGCGCGATCGGCCCGACGCTCGACGCCGCCGCGCCCGAGGTCATCGCCGACGCGGCCGCGGCCACGCCCGAGCTGGCCGTCGACGCTCCGCCGCCGGAGGTCGACGCCGGGGCCGCCACGCCGCCCGGTCCGCCCGGCCCACCCGATCCGGGCGAGCCCGGCGACGACGAGCGCCTGGTCATCCGGTCGACGCCGTCGGGGGCGCGGGTGTTCCTCGACGGCGGCGATCAGGGCAAGACCCCGGTGACCCTGGCGGCGTCGGCGGATCGCTTCTCGCTCGCCGTCGTCCTGCCCGGCCACGATCTGCACCTGGCCGAGATCGCGGGTCGGGGCGAGCACACGATCACGCTGCGCCCGGTGTCGCCGCCCGAGGGCCCGGCCGGGATCAAGGTCCGGTGCAAGGACGACGATCGCTACTACGTGTACCTCGACGACAAGCCCACCGGCCAGCTCTGCCCGACCGAGCGCCTCGGCGTCGAGAAGGGCGAGCACGAGGTCGAGGTCTACGATCTGGTCTCCGAGACCCGCCGCCGCTACACCGCCCAGGTCAAGGAGACCCGGGTCTCGGTGCGCGTGCGCGTCGACTGACGGGCGGGCCTCGGTCGCGCGCGGGCGCCGCCGCGGTTCGCGCCGGCTCAGCGCCGGCTCAGTCCTCGCCGCCGTCCTCGTCCTCGTCGAGCTTCTGCCGCGGATCGAGCGCGTACTTGCGGATCAGCTCGCGCAGGTGCTTGCGATCGATCTGGGCCTCGCGCGCCGCCGCCGACAGGTTCATCTTGTGGCGGCGCATCAGGTCCTCGATGTACTCGCGCTCGAACATCTCGACGAGCTGGCCCTTGGCCTCCTTGAACGGGAGGTCCGTGCGGATGCCCAGCGCCGGCGCCGCCTCCTGGACCAGGGCGTCGTCGATGTTGATGGCGTTGCCGCGCGACAGCAGGCAGGCGCGCTCGATCGCGTTGCGCAGCTCGCGCACGTTGCCGGGCCACGAGTGGCGGACCAGCTTGGCCATGTCCTCGGGCGTGCACTGGAGCTGCGGCCCGAACGCCGTCATGAAGTGCTGGACGAGGAGCGGGATGTCGGCGCCGCGCTCGCGCAGCGGTGGCACGGTCACCCGGATCACGGCCAGCCGGTAGTACAGGTCCTCGCGGAACGCCTTCTTGGCGACCTCGGCGCGCAGGTCGCGGTTGGTGGCGGCGACCACGCGCACGTCGATCTTCTCGTAGACGTTGGAGCCGACCTTGCGCACCGCCCGCTTGTCGAGCACGCGCAGGAGCGAGGGCTGGAGGTCGAGCGCCATCTCGCCGATCTCGTCGAGGAAGATCGTGCCGCCGTGGGCCTCGGCGAAGGCGCCCTTGCGATCGGTGATGGCGCCGGTGAACGAGCCCTTGACGTGGCCGAACAGCATCGACTCGATCAGCTCGCGCGGCACCGAGCCGCAGTCGAAGACCACGAACGGCCCGTCGCGGCGCGGCGAGTGGTTGTGGATCTCCTCGGCGATCAGCTCCTTGCCGGTGCCGGTCTCGCCCTCGATCAGCACGGTGGCGTTGGTGGCGGCGACGTCGGCCAGCAGCTTGAAGAGCTGGCGCATCTTGGTGTCGCCACCGACGATGCTCCCGAACGCGGTCTCCGGCGACGGCTCGGGCTCGACCACCTCCTCGTCGGGGAGGAACTTGATGACGGTGCGGCCGAGCTTGACCTCGGCGCCGAAGCCGATCGCGATCTTCTCGAAGCGCGAGCCCTGGATGAAGGTGCCGTTGGTCGAGCCCTGGTCGACCATGATCACCTCCTCGCCCACCAGCTCCGCGGTCAGGTGCTTGCGCGAGACCGTCTTGTCGGTGAGGACCATCTCGCAGGTCGGGGCCGAGCCGAACGCCACCGAGCGGCCCTCCTCGAGGCGCACGGACTCGCCGCGGTCCGGTCCCTTGATGACCAGGAAGATCCCGCCGCGGTTCTGCCGGGAGAACGAGGGGACCTCGTCGAGCAGGGCGGTGACGTTGGAACGATCCCTCGACATGGACGCGCGCGCTCGATCATCGTAGCCCTCGTCCGCGGGCAGTGTAAATGCCCGGACCCGCTCACTTGACGTCCGGACCCGAGGTTCCGATCACCCACGCCGCGATGAGGGCGGCGACGAGGACCGCGACCGCGACCAGGAGCGGCACGAGCCAGCGGCGCCGCGGCGGCAGGGGCGGCACGTGCTCGGTGGCGACCTCGCCCTGGGTCCCGGGCCGGACGGGCGGCCCCGGGCGGGGGATCGGCAGGCTGTCGTCGCCGCCGAGGATCGGCAGCACCGGATCGGGGGTGTCGGCGCGCAGCGGCCGATCGAGGGCGTCGTCCTCCCACACGTCGAGGGGGCGCTGGCCCTCGTGCTCGAGCGCCGCCAGGCTGATCATCGAGGTCAGCTCCAGGTTCTGCAGCCGGCCGATCTCGATGACCGAGCTGGCGCGGTCGCGGAGGCCGTCGCGGCGTCCCTCGCGGCCGCCGTCGCGACGCCCGTCGCGGCCGCCGCGCTCGCGCTCGCGCGCCAGGGCGCCGACCAGGTCGTCGAGCCCGTCGTCCTCCTCGAGCTCCGCGCTCGACAGCCGGACGGCGCCCTGGCTGTCGACGCCCCCGTCGTCGTCGTCGTCGTCGATGTCGTAGACCTCGGTCCCGTGGCCGAGGGCGGCGGTGTGATGGGGCGCCTCGGCGTCGTCGACGTCGCGCCACTCGTCGGGATCGCCGCACACCTCGCGCAGGTGGGCGGCCAGCTCCGACGCCGACATCATCAGGCCGTTGCGGTGGGCGCAGCGCAGGAGCGCCTCCTGCAGCTCGCCGGCGGTCTGGTAGCGGCCGGCCGGATCCATCGACAGGGCCTTGAGCATGACCTTGTCGAGATCCACCGGCAGCCCCGGCACCTTGCGCGAGGGCAGGGTGATGGGCTGGCCGTAGATCTGCTCGGGGGTCGAGGTCAGGCCGGCGGCGACGAACAGCCGCTCGCCGGTGACGAGCTCGTACAGGCACACCGCCAGCGAGTAGAGGTCGGAGCGGTGGTCGAGCGGCTCGCTGCGCGCCTGCTCCGGAGACATGTAGCCGATCTTCCCCTTCACCTTGTAGAAGATCGAGGTGTGGGTGGCGGCCTTGGCGATGCCGAAGTCGGTCAGCTTCACCTCGCCGTTGCGCGACACCAGGATGTTCGACGGCGACACGTCGCGGTGGATCAGGCGCAGCGGCCGGCCGTCGCCGCCGACCTTGGCGTGGGCGTAGGCCAGCGCCGACAGCACCTCGCGCGCGATGTAGATGCCGGCGGCGGCCGAGAAGCGCTTGCGCCGCCGCTTGGCCCGCTTGGCCAGCGTGCGCAGGTCGGCGCCGGCCAGGTACTCCATGACGATGAAGTACTCGTTGCCGGCGGTGACCAGATCGATGGTGTGGATGATGTTGGCGTGGTCGAGGGTGGCCGACAGCCGGGCCTCGCGCAGGAACAGGTCGATGAACTCGGGCTGCTGGGTGAACTCGGGCAGGAGCTGCTTGAGCACGACCTCCTTCTCGAAGCCGCCAGCGCCCAGCTTCTTGCCGAGGTAGATCGCGCCCATCCCGCCCTCGGACAGGTACTCGAGCACGACGTAGCGCTCGATCGGCGCGCCGGCGGCGGCCCCAAGGTCCATCGCCGGCACTGTATCAGGTAAGGTCGGGGTGGTGACCCCTCGCTACCCGCTGGCGCGCCTCGCCGAGCTGCGCGCGCAGCGCGCCACCGGGGCCGCGATCGATCTGGCGGCGGCGCTGGCCGGCCTGGCCGAGGCCCTGGCCCTGGTCGAGGCGGCGACCGCCGCGGTCGCGGCGGCGACGGCGGCGGCCCGCGCCATGCCCCTGGTCGGCGGCGCCGAGACCGCCGCGCCCGAGGTCCTGCGGCGCGCGGCCTACGGCGAGCGGCTGCGCCGCGACCTCGAGCGGGCGCGGGCGCGCCTGGCGACCCGCCAGGCCGAGCGCGACGAGTGGCAGGCGGCGGTCGCGCATGCCCAGGGCCGGATGACCGAGGCCCGCGCCGAGCACCGCGTGGTCGAGCGCCACCGCGAGCGCTGGCAGGACGCCGAGGCGAAGCGCCGCGACCGCCGCGAGGACTGACCCCGACGACCGGTCGGTCGGTCCCGGCGCGGACGAGGCGCCGCCCCGAGTCAGAAGGCCTCGGCGCGCCGGCGCTCGCCGGGGGTCACAGGACCTCGGCCGACTTGAGGATGAGATCGATGAAGTCGCGGCGGATGCGGATGAGGCTCGACGACCGCGCGGCCTCGGCGACGCTGATCGGCTCGAGGGGGCGGGTGACGCGATCGCCGCCGACGTCGATGCCCTCCATGGTCAGGGTCTTGACCTTGCCCGCGGGCGGGGCGGGGGCGGGGGGGGCGGCGGGCGCCGGGCGGGTCGGGCGGCGGGCGTCCTCCTGGGCGAGGGCGGGGGCGGTGGCGAGGGCGAGGGCGAGGGCGGTCAGGGCGAGACGCGTCATGCTGTCGATGACACGGAGGGCCCGCCGCGGTTGCAGCGGCGGCGGTGGCCGGGGCTACAATGCGGCTCGCATGTCCTGCCGGGGCCTCGCCCGCCTGCTCGTCCCGCTCGCCCTGCTGGTGGCCGCCTGTACCGCGCCCAAGAGCAAGGTGTGCCGGGAGACCTGCACCCGCGAGGCCGACTGCCACGAGTCGTCGGAGGAGGAGGACTCGACGTTCGACGAGGGCGAGTGCATCGCCGCCTGCGCCGCGCTCGAGCGCGACGATCAGACCCGCGGCCTGGTCACCCGCCACGCCGAGTGCGTGGCCCGGGCCCAGAGCTGCCGCGAGGTCCTCGAGTGCAAGTAGCGCGTCGACGTCGCGCGCGCCCGCCGAGCGCGCGCGCCGCGACCCGCCGCCGTCAGTCCTTGCGGGTCTGCGGATCGAGGGCGTCGCGCAGGCCGTCGCCGAGGAAGTTGAGGGCCATGATGGTCAGGCCCATGACCACCCCCGGCGCCACCAGCACCCACACGTAGACCGAGATCTGGGTCGAGCCCTCCGACACCAGCGTGCCCCACGACGCCATCGGCGCCTGCACGCCGAGGCCGAGGAACGACAGGAAGGCCTCGGTCAGCATGACGCTGGGCAGGCTGGCGGTGGCGGCGACGATGATCACGCCCAGGGCGTTGGGCACGATGTGGCGGAACAGGATGCGGCCGGGGCGGGCGCCGACGGCGCGCGCGGCCTCGACGAACTCGCGGTGGCGGAGCGACAGCACCTGGCCGCGGGTCTGGCGCGCCATGTTGAGCCACGAGATGCCGCCGATCAGCGCGAACAGGACGACGATGCTCTTGGTGTCGAACACCGCCATCACGACGATCACGAAGACCACGGTGGGGAAGCCGTAGAGGGCGTCGACGACGCGCATCATCACGTAGTCGACGCGGCCGCCGGCGTAGGCGGCGATCGCCCCCCAGGTCACGCCGATCACCAGGGCGATCGCGGTGGCGGTGAAGGCGACCAGGATCGCGATGCGGCCGCCGATCATCGTGCGCACCAGCATGTCGCGGCCCAGGAGGTCGGTGCCGAACGGGTGCGCCCACGACGGCGCGGTGGCGCCGCGGTCGATGCGGATCGTGGTGGCGTCGAGGCCGAACCAGCCGGCGACGATCGGGCCGAGGAAGCAGAAGCCGCAGATGGCCAGGAAGATGGCGCCCATCGCCACCGCCATCCGGTTCTTGCGCAGGCGGCGCCAGGCGTCGCGCCACGGCGAGCGCACGCTGACCGCGGCGGGGGCGCGCGCGGCGGCGCCGGCGGTGGTCGCGGTCGCCATCAGCCGCCTCCCCGGGTGCGCGGGTCGATGACGCCGTAGAGGATGTCGACCACCAGGTTGAGCAGGACCAGGAACGCGACGTAGAAGACCAGGAGGCCGGTCAGGACCGGGTAGTCGCGGCTGACCACGCTGTCGACGAAGTAGAAGCCCAGCCCCGGGATCTGGAAGATCTTCTCGATCACGAACGAGCCCGAGATCAGCGCCGCGGTGGCCGGGCCGAGGTAGGTGATCACCGGGATCACGCCCAGGCGCAGGGCGTGCTTCCACACCACGACCTTCTCCGACAGGCCCTTGGCGCGGGCGGTGCGCACGTAGTCCTGGCCGAGGGTGTCGAGGACGCCGGCGCGGGCCAGGCGGGCCACGGTGCCGGCGTAGATCATGCCCAGCACCAGCGCCGGCAGGACATAGCCGGCGAAGTCCTCGGCCCGCGCCGGCGGGAACCAGCCCAACTCGAGCGCGAAGAAGCGGATGAAGATGGGGCCGAGCACGAACGACGGGACCGAGATGCCGAGCAGCGCCACCACCATCAGCGCGTAGTCGACCCACGAGTTGCGGCGGGCGGCGGCGGTCACCCCGAGCACGGTGCCGAAGATCGCGGCGAAGACGATCGCCATCAGGCCCAGGCGCAGGCTGTGCGGCGCGTGGTCGGCGATCATCTCGTTGACCGTGCGCTGCCGCTTCATCGAGTGGCCGAAGTCGAGCACCAGCATGTTGGCCATGTGGCTCGTGTACTGCTTCCACAGCGGATCGTTCAGGTGGTAGCGCTCCTCGATGTTGCGCTGCACCGCCTCGGGCACGCGCCGCTCGGTGTCGAACGGCCCGCCGGGCGCGGCGCGCAGGAGGAAGAACGACACGGTCGCCACCACCGCCAGCACGAAGACGCCGCCGAGGAGGCGCGACAGGATCAGGCGGACCACTACCTCGCCCTCCGCCAGTCGGGATCGCGCCAGGCCCGCCACAGCGGCGGCTGGTCGATGAAGTTGATGTGGAGGTCGCGCACGTACGGCTTCTGCAGGTGCTTCTGGGTGTAGTTGTAGAGTGGGATGATCGGCGCCTCCTCGATCATCACCCGCTCGGCCTCGGCGAGCTTGCGCAGCCGGGCCTTGCGATCGCTCATCAACGCGGCCTCGTCGAGCAGGCGCTCGTACTCGGGGTTGCACCAGGCCGGGCGGTTGTTGGGGCTCGAGCAGCGCCACAGCCGGGCGAACTGGCTCTCGGGCTCGGAGCCGGCGGCGATCCAGCCCAGGCGCGCGACCTGGAACTGCTGCTTGCGGGTGTCGGCCAGGAAGACCTGCCACTCTTGCGACTCGAGCGTGACGTCGATGCCGAGCACGTCCTTCCACTGGCCCTGCACGTACTCGGCGACCAGCTTGTGCGACTCGACGCCGGTGTTGAACTTGTAGACCACGGTCGTGGGGAAGCGCGCGCCCATCTCGGCGCGGGCCAGCGCCAGCTCCTGCCGCGCCCGCTCGGGGTCGTACTCGAGGCCGCGCGGCGGCACGTAGCACAGCCCGGGCTCGACGATGAGCGCCACCCCCGGGGTGTCGCGGGCGACGCCGCAGGCGGCGAGGTCGTCGTCGGACAGCCGGCTGATGGGCGTGCCCGGGGTGTACGAGGCGACGCCGTACTCGCCGCCGTGCAGCACCCGCGGGATCAACGAGCGATCGAGCGAGAAGGCCAGGGCGCGGCGGAGGTGGACGTTGTCGAACTGCTTGGTGTTGACCAGGATGAAGTAGACGCCCAGCCACGGCTCGACCCGGTAGTCCGCGTAGGGGCGGCCGCCGCGGCGGGCACCCGACAGCACCGGCAGGTACGAGGTCGGCACGTTGCTGCCGCGGATCGCGTCGCAGCGGCCGGTGTAGTAGGTGTTGGCGTTGGCGGCCTGGTCGTCCATCGAGTAGATGGTCAGGCGGTCGAGCTTGACGTCCTCGGGCTCCCAGTAGGTGGGCGAGCGCACCAGCTCGAGGTAGTCGCGCTCGCGGGCGGCGACCAGGTGGAGCGGCCCCGAGCTGACGATCGTGCCGGGCTGGGCCCAGCGCCGCGGCGAGCGCGACACCGCCTCGCGTGGGGTCGGCCGCATCGCGCGCGACGCCGAGGTGGCGACGATGTGCGGGGTCGGCTTGGCGGCCTCGACCACCACCGTCCATTCGTCCGGAACCCGGACGCCGAGCAGCTCGGGCAGGGTGAGCAAGGCGCGGCCCGGGACCTCGACCTCGGGCCGGTCGCGGGCGGCCTCCGCCACCAGCTCGGGCAGCGGCCGGTCGAGGCCGGGCACGTGCAGCTCGGCGACGGCGCGGACGGTGAAGCTCACCTCGCCGTGGGGCTGGCCGTCGAGCTCGGCGGCGGGGACCCAGCCGAAGACGCCGTCGCCGCGGTTCCAGTGGACGTAGGCCCAGCTCGCGCCGTCGGGCGAGGGTGGGGACGCCGGGCGCCCCGACAGCTCGACGAGCGTGACCGGGGTGCCGGCGGGGACCGTGGCGTAGGCGGCGGCCGGGGCCGCGCCCAGATCGCGCAGCGCCAGCGGGGCCCGGCCGGTGCGCTGGTTGGAGTCGGGCTGCTTCTGCTTGGCCTGGCGGTGCTCGGCGCGGCCCTTGCCGCTCCAGCCGGTGATCTCGACCAGGGTGCCGGCGGCCAGCCCGCCGGCCGGCTCGACCAGCACCTTGCCGCGGCCCTCGAGGAAGGCCTCGTAGCCCTTGAGCCAGTCGAGGGAGTCGGCGGACGGCGACGCCGTCAGCGGGTGCAGCATGCGCACGATCTGGTAGGCGACGTCGTGGGCGGTCACCGGCCGGCCGTTGGACCAGCGGCCGCGGTCGTGCATGTGGAAGGTGACGCGGCGGTCGTCGGGCGAGACCTCCCACGACGTGGCCAGGCTGGGCTCGGGGTGGCCGTCGTTGCCGTAGATCGTGAGGCCGTCGAACAGGGTGTGGGCGATCGGGGTCGAGGTCGTGCTCGAGATCTGCGCCGGGTCGAGGCCCTCGGGCTGGCCGCTGTTGCACCAGCGCAGGTGGCGCGGGTCGTCGACCTCGGGCACGTGGCCGAAGTACTCGCCGTCGGGCAGGCCGCAGGCGGCGAGCGAGGCGGCGGTCAGCGTGGCCACGGCGATCGTCGTCCCCCGGTGGAGCATCGCGCCGACCATACCCGACCCGGTCGCCCGCGGAGGCGCCGGGCGTGTATATACGGGCGGTGGACGTGACCGACGAGCACCGCTGCCCGCGCTGCGGCAGCTACGCCGTGCGCAAGGCCGAGCTGGCCTTCGCCGAGGTGACGGTGACCGAGCTGGCCTGCACCGCCTGCCACCTCGAGGAGGAGCGCCGCTCCGACGCCGCCGACCTCGCGGCGTGGACCGAGCGCTGGCGCGGCCGCCTGCGCGTGCCCATCTACGACTACGACGACGACCTGGTCGACGTCGATTGATCCCCGCGCGCGCGCCGCGGGCGGGCGCGGGCGGGCGCGGACGAGCGCGGGCGAGCGACGCCGGGCCCATCGGGTCAGCGCGCCGGCGCCAGCCCGAACACGCAGCCACCCTCGCCGCGGGGGCAGGGCCGGACGAACGGATCCATGTCGAGGACGCGGATGCGCGCCCCGGCGAAGGTGGGCGCCAGGCGCTGGCGCACGGTGCGGGTGCCGGGGGCGAAGGTCGCGACCAGGCGCGGCAGGCCCAGGGGGCGGTCGTCGCCGTCGATCGCCTCGAGCAGGAGCTCGTAGGCCAGCGGCGCGGCGGCCGCGGTGCGCTCGACCACGAGCACGGGCGCGGCCCCGGGTCCGGCGGGAGCGCCACGGTCCGGCGCCGCGGCGCCGTCGCTGCCGTCGCCGTCGCCGTCGCCGTCGCCAGCCTCCAGGCTGGCCGTGGCGCACGCCGGCTTGGCGCAGGCGCCGAGCCCGGGCGCGCCCCAGCGGGCGATGCGCTCGGCGACCAGGCGCGCCTCGTCGGTGCGCGGCGCCAGGTAGAGCACGCGCTCGTGCCAGTCGGCCCACACCCGGTACGGCAGGAAGAAGTCGAGGCCGAGCGCGCCGTCGACGTCGTCGGGGTGGAAGCGCCGGTCGTCGTAGGGGATCATCGACAGGCCCATGGCGGTGGCGCCCCCGACCTCGACCCGGTTGGCGATGCCGGCCTTGTCGACGGCGCGGGTGGTGCCGGCCTCGTCGATGACGGTGGCGCGGAACGGGACCGGGGCCAGGTGCAGGGGCTGCCACCGCGCCGGCGCGAGCTGGCTGGGCACCGCGCCCAGATCGAGGTGGAGCGTGGCGGCGCCATCGTTGATCGCCACCCGCGTCACCCGGCGATGGACGACGGGCAGGAAGCGGTCGTCGACCTGGCTCCGCCGGACCTGCTGGTCCCGGTAGCGCACGCGGTGGGCGCCGGCCGGCGGCGTGAAGGCCTCGCGGGTGGCCAGGAAGGCGATCCCGGCGTCGCGATCGAAGCCGAAGATCAGCGAGTCGGCGATGACGTTCCGCCCGAGCACGCCGCGCACGTCGCGCCCGTCGGTGGCGAAGGTGCGATCGCGGTGGACGAGCACGGCCTGGTTGCGCACGGTGAGGTTGCCGACGGTCAGCGCCGGGATCTCGACGGCCTGCGTGGGGTGCGAGGTGTCGCGCTCGTCGAGGGCGCGGCGGCCGCGCGCCACGTACAGCCCGAGCTCGGCGGCGACCGAGGCGTCGATCGAGGTCGCGGGCGCGTCGGGGTCGATGAGGAACAGGTAGGGGCCGCGGCCGCCGATGGTCACCGGCGTGATGAGCACGCCCTGCTCGAGCGGGCCGACCAGCGGCAGGACCCAGGCGTCTCCGGACGAGAACCAGGCGGGAGCGCCGCTGGCGCAGGCGGTGGCGAGGGCGGCGGCGAGCCCGAGGAGGCCCGCGACGCAGCGGCGGGCGGCGGGGGCCGGGGTGGGGCGGAGGGTCAGCATGGGGGCCGGGGAGGTGGTTCGTCCATCACTGTGCGACGGCGAACCGCCCGGGATCGTGGCCGCTTCCCAACCGCCCCTCACAGCGCCGCGGCCGATGCGAGCCGAGGGCATCGGCAGGACCTGGCAGCCCCGGTCCAGGGTGTCGCAGGCGAGACCGGCGCGGGCGGTTAGATCCGACCGGCCCGGGCGCGCGTTGGTAGGCGGCGGAGGTCCTCGCATGTCCCGCTCGCGCACGCTCGCCGCCGCCTTCACCCTCGTCGCCTTCGCCGCCGGCCCCATGGGCTGCGGCGCCACCAGCCGGGATCGCGGTCACACCGATCCGATCGGCACGGTCGACCCGGGCGGAGGGGGCACGGGCAGCGGCGCGGTGACCGATCCGATCGAGGTCGTCCACCGCCCGCGCGGCGCCGCCAAGCCGCTCGGCGAGAGCGTCGAGAAGGGCCTGCGCTGGCTGGCGAAGCAGCAGCTCGCCGGCGGCGGCTGGGGCCAGGGCGACGAGGCGCCCGGGATGGGGCACCACATGGCCGGGATGAAGGACTCGCCCAACGTGGCCGACACCTCGATGGCGCTCCTGGCCTTCCTGCGCGCCGGTCACACCCCCAACAAGGGCGCGCACCGCGACGTCGTCCACAAGGGCCTCGGCTACGTGCTGGCGGAGATCGAGAACGCCGACGCCGACTCGCTGGCCGTCACCAGCGTCCGCGGCACGCGGGTCCAGGCCAAGATCGGCCCCTACGCCGACACCTTCGCCGCGCTGATGGTGCTGTCCGAGGCGCGCGGCACGATGCGCGACGGCCCGGCCAACGCGCGCCTCGACGCCGCGCTCAAGAAGGTCGTGAGGAAGATCGAGAAGAACCAGCGCCAGGACGGCACCTGGGACGGCGCCGGCTGGGCGCCGGTGCTGTCGCAGGCGCTCGCCGCCAAGGGCATGAACCGCGCCGCCCAGCAGGGCATCCCGGTGTCGGAGGTCGTGCTCGACCGGCTCGAGGACCAGGCGCACGGCCAGGTCAACCTGCAGACCTACTCGTTCTCCGGCGAGGACGCGGCCGGCATCGGCCTCTACGGCGGCGCCGCCGCCACCGCCGCCGCGCGCGACAGCGCGACCACGCGCAAGGTCAAGGCCGACAGCATGAAGGCCAAGGCCGGCAAGGGCGGCGGCGGCACCGAGCACAAGAGCCCGGGCGCGCCGCCGACGGCCGCCGAGATCGCGGCCGCCGAGAAGCGGGCGGCGGCCTCGGGCAAGGCGGCGGAGCAGGTCGAGGTCGTGCTCCTCGCCAACCTGTCGAACGACAGCTTCATCGCCGGCTTCGGCAACAATGGTGGCGAGGAGTTCTTGTCGTACATGATGATCAGCGAGAGCCTGGTGGCCAAGGGCGGCGACGACTGGGCGAAGTGGGACGCGCAGATCTCGACGCTCATCAACAAGGTTCAGAACGAGGATGGAAGCTGGACCGGCCACCACTGCATCACCGGCCGCACCTTCTGCACGGCGGCGGCGCTGCTCGTGCTCATGGGCGACCGTACGCCGCAGCCCGACCTCGTCATCGCCGGCTGAGCGGCGGCGCGCGGCGCGCTCGGGGCGGGCCCTCGCGGCGACGGTCGCGGTGATCGCGCTGGGGGCCTGCGGTGGACGGCGGGAGGCGGCGGCGCCGGAGCCGGAGCTGGCCCAGATCGATCGGGCGCTGGCGCGGGGGGCGGCGTACCTGGCGTCGCGGCAGGAGGCGGACGGGGCGATCCGCGCCCCCACGTACGCCGCGTTCCGGGACGGCTACGCGCTGACCGGGCTGGCGGCGATGGCGCTCGGTCCGATCCAGGATCTGGCGCCGGGGCCGGCGTACGCGCGCGCGGTCGACTTCCTGGCCACGGTGGTCGGCGCCGACGGGGCGCTGCGCGCGCCGCCGCCGGCGTACCCGACGTACGTCGCGGCGCTGGGGGCGCTGGCGCTCGCGGCGCCGGGCAACGAGCGACACGCGGCGGCGCGCGAGGCGCTGGTGGCGCACCTGCGCGGGCGGCAGCTCGGTCCGGCGCTGGGCTGGGGGCCCGAGGACGCCTCGTCCGGCGGGTGGGGCTACTACCCGCGCGAGCCGCGGCGGCCGGCGGGCGCGATCGGCGACGACCTCCTGTCGAGCAACCTGTCGGCGACCCTGTTCGCGATCGGCGCGCTCACCCTCGGCGGGGTGGGCCTCGACGATCCGGCGCTGGTCCTGGCCCGCGGCTTCGTCGAGCGCTGCCAGAACCGCGTCGCCGCCTGTCCGTCGCCGGGCGCCGCGGCGACGCCGTGCCCCGACGACGGCGGCTTCTTCTTCGCGCCGGCGGTGCCCGACGCCAACAAGGCCGGCGTCATCACCTGGCAGGGGCGCGAGCGCTACCCGTCGTACGGCTCGATGACCGCCGACGGCGTGCGCGCGCTCCTCCGCCTCGGCGTCGGGCCCGGCGATCCGCGGGTGGCGGAGGCCGCCGCCTGGCTGGAGCGCCACTTCGATCCCGCCGCCAACCCGGGCGCGTTCGCCACCGTCGCCGAGGTGCGCCGGGCATCGGCCTACTACTACTGGACGTGGACCGCGGCCCACGCCCTGCGCGCGCTGGGCAAGGCCGAGCTCGTCACCGCGCGAGGCCGGGTGCGCTGGGCGCCGGCCCTGGCCGCCGAGCTCCTGCGCCGCCAGCGCGCGGACGGCGCGTGGAAGAGCGACTACATGGAGATGCGCGAGGACGATCCGGTGGTGGCCACGTCGTTCGCGATGGCCGCGCTCGCGGTGAGTCGCGCCGCCATCGCTGGCGAGCACCGCCGCCACGGCGGCTGGAAGAGCGCGGCCCCCGCGGGTCCGGGCGGCGCGACGGTGGTACCGTAGGGCCAGCGCGACCGCCGCCCGCGGATCGGCCGGGAGGCTCACGATGGCTGCCAGCAAGAAGACGAGCGCGAAGTGGCCGGCGACGGCGACGGGGAAGCCGGCGGCGGCGAAGGCGAGGCCGGTGAAGGCGACGGGGAAGCCGGCGGCGGCGAAGGCGAGGCCGAAGGCGGTGGCGGCGGCGAAGCCGGTGGCGGCGACGAAGCCGGCGGCGAGTCCTGCCGCGGCGGTGGCGAGGCGGCCGGCCACGGCGAAGCCGGCAGCGGCGAAGCCCGCGGCGGGCCCCGCGGCGATGGCGAGGCCGGTGGTGGCGGCGACCCGAGCGGCGACCCCGCCGGCGCGTCACCTGACCGCGCGGCCCGCGCCCGCCGCGCCGCTGCGGGCGGCGCCGGTGACCGCGCCGCCGGCGCCGCCCGTCGACCACCGCGCCCGGATCGCCGAGCTGTGGCGCCGGCTCGAGGCCTGGGTGGCGATGACCGGCGCGCCGCCGCTGGCGCTGGCGCCGGGCGCCCCGGAGAAGGCGATCGCCGCCGCCGAGAAGACGATGAAGCTCGCCTTCCCGCCCGACTTCCGCGCCTCGCTCGCCATCCACGACGGCCAGCTCGCCGCCGACGGCGGACCGCCGTTCCCGTGGATGGCGGGCTGCGGCCCGCTGCTGCCCCTGGCCGAGGTGGTCGCGCGCTGGCGCGAGGAGCAGGACCTCGCCGCGCGCAAGGCGCCCAGGAAGGACGTGGTCGCGCCGACCGACAAGCTGCGCGCCGGCGTCCACCGCGCCGGCCGCGTCCCGATCGCGCGCACCGCCGGCCGCGACCCCGAGCTCACCTTCCTCGATCTCGATCCGGGCCCGGCCGGGACCCGCGGCCAGCTCGCCACGATGGTGAGCCGCGCCGAGCTCGTCGTCATCGACACCGGCTTCGCGCCGGCGCTCGAGCGCTGGGTCAACGTCCTCGAGCGCGGCCTGTGGAGCTACGATCGCGAGCGCCACGTCGCCTACCCGCGCGCGCTGGCGCCGGCGACCAGCCACCCCGCCGGCCTGTTCTCGCGGCGCTGACGACCGCGCGCCGCGGCGCTCGGGGGCCGCGGGCGGGCGCCAGCGGATCGGGGCAGCGCGGGCGGCGGCGGAGCGTCCGACCGCGCTGACCGCTCCGGCGCGTGTCCGCGCCCTGGCGCGGGCGTCGGGACGGGCGGGCGGTCGAGATCGGCGCAGTCGTGCGCGTGATCGGCACAGAAGTGTGCCGGATCGATCTCCCCCTTGTGGGGTGATGCCGGTAACCGGCAGTCATGATTGGCATATCTTCCGCGGCCAACTGGCCTCCTCCTTGCTGATGGGCTCTCCCGCGCATCCGCGCGATCGAGTGATGCCGGTCGTGGGAAGCAGCCCAAGTTGAATGCTGCAGGGGGGAGCGGTTCGACGATTCGCGCAAACAAGGCCGCCGGTGATGCATTCGAGGACGCGATCGGCGCAGAACTGAGAACCATGCACGAGGTGGTTGCGCCACAGGTCACGATTCAAACTCAGAGCGGGATACGAACACGGGTCGACTTCGTCACACGGGACGGAGCTTCGATCGGATGTGTTGAGTGCAAGGCGTCGGCTTCCGCGCCTCTTACACGAAATCAGGCGGCGGCGTTCCCTGAGATCCAGCAAAGCGGTGGCGTGGTCGTCGGCAAAGGAAAGCCTGGCGCCTCGGTGAACACCCAAAACCGGCCAGTCGTGGACACCTGAAAACCGGCCAGTCGTAGCCCTCCAGGACGTTGACGGCGGCGAAGGGGACGTGGTCCCCCGCCGAGGTGAACGTCTTGAGCGACGAC
>CAADGB010000246.1 GCA_900696455.1 uncultured delta proteobacterium
ACCCCCGGCGGGGCGTCCGCCGCCGCCGCCGCCTCGAGCGCCGCCGGAGCGATCGCCAGGCCGAGGCGCCCCGCGGCCCACAGGGCGGCGCGCCAGGCGCTGGCCTCGCGCGTGACCCGCCACGCCTGACGCTCGCCACCGGCCAGGACCTCGGCCTTCGCCGCGCGCCAGCCGGCCTCGGCGCGCTCGAGCGCGATCGCCAGCGCGCGCGCCAGCTCGTCGGCGCCGTCCGCGGTGACGCCCGCGGCGCCGGCCAGCCAGGCCGCCTCGAGGCGGGCGCGCGCGTCGTCGGCGACCAGCGCGCGCGCGAGCTCGGCGCGCGGGAAGGCGCGCCGGCGGACCAGCCCCTCGCGCAGCGGCGTGCGCACCTCGTCGTCGAGCTCGCCGAGCCGGGCGACGATCGTCGCCGGATCGCCGTGGCGCGCCAGGTAGGCGGCGGCCGGCCCGCTCACGTCGACCCACCCGCTGGGCAGGGCCAGCATGTGGGCCCGGGTCCGATCGCCGGCGAAGATGGCGTGGGCCGCGGCGACCGCGGCCGAGCGCACCGCCGGGTGCCGCTCGTGCATGGCGAGGCCGAGGGCCGGCGCGCTCGCGGCGTCGCCCAGCCGGCCCAGCTCCGCCGCCGCCGCCGCGCGCTCGTCGGCGGCCAGCTCGCGGTCGAGGAGGACGCGCTCGAGCAGCGCGCGGGCGCGGTCGTCGCCGACGCGGCGGAGGGCGGCCAGCGCGCGGCGCCGCTCCTCGCCGACGCCGGCGGTCGCCGCCCGCTCGATGCGATCGCGCAGCGCGGCCAGCTCGTCGCCGCGATCGGCGCCCGCGGTCCCGGCGTCGCCACCGGCGCCAGCGGCCCCGGCCTCGGCGCTCGCGCCCGACCGCGCCGCGAGCGCGCGCACCATCGCGCCCAGGGCCTCGATCACCGCCGGCGCCACCGCCCGGTCGTGGATCGCCTCGGGCCCGGCGTCGAGCAGCGGCAGCAGGTGCTCCAGCGCGCGCCGATCGCCCAGCTCGCCGAGGGCCAGCGCGGCCCGCGCGCGCTCCGCCGGCTCGCCGGCCTTGAGCACGAGCAGGAGCGCGAAGAACGCCTCGGGCCGGCCGCGTCGGGCCAGGCCCTCGCCTGCCGGCAGGACCAGCTCGCGGCGACCACCGCGCAGCGCCGCCTCGAGCGGGGCCAGGGTCGCGCCGGCGACGTGAGCGACGCGCAGGGCCAGGGCCTCGCAGGCGGCGACCCGCACCGGCGCCTCGCGGTCGGCGAGCAGGCGTTCGAGCTGCTCCTCGGCCGCCGGCGCGTCGAGGTCTCCGAGCGCGCGCGCGATCGCGACCCGGAGGTCGGGATCGGTCGCGACCGCCGCCTGCGCCAGGAGCGGCAGGAGCGCCGCCTCCTGGTAGCGGACGCGCTCGCGCCCGTCGGGCAGCCGCTGCGGGCGCCGCGCGCGATCGCGGGCGATGCGCAGGAGCGCGTCCAGCGCGTCGTCGCGGTGGCCGTCGAAGCGGTCGTCCTCGCCGGCGGCGACCGGCCCGGCGATGATCTCGACCAGCGCCGGGGCCGCGGCCAGATCGCCGACCTCGCCCAGCGCCGGGACGAGCGACCACACCTCGGCCGTGCGATCGGGGTCGTCCAGCAGCCGCGCCGCCAGCGCCAGCGCGACCGCGCCCGCCACCGCCGGGGCACGACCGGCGGCGGCGACCAGCGCCGTCTGCGCGCGGTCGGCCCAGTCCTCGTCGCGGAGCAGGCGCCCGAGGACCTCGACCGCGCGCTCGTCGCCGCGTCGCGCCAGCCCGGCCGCGGCGCCGAAGCGGAGCTCGGGGTCGTCGCTCGACAGCGCCCCGGCCAGGGCCTCGAGCACCGGCCCCTCGGCGTCGCCGCCGCCGCTGCGCTCGACCAGGAGCGCCACCGCGCTGGCGCGGACGTCGGCGTGGCGGCTGCGCGCCCCGGCCAGCAGCGGCTCGACGCTGCCCGCCGGGTACAGCCGGGCCAGGCGCAGGAACGCGTGCTCGCGGACCTCGGCGTCGTCGGCGTCGAGCGCGGCGTGGACCAGCTCGGCGGCGCGCGGCGAGCCGGCGGCGAGCCCGACCAGCTCGTCGATCGCGGCCTTGCCGATGTCGGCGGCCGAGCGCAGCGCGGCGGCCAGCGGCGCCAGCTCGCCGCGGCCGTACTGCGCGCGCACCGCGGTCAGCGCCGCCTGGCGCACCAGGTGGTGCGGATCGGCCAGCGCGTGCTCGAGCACCGGCAGGGCGGCGTCGCGCGCGATCCGGCCGTCGGCGGTGAGGGCGGCGATGCGCTCGACCGCGTCGCGCCGGACCCGCTGGGTCTCGTCGGCGGCGCCCCGGGCCGGCGCCTGCCGGATCAGGCCGGCGTGGACGCCGAACACGAGCTGGGCCGCCGCCGCGCGGTCGAGCCCGCCGGCGATCGCCGGTCGCGGCGGCACCTCGGTGGGCGCGGGGCCGCCGGCGTGGGTGAGCACCACGACCAGGCGCTCGAGCTCGCTCGGCGCGGCCGCCTGCTCCGCGGCGGCGGCGCCGCCGACCACCAGCCTCCGGATCCAGCCCGGGCGGCGGGCGCTGGCCGCCTCGGTCGAGCCGCCGGTGGTCGGCACCGTGGTCTGCGCCGGGCCGCTCAGGCGCTGGGCCTCGCGCCAGAACGCCAGGGGCTGGGGTCGCAGCGCCAGCACCTGGGCCGCGGCGTAGCGGCGCGCCGGCTCGTCGCTGGCCAGGGTGTCGACGACGACCCGCAGCGCCGCCGCCCGCCGCGGCTCCGGAGGCCACTCCGCCAGCTCGGCGGCCTTCTCGGGGCGTCGCGGGCCGACCAGCTCGACGGCCACCGCGAGCGCGTCGGCGCCGGCCGCCCGCGCCTCGACCAGCCGCGCCGCCGCGAACCGGATCTCCGCGGTCGGGCTGGCCAGCGCGTCGAGCAACAGATCGGGGGCGAGGCCGGCGGCGGCCAGCGCCACGTCGCGGGCCACGATCACGGCGAACGCCAGATCCTGGACCTCGCGATCCGGATCCTCGAGCGCCTGGCGCAGGCCGCGCGCACCGTCGGCGCCGAGGGCGGTCAGGCCGACGATCGCGCCCAGGCGCAGCGGGCGGTGCTCGTGGCGCTGGGTGCCGGCCAGCACCGGCAGGGCGCGCAGGTCGCCGAGCCGGGCCAGCCCTTCGCCGGCCCACGACCGCACCGCGAGATCGGCGTGCCCCAGGGCGTCGAGCAGCGCCTGGCGCTGAGCCGGGCCGGCGGCGGTGGCGAGCCCCCGCGACGCCAGCTCGCGGACGATCGGATCGTCGTCGTCGAGGAGGCCGGACAGGAACGGCACCGCGCCCGGGTCGCCGGCGTCGGCCAGGGCCTGCGCCGCCCGGCGCCGCAGCTCGTCGCTCGGCCGGTCGACGTCGGTGCGCGGGATCGACAGCAGGCGCTGCATGGGCGCGACCGCGCGCCGATCGCGGCGCCGCCCGCACAGCTCGCCGGCGCGCACCTGCAGGCCGTAGAAGATCGACGCGAACGCCAGGGCGAAGCCCTCGGCGTCGGTGGGCGCGACCCGATCCAGCGACTCGATGGCGGCGATGTGGACCACCGGCTGGTCGTCCTTCACCAGCTCCACCAGGCGCGCCCGCACCGCGGCGGCCGGCGCGTGGCGCGCCCCGGCGGCGCCGGCGGCGCGGACCGCCGCCCGCGGCGAGGCCATCGCGGCGAGGTGAGCCTCGGCGCGCTCGCGGTCGCCGTGGTCGCGGGTCAGCTCCTGGTACGCGGCCAGCCCGACCTCGGCCACCGGATCCCGCACCCGTTCGAGCAAGAGCGCGTCGATGCCGCGGCTCACCGCGCCGGCGCCGGCCTGCCGCCGGCGGGCCAGCTCGGCCACCACCTGGCCGCGCAGATCGGCGTGCCGGCTGCGCCCGCCGCGCTCGAGCGGGACCAGGGGCGTGGCCGCGTGCCACGCCCACGAGGTCCTGTAGGCCTCGCCGCGCACCGCCGCCGCCTCGTCGTCGAGCGCGTCGCCCAGCAGGGCGTCGGCGCGGGCGGCCAGCGGCCCCGTCGGGCCGTGCTTGACCAGGAGCGCCAGCGCGCGGGTGCGCACGTCCTCCTGGCTGGTGCGCAGGAGGATCTCGGCCAGCTCGAGCTCGGCGCCGGCATCGCCGCCGGTGCGCGCCATCAGGGCGCCGACCGCCGCCGCCCGGACCTGGGCGTCGGCGTCGTCGCACAGCCAGCTCAGGCGCGCCAGCGCGCGGTCGTCGCCGGGGACGGTGGCCGCGGCCACCGCCAGCGCGTCGACGCTGGCCCGCCGCACGCCGGCGTCGGCCTCGCGCGACAGCCCGAGCAGCGCGCCGAGGGCGCGGCCGTCGCCGAGGTGGACGAGGCCCCGCGCGCCGCGCAGCGCGGTGTCCGGCGCGCGGCAGGCCATGGCCTGGAACAGCGGCGCCCGGTCGTCGTCGGAGAGCGGCGCGGCGTCGGCGCCGGCGGCCGCGGCCGGCAGCGCCGCCTGGTCGACGCCGACCCGGGCCGCGGCGTCGACCAGGTTGGCGGCCAGGGTGGGATCGAGCGCCCGCAGCCGGGCGGCGGTGGCCGGCCGCGCGCACAGGGCGACCGCGTACGCCGCCCACCGCACGTCGGGACTGTCGTCGTCGAGGGCGGCCGCCACCAGGCCGCGGGCCGCGGCGTCGTCGGCGCGGTCGACCAGGCCCAGGGTGAACAGCGCGCGGGCGCGCAGGTCGGGCGTGCCCCGGGCGAGCGCGGTCCGGATCGCCCATCGCGGCTCGCCGGCCGAGAGCCGGCGGGCCACCGCGAACGCGCGCTCGCGCACCGCCGCGCGATCGTCGGCGAAGCGCTCGGCGGCCAGGGCCGCCGCCGCCGGCGCCGGCGGCAGCTCGGCCAGGCGGTCGAGCGCCAGCAGCCGGACGTCCTCGGCCTCGGCCTCGAGACCCGTCCGGATCGCGGACACCACGGTCGCGGCCTCGAGCGCGCCCAGCGCGGCGAACGCGGCCGCCCGCACCTGGGGGTGGCCGTCGGCCAGCGCCGCGCGCAGCGCCGGCCGCGACAGCCGGCGCCCGCCGCGCTCGATGGCGCGGGCGGCGGCGGCCCGCAGCTCGAAGGCCGGGTCGCGGGCCAGGGCCCGATCGAGCAGCGCCCGGGCGTCGTCCTCGGGCAGCGCCGCCAGCGCCTCGATGGCGGCGGCGCGCACCGCCTGGGCGCGCGGCTTGGGATCGTCGAGGTCGGCGGCGAGGCGATCGAGCTCGCCGGCGGTCACCGCCACCGCGCCCACCGGCTCGCCGTCGGCGCCCAGGGTCTGGACCGCGAGCTTGCGCGCCGCGGTCACCGCCACCACCTGCGCCGTCGACCGCTCGACGCCCTTGACCGGCCCCGGCGCCACCACCAGGGCGGTGACCGGCCCGGCGGCGGGCTCGAGGGTGCGGGGGCGGCGGGCGCTGTCGAGCGGCCAGCTCCGCACCAGCCCGTCCTCGCCCGCCGACCACAGCCGGCGCGGCTGCTCGCGGCCGGCGTCGTCGATCACCAGCGGCCCGAGCGCCAGCCCGCGCACCGCGCCGCCGTGGGCGTGCTCCCCCGCGCGGTCGACGGCCTCGACCTCGCCCACCACGTACCCGACGCGCACCGTGCCGTCGCCGCAGCCGGCAGCGACCCGCCCGTCGCCGAGGCCGCACAGCGCGCGGACGCCGCCCTCGCCGCCCAGCGCCAGCGGCCGGATCGCGCCCCCGGCGAGCGCCCACGCGCCGTCGACGCCGCCGACCACGACCACGTCGCCCTCGACGGCGACCGCGTCGAGCGCGCGCTCGGCCACGGCGTGGCGCGCGGTCACCGCCAGCGCCGGTCGCGCGTCGCGGACGGCGAGCGCGATCAGGTGGAGCGCGCCGTCGGCGGTCACCGCCGCGACGCGCTCGCCGTCGACGACCAGGCCGCGCATCGCGGCCCCGAGCTCGACCGCGCCGCACGCCCGCGCGTCGTCACCGGCCACGTCCCACGCGGTCAGCCGGCCGTCGGCGTCGCCCACCAGCAGCAGGTCGTCGCCGGCGGCGGCCAGCGCCCCACAGGCCGCGCCCGCGGCCAGCGCGCGCGGCTTGCCCTTGCCCCGGGCCAGGAGGTGGACGGTGGCCGGCGCGCCGTCGGCGTCGCGGCGGCCGCCGATCGCGATCCAGCGCGGCGCCACCGCGACCGCGAGCAGGCGCTCGAGCTGGGGACCGAAGGCCGCGCTCACGGCGACCTCGGCGGGGTCCGGGCCGGCCGCTCGCGCGCCGCCGGCAGCCCGAGGGAGCCGAGCCCGGGGTGGGCCTGCCGGAGCGCGGCCAGCGCCGCCACCGCCGCCTGCCACTCGCCCCGCGCCACCGACGCCGCCAGCTCGCCCAGCACCGGCGCCACCATCGCCGCGAAGCCGGCGTCGTCGCGCCCCAGCTCGCGCATCGCCTCGATCAGCCGGCGCTTGGCGACCGACGACGCCAGCGGCCGCTCGGGCTCGGCGCCGGCCACCGCGTCTCGCTTCTCGAGCCGCCCCGGCGGCAGGCCGAACAGCACCGTGCGCACGAACTGGCGCAGGGCCACGACCTCGGCGTCGCCGGTGGGCAGCGGATCGGCGACGGTCACCACGCCGACGGCGCGCGGCGGCGTCCACCCCGGCGGCGTCGCCCGCGGGCGGTGGCGATCCCAGAACAGCCGCACCGCGAACAGGCGGACGTCGCGCTCGGCGCTCTCCATCAGCCAGGCCAGGCGCTCGCGCCCGCCCACCCGCTCGTAGGCGCGGCGGATGATCGTGAGCGCGGCCTCGCGCGTGCCCTTGTGCGGGCTCTCGGCGAGGGCGAACAGGCGCGCCCCGTCCAGCCAGTCGGCCGGCAGCTTGCCGTCGCCGCGGGCGGCGCCCAGCAGGAGCTCGTTGCCGAGGGCCCGGGGCTCGCGGAAGTGGCTGGCCGCCAGCTCGTAGGGCAACCCGCGGTCGCCCCAGCGCACGACCTCCTCGCCGGCGATCGCGCACGCCAGGCGGCGGACGTCGGCCCGGGCGTCGTCGAGGAGCGGCCGCACCCGCGGCGCCGGGTAGTCGCCCGGCCCCAGCCGCGGCGTCACGCCCAGGGCGCGCGCCTCGGCCAGCGTCGGCCCGAGCTCGGGGTGGTGCGCGCGCAGGTACGTCGAGGCGAAGGCGCGCACCGGCTCGGCGACCCGCGGCCCGCTCGCCAGCTCCCACAGCCGCGCGAGGCCAGCCGCGCGATCGCCGTCGGCGAAGTCCTCGGGGGTGAAGTGCTCCAGCAGGAGGCGGTGGGCGAAGCCGTGCAGCTCGGGCTCGCCGGAGCGGGCCAGCTCGAGCAGCCAGGTCAGGCCGATCGACGACGGCGCGACCAGGTCGCGGCGGGCGAGCAGCTCCAGGGCCAGCGCGCGCAGCCGCGGCCGCGCCACCAGGCCCTTGACCCACGCGACGTCGAGCGCCGGCCCGGCGAGCTTGCCGGCGCGCAGCCAGCCGGCGACGTGGGCCGTCAGCGCCGGATCCTCGAGCGCCTCCTGCAGCCAGCGCGCGCCCAGCTCCTCGCCCGATCGCCGCCCCAGCTCGTCGAGGGCCTGGCGCCGGAGCTGCCAGTCGCAGCGCGGATCGGCGAGCGCGGCGATCCAGTGCCCGGCCGGGATGACCGCGCCGGCGCCGGTGAACCACTCGACGACGAACCGGCGCTGCTCGGCGGTGCCGGCGGCCAGGGTGACGAACAGCGCGGCGTCGAGGTCGGTCGGGCGCGCGCCCTCCTTGAGCCGGGCGATCGCGAGCGCGCGGCTGGCGCCGTGGCCGACCAGGCGCACCAGCGCCGGCAGGCCGAGCTCGGCCGTGGCCAGGGCGCCGAGGCGATCGACGGCGAACGCGATCACGTCCGCATGCGGGCTCGCGGTCACCAGCGCCACCAGCTCGTCCACGGTCAGGGACGCGCCCTGCCCGCGCGCGTACTCGATCGCGAACGCCGCGGCCGCGGCCGACGGCGAGCGCAGCCAGCCCACCACGACCTCGTGGAGCCCGACCTCGCGGTAGCGCGTGGCGTGGAGCTCGGCGCGGGCGCGCAGGAGCCGGACCACCAGCTCCTGCACCGCCGCCAGGGGGCGCCGGCCCAGGCTGGCCAGGGTCGCGGGCGGCAGCGCGTGGAGCGCGGGCCCGTGCTCGGCCTCGAGCGAGCGCGCCGCCCACCCGCACACCAGCTCGTTCCCGGCGTCGAGGAGCAGGCGCACCAGCGGCGCCGGCGAGAGCTTCCAGGTGGCGGCGAAGGCCCGATCGTCCAGCGGCGCCGGCTCGAACGGCACCGGCCGCTTGGCGCCGCGCAGGCGCCGCCGCCCCCAGATGTAGGGCGCGATCCACGCCCGGCGGTAGCCGGGGCGCGGCCCGTAGTGCCGCAGCACCTCGGCGGCGAACACCGGGTAGGCGTCGGGGACGGCCTGGCCGAGGTGGCGCAGCCAGCGCCACGCCCGCCGCTTGAGGTAGAGGACCGTGCCCACGCCGATCTCGTCCCTGTGATGCTGACCGGTGTCGTGCATCACGTCGAAGCGGTGGGCGAGCGCGCCGAACAGGAGGGCGTCGTGGCGCTCCTCGGCCCGCTTGTAGATCGTCTTGGCCGCCTGCCACGAGCCCCAGCCCAGGCGGCCGTCGGTGAAGACGCGCACCAGCGCGGCGCGCCCGTGCTCGTCGTCGCGCTCGTAGAGCTCGACCAGGAGCTGCCCGAGGCGGAGCCGCGGCGGCGTCCACGGCGACGCCAGCGCCGCCTGCCAGGCGTCGCGGCGCGCCAGCTTGCGCTCGGTCGCGGTGCGGCCGCGCAGGGCCTGGGGGGACACCGCGTGGCGCAAGCGCGCCAGCGTCATCGCGCCGGCCGGCGGCTCCGGGGCGTCGTCCTCGCCCGCGTCGTCCGTGCCGGCGCCGTCGGCGTCGGGCGCGGCGCCGTCGGCGCCGACGGTGCCGACGGGATCGCCGGCCTCGGGCCGACCGGGGAGCGGATCGTCCTGGGCCAGGTAGCGGACGAGGAGGTCGCCGAGCTGCGGATCGCGATCCTCGACCGCGCGCTCGATGTCTCCGTACGTCACCTGGTCGGCCACGGTGCGATGCCCCTGCGCGCGACGCTACCACGCGGCCGCGGGCCGTCGTCACGGCCGCGCGGCACAACCCGCACTCCCGCGGCACGACCGACCCGCGCCGGTGCTAGATCCCCGGTCATGAAGCTCTACGTCACGCCCGGGTTCTGCTCGCCCGCCCCCCACATCGTCCTGCGCGAGCTCGACCTGCCCTTCGAGCTGGAGCGGGTGTCCAACCGCACCAAGCAGACCGCGAGCGGCGCCGACTATCGCGCCATCAACCCGCTCGGCTACGTGCCGGCGCTGGTCACCGACGACGGCGCGGTGCTGCTCGAGGTCGCCGCCATCCTCCCCTACCTCGGCGACCGCCGGCCCGAGGCCGGCCTGGTGCCGGCCCACGGCACGATCGCGCGCTACCAGCTCCACGCCACGCTCAACTTCCTGGCCAGCGAGCTGCACAAGCCGTTCTCCTACCTCCTCAACCCGGCGACCCCCGAGCCCATGCGCGACACCCTGCGCGCCCGCCTCGGCGCCTGCCTCGCCCACCTCGCCCCGCGCCTCGCCGGCGACGGCCACGTCGCCGGCCCCGGCTACTCGGTGGCCGACCCCTACCTCTTCACGATCCTGGGCTGGGCCGGCCTCGGCAAGCTCGACGTCGCCACCTGGCCCGACCTCGCCGCCTACCGCGCCCGCGTGGCCGCGCGCCCGGCGGTCACCGCCGCCCTCGCCGCCGAGAGCCGCCGCGACTGACCGCCCGCGGCCGCGCCACGCGCACGATTTTGCGCGCGGCGGCGGTCACATCCGGGCCGCGGCTGCTCCATCCTCCACCCATGGGGGACCGCACCGATCCGACACCCGAGCAAGACGCCGCGCTCGCTCGCCAGGCCCTGGCCCAGGGCGACCTCAAGCACGCGCTGCACCACGTGGGCTGCGCGCTGGCGTCGAACCCGATGCACCCGGAGCACATGCAGCTCCTCAACAGCATCGTCGGCGCCGCGCCCGATCCGCTGGCGCTGGTGGAGCTGCAGGGCGACACCAGCTTCGTCGACGCCGCCAACCGCGCCTACGTCCTGGCCTGGGTGCGGCGCTGGGACGAGGCCCTCGATCTGGTCACCGACGTCGCCGAGATCCGGCCCGACATCCCCTACATGCTGTGGTGCGAGTGGTGGCTGTCGCAGCCCGGCGTGCTGGCGAGCATGTCCCTCGACTCGGTGATGCGCGGCATCGTCGTCGACATCCTCAAGATCGCGTCGTCGTGCCCGGTGCCGACCCCCGACGACGATCCTCGCCTGCCCACGCTGCAGTCGTCGGCGCGCATCATGACCGCGGTCCGCGCCCAGCACCCGCGCGAGGGCATGGCCTGGTTCGGCAGCTCGATGCTGGCCCGCCGCCTCGCCCAGCCGGCGGAGGCCCTGGGGTTCGCGCGCGAGGCCTACAAGATCGATCCGTCGTGGAAGTCGGCGATCGGCATCGCCAACGCGCTGCGCGACGGCAAGCAGCTCGACGAGGCCGCGCAGTGGTTCCGCAAGGCGCTCGAGCACGACCGCGACGACGTCAGCGCCCACCTCGACATGGGCGACATGTTCCTCGACGCCGGGCGCCTCGACGAGGCCCTGCGCGAGTACGAGCACGCCGAGCGCAAGCAGCCCGACCACCCGTGGGCGACGGCGTCGATGTGCTACGTGCGCTGGAAGCAGACCGGCGATCCCAACCACAAGCTGGCGCTCCTGCGCCTGACCGAGGGCGAGCGCCGCAACGACCGCGCCCGCCACCTCGCCGACCTCATCGATCCGCCCGCGCTCTACGTCAACCGCCTGCCCCACCCCGCCGACGCGTCGGCCAACGCCCTCGACGACATCTTCCATCAGATGTTCAAGAACCCGGCCCAGCACCACGGCTCGACGGTCAAGCTCGAGGTGTCCCACGTCGAGTCGCCGAGCGTGGTGGCGTCGTTCTGGCTGCAGATGGAGATGTGGGGCCCGCAGGTCGGCTTCGACTACCAGGTCCGCACGATCCAGCGCCCCGACCCGCGGCAGCCCAAGGCCCAGGTGCCGTTCGCGATCTGGACCTGGGACGGCACCCAGCCCCGCCCCAACGTCCCACGGCCCGCCGGGGCCGTGGTCCTGGCGGTGCACGAGCTGGCCAGCGAGCCGTTCAACCTCGACACCTGGCTGCCCCTCGCCCAGCGCGCCGCGCAGCGCCTCGGCCCGGGCGCGGTGCGCGACCTGCTCGCCACGATGGTCTACCCGCCGCGGCCGCCGGGCTCGAACTGGCGGGTGCTGCCGTGGGTGCAGCGGGCGCAGATCGCCAGCGCGCTCCTCATCGCCCACCTCGACAGCGGGTGGGCGGGCAGCACCCGGCAGCAAGCGCTGATGTCGCTGCTCTACGGCCCCACCGACTGGTCGACCGGCGCCGCCATCGTCGCCCTCGGCGTGCTGGCCCGCCAGGACGCGGCGATCCGCGCCGAGGTCGCCCAGGCCTTCGGCTGGATGCTGGGCCAGATCCCGAAGGAGGGCTTCTGCTGCTGGGAGCTGCCGCTGGTGCAGACCTGGCTGACCTTCCCCGATCTCGACGACGTCACCCGCAAGCGCCTCGAGCAGCACAAGGAGCGCATCTTCGCCAACGAGGTCGGCGTCTCGACCGTGCACATGTGCCAGCTCGAGGCCAAGACGTTCGACCAGGCCGAGGAGATGGCCCGGGCCCAGGCCGCGCAGCAGGCCGTCGCCAGCGGCGGCGGCGGCGATCCCGATCCGGTGGTCTTCCCCGGCCAGCGCGTGGCCCGGCTGTCCGACTACGTCGGCCTGACGAAGGGCATGCAGACCGGCAACATGATGGGCGCCCTCGGCCAGTACGGCCTCGACATGATGGGCTACGCCTCGGTGGCCCAGGCCTGGGGCCAGAAGCTCGCCAGCGACCCCACGCTCAACGCCAGGTTCTCGGCGATGATGCAGCGCTGACCCGCGCCCTCGCAGACGACCTGCGGGCCTCGCCGCCGATGCGAGCGCGATCACGCTCGCGCGATCGGGCGACGCGATCGCGACGTGCGTCGGCGCACTCTCGCCACGCGCCGAGCGTGAGCGCGCAGACCGGTTGCCACTCGCTGCCACGATCCACCGCGTGTCCTCGTCGAGGTCGCGCGATCGCGCGTGCTACCGAGGTGACCGTGCCGTCCGCGCACGGAGAAGACATGCGACCTCCCATCCAACCTTCCTCCTCCCTCCTCCCCTCCACCCCTCACACCACCACCCGCCCCCGCCGCCGCGCGCTCGGCGTCGCCGGCCGCGTCGCCGGCCTCGCGGTCGGCCTCGCCGCCGCGGCCGCCTGCGGTGACGCCGCCCCGCCCGACACCTCCGCCGAGGACATCATCGGCGGCGTGCCGGCGCGCAGCGCCCGCCTCAACGCGGTCGGCGCGCTCGGCTACGACGACTTCGGCACCGGCAACTTCCGCCCGGTGTGCACCGGCACCCTGATCAGCCCGACCATGGTGCTGACCGCCGAGCACTGCGTCGACTTCGTCTGGGATCCGGCGACCCAGCTCCGCTTCCTCATCGGCTTCGACGCCTACAACCCGATCCGCTCGGTGCCGGTGGCCGGCGTGGCGATGGAGCAGTCGTTCTGGGGCGGCGTGGTCGGCCTCGGCAGCGACGTCGCCGTCATGCACCTCGCGGAGCCGGTGACCAACGTGCAGCCGTTCCCGGTCGCGGTCCCGTCCGACGGCCAGCTCGACCTGCGCTTCGCCGGCATCGGCTACGGCCTGCAGAACTCGGCCGGCGGCCACGGCACCCGCATGACCGGCTCGATGACCTTCCAGGCCAGCGGCGGCCGGGTCTTCGAGGCCATCTACGGCACCTTCGAGGCCTTCGCGGCCGACGCCGCCCGCTTCGGCGTCGACGCCGGCACGCCGGAGGGCCTCGCCATCCTGCAGCAGGCGTGGGACGAGACCCTGCTCCAGGACGGCGTCGAGGGTTGGTTCGGCAACGGCCGCCACGACGCCCAGGCCTGCTTCGGCGACTCGGGCGGCCCCATCACCCGCGCCGTCGCCGGGCAGCCGACGGTCTACGGCGTCGCCTCGTGGGTGGCCTACGCCGACGCCAGCGACCTGTGCGACCTGGGCGCCGCCTACGCGACGATCAACGCCACCTTCCTCGACTTCCTCGCCTACGAGACCGCGTGCCCGATGATCCCGCGCGCCGGCACCTGCCTCGACGCCACCACCGTCCAGCGCTGCGCCACGCCCGAGGAGGGCGGCTACCGCGAGCTGCGCACCGACTGCGACGTGCTCGGCCTCATCTGCGGCATCGACCCGGCCGGCGAGCTCGGCTGCATCGAGGACCCGTGCGAGGGCATCCCGAGCGAGGGCCTCTGCGACGGCGACGTCGCGATCCGCTGCACCCGCCCCGACGAGGGCCCGCGGCGCCTCGTCGACATCGACTGCGCGCTCCTCGGCGGCACCTGCGCCATCGAGGACGGCGAGGTCGCGTGCGTCGGCACCGAGTGCGGCCACGACACCTGCACCACCGGCGGCCCGCTCGACGCCGGCTGCGACACCTGCGTCGCCGACATCTGCGCGGTCGACCCGTTCTGCTGCGAGGTGGCGTGGGACGACATCTGCGTGGCCGAGGTCGAGAGCGTCTGCGGCCAGAGCACCTGCGCGGGTGCGCCCGGCGTGAGCGGCATCGGCGGCACCGTCCGCCGCCCGCGGCTCCCGGCCAGCCCGTGACCGCCTGGCGCGGCGCCCTCGACCCTCCCCGGCGGTCAGCGTATGGTCGCCGGCGATGTCACCGCGCCGCGCCACCCGCCTGCGCGCCGCGCCCCTGTGGGGCGCGGCCGTCGCCCTCGCCGCGTGCGGCGCCGACCCCGCCGCCCTCGGTGACGCCGGCGTCGACGCGCCGGTCGACGCGGCCACCGACGCGCCCGATCTCGCGAGCTGCGCGACCTCCGACGCCTGCGACTGGCTGGCGCCGTACCTGACCGAGGTCCTGGGCACGCTCACCGGCGAGCAGCCGGCCGCGCCCGGGGTGACCATCACCCGTCGCGCCAGCTCCGGCGAGCGCGCGATCGCGCGCCAGTACCTGGTGGACGAGCTGACCCGGCGCGGCCTGGCGCCGACCCTCCACGACTACGGCAGCGGCCAGAACGTCGTCGTCCAGCTCCCGTCGACCACCGGCGCCGACCTGCCCCGGATCGTGATCGGCGCCCACTTCGACGGCGTGCCCGCCGGGCCGGCCGCCGCCGACAACGGCACCGGCACCGCGATCGTCGTCGCCGCCGCGCGCTACCTGGCGGCCCGGCCGCGTCGCGATCACCCCATCGACCTCGTCCTCTTCGATCAGGAGGAGGTCGGGCTGGTCGGCTCCACCGCCTACGCCCTCGCTCTCCGCGACGCCGCGGTCGCGGTCGACAGCGTCCACTCGTTCGACATGATCAGCTTCGACGGCGACGGCGACGGCGCCATCGAGCTGTGGTCGCCGGCGCCCGAGCTCGAGGCCCTGTACCGGGCCCACGCCGGCCCGCGCGGCATCCCGGTGGGCGCCGTCGCCTTCGCCTCCAGCGACCACCAGGCGTTCGTCGATCGCGGCTTCACCACGGTCGGCGTGTGCGAGGAGTTCGTCGCCGGCGACGCCAACCCGCACTACCACCGCGCCACCGACACCTTCGCCAACGTCGACCTCGCCTACATGACCCGGGTGACGCGGCTGCTCCTCGCCGTGCTCGAGGACCGGGCCACCACCGACTGATCACCCGGGCGGCGGGTCACAGCGGGGTCGGGCGGCCGATCTCCAGCGGCAGCACCTTCGCGGTCACGCCCTTCTTCGTCAGCGCGTCGCGGAGCTGGTCGACGGTGCCGGTCAGCACCGGGAAGGTGCCGAAGTGCATGGGGACGATGTGGAGCGGCTTGACCAGGCGCGCGGCCTCGGCGGCGCCGGCCGGCCCCATCGTGAAGTGACCGCCGATGCACGCCAGCATGTGCGTGATCTGGACGTCGGCGCCGATGTACGCCATGTCGCCGAACACGTCGGTGTCGCCGGTGTGGTAGAGGACCGGCCCGCCGCGCACCGCGACCACGAAGCCGCCGGGCGAGCCCGCCGCCGCCACCGAGGTGTCGTCCTTGGACACCGTCGAGCTGTGCACCGCCGGGACGAAGCGGACCGTGACCTCGCCGCCGAGCAGGGTGACCTCGCCGCCGAAGTTGCCCTGGGTGTCGAGGCCGAGGCGATCGCCGGGGAAGCCGAGCTCGGCGACCAGGCCCTTGCCGAGGTCGAAGGTGGTGACCAGGCGCGCCCCGGTCTTCTTCGCGATGGCGACCGCGTCGCCGACGTGATCGCCGTGGCCGTGGGTGACCAGGATCAGATCGACCTGGCGCAGCGCGGCCAGGTCGGCCTTGCCGCGCGGGTTCTTCGGGTTGGTGATCCACGGGTCGATGAGGATGGTCTTGCCCGACGGGGTGTCGACGCGGAACGCGGCGTGCCCGTACCAGGTGAGCTGGGTCGGCTTGGGCCGGGGCGCCGGCTTGGTCCTGGGCGGTGGCGGCCGGCCCGGCCCCGGTCCGCGCCCGGGCTGGGCCTCGGCGACGAGGGGACAGAGCACGAAGGCGGCGAGCGCGAGCAGGTGCAGGTTCCTCATCGCCCCGAGCCTACTCCGCGGCGCGCGTCGGGTCCGCGCGCGCCGCCTCGATCCGGAGCGCGGGGGACGCGGTGGTCCGACCCGGGCGCGGACCGCGGACGCTTCGCGACCGCGCCGGCTTCTCCCGCGCGGCGCGGCGGGTGATGCTCGGGTCGTGGAACGAGCCGCCCGCTCTCGCCCCGCTCACCTTCGCCCGGGCCGCGACCGCGACCGCGTCTTCGTCCGCGTCCTCGGTGCGACCGCCGCGCTCGCCGCCGCGGCCGGCGCCTGCGGCGGAGGCCGGCCCCCGCCCCCGCCGGCCGGCCCGCCGGTCCTTGCGCCCGCCGCCGCCGGCGCCCTGCGCAGCCCCGACGACTTCCTGGCCATCGCCGATCCGGCCGCGCGCTCGCGCGCGCTCTTCCTCGAGATCAGCCGCGTCCTCACCCACCCGCGCTGCGTGAACTGCCACCCCGCCGACGACTCCCCGCGCCAGGGCGACGACGCGCTCCGCCACGATCCGCCGGTGGCCCGCGGCCCCGACGGCCGCGGCGTGCCCGGCCTCCACTGCGGCTCGTGCCATCAGGATCGCAACCTCGACCACGCCCGCGTCCCCGGCGCCCCCGACTGGCACCTGGCCCCCGCCACGATGGCCTGGCTCGGCGTCGAGCCGGCGGCGATCTGCCTCCAGCTCAAGGATCCCGCGCGCACCGGCGGCAAGGGTCTGCCGGCGATCGCGCACCACCTCGAGCACGACCCGCTGGTGGCGTGGGGCTTCGCGCCCGGCGCCGATCGCGCCGCGCCGCCGGGCTCGCCGGCCGCGGTGGCGGCGCTCGCCCGCGCCTGGATCGAGACCGGCGCCCACTGTCCTCCCCCGACCGCGACCCCCGCCGGAGGCGCCCCGTGACCATCTCGCTCCACGTCAACGGCCAGGCCCACGACCTCGACGCCGATCCCGACATGCCGCTCCTGTGGGCGCTGCGCGATCTGCTCGGCCTCACCGGCACCCGGTACGGCTGCGGCGAGGCCCACTGCGGCGCCTGCACCGTACACCTCGACGGTCGCGCCGTGCGCGCGTGCGTGACGCCGCTCGGCCGCGCCGCGGGTCGCCGCGTGCTCACGATCGAGGGCCTGTCGCCCGACGGTCGCCACCCGCTGCAGGCGGCCTGGGTCGAGCTCGCGGTGCCGCAGTGCGGGTTCTGCCAGGCCGGCCAGATCATGTGCGCGGCCGCGCTCCTCGCCGCCAACCCGCGGCCGAGCGACGCCGAGATCGATCGTTCGCTCGCCGGCAACCTGTGCCGCTGCGGCACGTACACCCGCATCCGCGCCGCCGTGAAGAAGGCCGCCGGCACCGGCGGTGGACCGTGACCCGCGACCTGTCGCGGCGCGGCTTCCTCGCCGGCCTCGGGCTGGCCGCGGGCGGCCTCGCCATCGGCGTGCGCGGCGGGCGCGCCTTCCTGATCGCCGACGCCCGGGCGGCGCCCGGCGACGCCGCCCTCGCCCCCAACCCGTTCGTCCACGTCGCCCCCGACGGCACGGTCACGATCGTCTGCCACCGCTCGGAGATGGGTCAGGGCGTCCGCAGCACCCTGCCCGCGCTCATCGGCGAGGAGCTGGGCGCCGATCCGTCGCGGATCCGCGTCGTCCAGGCGGTGGGCGACCGCCGCTACGGCGACCAGAACACCGACGGCTCCACCACGATGCGGCGCGGCCACTACGAGGAGCTGCGCACCGCCGGCGCCACCGCCCGCGTGCTCCTCGTCGCCGCCGCCGCCCGCCGCCTGCGGGTGCGCGAGGCGACCCTGGTGGCGCGCGACCACGCCGTGCACCACGCCGCCAGCAAGCGATCGATCGGCTTCGGCGCGCTGGTCGCCGCCGCCGCGCGCCTGCCGGTCCCGCCGCCGGGCAAGGTCACCCTGCGGCCGGTGGCCGAGCTGACCCGGCTCGCCGGCGACCTGCCGCTCCTCGACGCCCCCGCCCACGTCGACGGCAGCGCCGTCTTCGCCGCCGACGTCCGTCTGCCCGGCATGCTCACCGCGGTCATCGCGCGGCCGCCGGTGCTGGGCGGGACCGTGGCCACGCTCGACGACCGCGCCGCCCGCGCCGTGCCCGGCGTGCGCGACGTCCTCCGCCTGCCGGCGCCGTCGGGGCCGCCGCGCTTCCAGCCCCTGGGCGGGGTCGCGGTGCTCGCCGACCACCCCTGGGCCGCGCTGCGCGGGCGCGCCGCCCTCGCCATCACCTGGGACCACGGCGCCCACGCCGGCTGGAACGCCGCGGCCGATCGGGCGGCGCTGGCCGCCGCGGTCGCGGCCCCGGGCAAGGTGGTGCGCGCGGTCGGCGAGCTCGATCGCGCGCTGGCCGGCGCCGACCGCGTCGTGCGCGCCGACTACCACGTGCCCTACCTCGCCCACGCGCCGATGGAGCCGCCGGCGGCGGTCGCCCGCGTCGACGGCGGGCGTTGCGAGGTGTGGGCATGCACCCAGAACCCGCAGTCGGGCCGGGCCGAGGTGGCGCGGGCCCTCGGCCTCGACGAGCGGGACGTCACCGTCCACGTCACGCTGCTCGGCGGCGGCTTCGGCCGCAAGTCCAAGCCCGACTTCCTGGCCGAGGCCGCCCTCCTGGCCCGCGCCGCCGGCGCGCCGGTGCGGGTGCAGTGGACCCGCGACGACGACCTGCGCCACGGCTACTACCACTCGAGCTGCGCCCAGCACCTCGCCGCCGGCCTCGACGCCCGCGGCAAGGTCGTGGGCTGGCTGCACCGCACCGCCTTCCCGTCGATCGCCACCACGTTCGCGCCCGGCGTCACCCACGGCGGCGACGGCGAGCTGGCGCAGGGCATCCTGGACCTGGCGCTCGACGTGCCCGCCGTGCGCTGCGAGGTCGGCGCCGCCACCGCGCACGCCCGCATCGGCTGGCTGCGCTCGGTCCACAACATCAACCACGGCTTCGCCATCGGCAGCTTCATCGACGAGCTGGCGGCCGCCACCGGCCGCGACCCGCGCGAGCTGTGGCTCGAGCTGGTGGGGCCGCCGCGGCTGGTGACGCCGGCCGACGCCGGCGTGGCGTCGAACCCCAACTACGGGGAGTCCCTCGACCGCCACCCGGTGGACGCCGGCCGCCTGCGCGACGTGATCGAGCGCGTGACCGCGCGCGCCGACTGGAGCGCGGCCCGCGCCCGCGGCCGCGCCCTGGGCCTGGCCGCCCATCGCAGCTTCGTCGCCTACGTCGGGGTCGTGGTGTCGGTGGTCCACGATCGCTCGCGGCGCGGCCCGCCGGTGCGCGCCGACGAGGTCTGGATCACGATCGACGCCGGGCGGGTGGTCAACCGCGATCGCGTGCGGTCGCAGATGGAGGGCGCCGTGATCTTCGGCCTCGGCCTCGCGCTCCACGGCGAGATCACCGCCCGCGACGGCCAGATCGAGCAGGCCAGCTTCCGCGACTACCCGCTGCTGCGCCTGCCCGAGGCGCCGCGCGCGATCCACGTCGAGATCGTCGACAGCGACCGTCCGCCGGCGGGCGTCGGCGAGCCGGGCGTGCCGCCGGTCGCGCCGGCCCTCTGCAACGCCGTGTTCGCCCTCACCGGGACGCGCGTGCGAGCGCTGCCGCTGGCGCGCGCGTCGCTCCCCGCCGCCCCGATGGCGATGCCGGCGCCGACGTAGGACACCTCGGCACACCTGGATTGTCGTCGATTCTGGACCGCGATCCCGTGGCGCGGTGGGTGGCGGGGAGTAGCATCGTGCCGTGGCAGTCGTCGGCTCCTGCGCGCGTTGCGCCACCCCGGTGGCGTTGCATGCCGCGCGGCCCGTGGTCGGCGACGACGGCAAGGTCGGGCTCCTGTGCGCGCCGTGCCAGACCGGCGCGCCGCGCCGGCGGCCGCGGCCGGTGACCGCGATCGAGCTCGAGGCGGTGAGCGCGCCGCCGCCCGATCCGCGGAGCTCCCGCCGCCGCCTCGGCGCCGCGGTGGGCGTGGCAGTGGCCGCCGTCGCCCTCGTCGGCAGCATCGCGATCGTGTCACCCGCCGGCTCCGTCGTCGAGCCGCGGGCGGCCGCCGCCGGGCGGGCGGTCGCCCAGGTGGCGCACGAGCGGGGAGCCGGAGCCGCGACCGAGTCCGGAACCGTGACCGGAGCCGAGCCCGAGTCCGGAGCCGAGTCCGAGTCCGGATCCGAGCCCGAGTCCGGAGCCGAGCCCGAGTCCGGAGCCGAGCCCGAGTCCGGACCCGGATCCGACACCGACCCGGCCGCCGCCGAGGCCGCCGCCGAGCTCGCCCGCCTCGACGAGGAGCGGCCCAGCCTCCGCGACTGGGTCCACCCCGTCAGCGGCAGCGACGAGCTGACCCCGGTCCGCGGCACCCGCAAGTTCGGCGCCCACCGCGCCGGCGTCTCCGATCCGGCCCGCTGCGGCCGCGGCCACTGCGGCGTCGACCTCGCCGGCCCTCGCGGCCGCCCGGTGGTGGCCGTCGCCTGGGGCACCGTGGTCCGCGTCGAGCACAGCCGGGACGGCCGCGACGGCCGCAGCGGCCGCTACGTCCGCGTCGAGCACCCCGAGGGCGTCTTCACCTCGTACATGCACCTCGACGCGATCTCCGCCGAGCTGGCGGTGGGCGACGAGGTCCAGCCCGGGCAGGTCCTCGGCACCCTCGGCAAGTCGGGCATCCGCAGCGGCGAGCAGCACCTGCACTTCGCGCTCGAGCTCCGCGAGCGCGACGGCCTCGTCTTCGTCGATCCCACGCCCTACCTCGCCCGCGCCGAGGTCGTGCCCGTCCCCCAGCTCGCCGACGACGAGCTCCGCCTCGCCCCCGAGGACCGCTCGAGCTGGTAGCCGGCTCGCCCCGGCGCCACCGCGGTGCCGCGACGGACGCGACCGCGGCCCGCCGTGGCCACGTCGGGGCCCGGTCGGCCGTGCGCGACGCCGTCGCGCGCGATGATCGTCACGAAGGACCTCGCCGCGTCGTCTTCCGTGCAGGAGGACCGATGCTCACCTGGTACATCCGCCGCCGCCTCGCCGCCTTCGAGCGCACCCACGGCTACGACCTCGGCTACGCCCGCGAGCTGCTCGCCACCGATCTGCGCGCGTTCCTCGCCTTCGCCCGCGCCAGCGGGATCGGCGCCTACCGCCGCGACGTGGCCCTCGCACCGCACGTCGCCGCCACGCTGGTGGCGGCGATGGCCGAGGACTGCGGCCCGTGCACCCAGCTCGTGGTCACCCGGGCCCTCGCCGACGGCGTCGAGCCCGCCGTCCTCGCCGCCGTCCTCGCCGGCGACGTCGGCGCGCTGCCCGCCGACGTCGCGCTCGCCGTCCGCTTCGCCCGCGCGACCCTGGCGCGAGCCCCCGAGGCCGACCTGCACCGCGAGGAGATCCTCGCGCGCTGGGGCGCGCGCGGCCTGGTGTCGCTGGCGTTCGCCGTGGTCGCCGGCCGCTTCTACCCGACGCTCAAGTACGCCCTCGGCCACGGTCGCACCTGCCAGCGGGTCCGCGTGGCCGAGCGGGAGGTGGAGGTCGCACGCGGCGCGCCGCCGGCGCCCGCCGCCACCGTCCACGCGCACCGGCCGTGACGCCGGTGGCGCCGACGCGCGCCGGAGCCGCGGGCGTCCGCGCGGGTCAGCGCAGCGTCCGGGCCGGCCGGCCCTCGAGGTAGACCAGCCCGGCCTTCTGGCGCAGGACGCGGACGCCGTGCAGCGTGGCGTTCACGTAGGTCGCGCCGTCGTACGTCGCCGACTCGCCGAGCTCCATCAGGTACTGGGTGATCAGGGGATCGTCGTCGTCGGCGGCGACGAAGGCGGCGGCCGCCGCCGCGTCGAGGCGCATGGTCAGCGGGAGGTCCGAGACCCGCAGGGTCACGCTGCCGCCGCCGGGCAGCGAGCCGACCGTGATCCAGGGCTCGGCCAGGAACGACACCGGCGGATCGAGATCCATCCCCTCGAGGCCGTGGGCCTGGAACGTCAGCACGCCGGTCGCCGTGTCGTAGGGATCGAAGCGCCCGTGCTTGAACGCGACGACGAACGTCCCCAGCCCGGCCCGCGCGCTCGCCAGCGCCTCGTCGCCGTCCTCGATCGCGCCCTCGAGCTGCATGCGCGAGACCACGGGTCGATCCCAGTCGAGGGTCGCCGGCGCGAGCTCGGCGCTCGTGAAGGAGATCGGCGCGGCGCGCAGGGCGGGCGGCGCCGCGACGGACCGACCGTCGTGACCCGGCGGCGGCGGGGCGGCGCCTCGCGGCGACTCCTTGGGGCAGCCCGCCAGGACCGCCAGGGACAGGGCCGCCAGGGCCACCAGGAGACAGGGAGCTCGGGAGCCAGGCGCCATCCGCCCGATCATACGCCGGTTCGCGCCGGTTCGCGCCGACCGGCCGGACCAGTGGCCCGGTTGCGACCGGGGTGCATCAGCCCTGGATCGCCCCTGTCATCGACATCGGGGTAGCCCCGGCCGCCGCCTCCGTGCTTCCATCCGCGCTCCATTTCGCCTCCGAGGATGCACGTGAAGCCCAAGCTGTCCTGGTCGCTGTCCCTGGCCCTCCTCCTCCCGCTCGCCGCGTGCGGCCCGAGCCTGTCCGGAGGCGACGACGATGACGACGGTCAAGGTGGGGCCGACGCCCGCACGGACCAGACCTGCGTGCCCACGGGCCCCGAGACCTGCGACAACCTGATCGACGACGACTGCGACGGCCGCGTCGACTGCGACGACTCCGACTGCGCCGCGGTGCCGGGCTGCAACGCGGTCGACGACAACTGCGGCACGCTGCAGAGCCCCGAGGCCTCGCTGGCGCTGCCCGACGACGGCTCGACCGCGTTCACCTCGCCGCTCAACTTCACCGGGTTCACCCCCGGCCAGGTGCTCACCGACATCAGCAAGCTGCAGGGCGTGTGCGTGACCATGGAGCACTCCTGGATCCGCGACCTGCAGATCGAGATGAGCTGCCCCACCGGCCAGAACGTCATCCTCAGCATGTTCCTCGGCCGCACCGGCGGCGAGGTCCACCTCGGCATCCCCAACGACTCGGACGGCGTCAACCCGGTGCCGGGCACCGGCTACGACTACTGCTGGACGCCGACGGCGACCAACCCGCCGATGCTCGAGTATGCCAACCAGACCGGGGTCCGGACGCTGCCGGCCGGCGACTACCGGTCGTCGACCCCGATGGACGCCCTCGAGGGCTGCCTGCTCAACGGCAACTGGACCCTCCGGGTCTTCGACATGTGGCCCATCGACAACGGCTTCATCTTCAAGTGGTGGATCCGCTTCGACGCCAGCCTGGTCGAGGACTGCGCGAGCTGGCCGGGCTGAGCCCCGCCCGCGCTCGCGAAGCCTCTGCGACCTGGCTCCGCCAGCGCGCACGCCGTGCGCGTCCGGGCGGCGTACCTCGCGCGGCGCCCGGCGCCCGGGCGCGCACGGCGCTTGCTTGGATCTTCGACCGTCCCCGAGAGGTCGTGATCCATGGCCAGCTACCCGGTCCATTTCCAGGTCGTCCGTCCCGAGCGCTTCACCCGCCTCCAGCTCGCGATCCGCGTGCTGGCGTTCGTGGCCCTCGGCGTGCTCGGGATCTCGTTCGGTGCGCTCTTCCTCGCCGCGTACCTGGGGCTCCCCGCGTTCGTGGCCAGCCGGCTGGCCGGCCAGCGCGCCGCCCCGGCCGAGCCCGGCGACGCGCCCCGGCTGACGAGGCTCCTGCACTGGATGGCCGCGGTGTCGGCGTGGACCGGCCTGACCGCGGAGCACCTGCCGGCGCGCTCGCCCGAGGAGACCGTCCGGTTCGAGATCGAGGGGCAGACTCACCCCACGCCGGCCTCGGCCCTGTGGCGCGTGCTCACCGGGCTGCCCAGCGCGCTGGTCCTCGCGCTGCTGGGCTGCCTCGGCGGTCTGGTCTGGCTGTGGGCGGCGCTCTCCGTCCTCCTCACCGAGCGGGTCGGGGACGGCGCCCACCACTACCTCGAAGGGCTCCAGCGCTGGAGCGTCCGGCTGCTCGCCTACCAGGCGTCGCTGGTCGACGAGTACCCGCCGTTCTCCTTCGCGGACGCGCCGCCGCACCTGCCGCCGGCGCGGGTCGCGCCCTGATCCGTCGCGCAGGTCGCACCGCCGCGCGGCGGCGCCCGGCGCGGGCCGGGCGTGACTCGTGGCGCGCCTCGTGCAATGACCGACCGCATGGACGCGACCACCATGCCCGGGATGAAGAAGGCGCTGACCACCGACTACGACACCGCGCTGGCGCGGGTCGCCGAGGCCCTGGCCGGCGAGGGGTTCGGCGTGCTCACCGAGATCGACGTGCGCGAGACCCTGCGCAAGAAGCTCGGCGTCGAGTTCCGCCGCTACAAGATCCTGGGCGCGTGCAACCCGCCGTTCGCCCACCGCGCGCTCAGCGCCGAGCTCGACGCCGGCATCATGCTGCCCTGCAACGTGCTGGTGTACGAGGGCGACGACGGGCACGCGGTGGTGGTCGCGGTCGACCCCATGGCCACCTTCGCCGCCCACCACGAGGCGCTGCGCCCGATCGCCGCCGAGGTCCGCGAGCGCCTGGAGCGCGTGATCGCCCGGCTGTGACCCCGCGACCCTGGGACCCGTGCGCGCGCGGACCGCGTCGCCGGTCCACCGTCAGGTCCACCGTCAGGCCGGCACCCACGCGCCGTGGAAGGTGATCGGCACCGGGTGATCCAGCCAGCACCGCGCCACCGGCCCGTCGGCCGGACGCGCGCCGTCGAGGATCGCGAGGTACGAGAGGTCCTGGGCGCGGTCGTGGCACAGGGTCAGCACCCAGCCCGCCGCCTCGTCGCCGCCCCCGGCGCGCGGCACGAAGACCGGCTCGGACACCGTGGCCGCGGCGCCGAGGTCGGCGACCTCGGCCCGCCCCTCGCCGTCGATCCGCGCGATCGTCCGCAGGTCGTCGCCGGCCAGCCAGGTGTGGTCGTGGGCCGCGCCCTCGCGCGCGGGGTGGACGCGGGGGAACTCGCACGGCCGGTCCCAGCGCGGCTCCGACACCAGCCGCCGCGCGGTGAGCTCGATGCGGGCGCGGTGGAGCTGGCCGTCGAGCTCCTCGCCGACCGGCCCCGCCCCGTCGCCGGTCCCGGTCAGGGCCCCGAAGCTCGCGAAGTCGGGGTACTGCACCAGGTCGACGACGACCTCGGACGCGCTCGGGCTCCACGCGTTGGCGAAGTGCCACTGGTAGAACGCCGGCACGGTGAAGCGCGTCGGCCGCGACGGCTCGTCGAGCGGCACGACGATGACCTCGGTGCCGCGCCGCGGCTGCCACCGCCACAGGCTGGCGAAGTCGCCGAGCTGCAGCATCATGCGCGGCACGCTCAGCACCACCGGCGCCACGAAGAAGACGAGGTGGCGCTCGGTGGCGATGAAGTCGTGGAGCATGGGGTTCCACCCCAGCTCGACCTCGCCGAGGCGGCGCGCCGGCCCCGCGTCGGGCAGCGCGTAGAGCACGATCGCCGGCCGCTTGCCGTAGCGCAGGCCGAAGTTGTACGTGGTGCGGTGCGCCGCCACCCGGTGGGGGTGCGCCGAGAACATCGCGCCCACCACCCCGAGGTCGGTCTCGCCGACGGTCTCGACGTCGCCGTCGGTCAGGCGCAGCTCGGTCGGCCGCGCCCCCTCCATCAGCGCCAGGAGCCGCCCCTGCCAGGCCAGGACGCTGGTGTTGGCCGTGTTCTTGTAGCGGCCCTGGACCAGGTTGCGCACGCGGCGCGGCCACGACACCGCGTCGCCGAAGAGGGCGCGCCCCGCCGCGCGCTCGGCGCGCAGCCCCGCGCTCGCGGTGACGCGGCAGGCGGCGGCGGCGGCGCCGCCGCCGAGCCGGATCGCCGTGATCCCGCCGTCGGCCATGAACGCGTGGCGGACGCGGGTGCCGAAGAGCTCGAACAGGCCGGGCCCGTTGCGGACCAGCGTGCCGCGCAGGTCGTCGGGCAGCCGGCCCTCGATCCGCAGCGGCAGGAAGCCGTGCTCGGCCACCAGGTTGCGGCGCAGGAGCCGGGGATCGATGGCCCGCCGCGGCGAGGCCGGCGGGGGCGTGGCGGGCGCGGCGGCGGCGGCCGGTGCGGGCGCGGAAGTAATCATCGCTCACATGCATACCCCCGGCCCGGGCTTGCCCGCAAGCCCCTTTGTAAGCATCGTTCACATCGTGCCCGCTCCGCGCCCGCGGCCGGCCCGCCCCGCCGGCCCCCGCCGTTCACCTCCTCGCGCCCGCCGCAAGGCCCCCGACCGCTACCACCACGGCGATCTGCGGCGGGCCCTGGTCACCGCCGCGCTCGAGGCCGTGGCCGCCGGCGGCGTCGACGCCCTCAACCTGCGCGACCTGGCCCGCCACCTCGGCGTGTCGCCGGGCGCGCCCTACCGCCACTTCGCCGACAAGGACGCGCTCCTGGCGGCGGTCGCCGACGACATCGCCGCCCGCTTCACCGCCGAGCTCGACGCCGCGCAGCGCGCCGCGCCGCCCGATCCGCTGTCCCAGTACCGGGCGGTCGGCATCGCCTACGTCACGTTCGCGTGCGAGCACCCGGCGCACTTCCGGGTCATGAGCCGGCCGGGGCTGGGCGAGCGCCTGGTCGCCGGCGCCCTGGGCGGGAATCACGAGGCCTTCCGCGCCGCGCTGACCACGGCCCAGGCCCGCGGCGAGGTCGCGGCGCTCCCGGTCGACCACCTCATGCTGGCCGCGGTCACCCTCACCCACGGCCTGGCCCACATGATCGTCGAGGGCCACCCGCCGGTGGCCGGCGTCGATCGCGCCGCCGCCATCCGGCTGGCGACCGCCGTGACCGCGGTGCTGGGCCACGGCCTCCTGCCCCGCCCCGGGGCACCCCGGCGCCCCGCTCGCCCGCGGCGGCCGCGCCGCTGACCGCCGGGCTCCCGCGGCCTGTGCGCTAGATCTCGCGGGTCTTGCCGCCCTCGCGCCAGCGCACGGCGTAGACGTCGGTGCGCCGATCGAGCCAGGTCCGCACCGTGCCGGTACGGCGGCTGCGGCGCAGGACCTCGAGGTCGAGCTCGTGCACCAGCATGGTCTCGACGTTGGGGGTGGCCTCCTCGGCCACGCCGTCGCGCGCGAACGCCAGGTCCGACGGCGTGAGGATGCAGGCCTGGCCGTAGTGGATGTCGGCGCCCTCGACGAACGGCAGGTTGCCGACCGGGCCCGCCAGCACCGCGTAGACGCCGTTCTCGATGCAGCGGGCCTGGGCGCAGGCCCGCACCCGCAGGTAGCCCGAGCGCAGGTCGGTGTTGAACGGGACGAACAGGAGGTTGGCGCCCTTGCCGGCGGCGATGCGCGCCAGCTCCGGGAACTCGACGTCGTAGCAGACGAGGATCGCGATCTTGCCCCGGTCGGTGTCGAAGACCTGCACGGTGTCGCCGGCGCTCACCCCCCACCAGCGCGCCTCCGACGGCGTGATGTGGAGCTTGTACTGCTTCTCGATCGAGCCGTCGCGCCGGAACAGGTAGGCGATGTTGTAGAGGCGGTCCCGCTCGACCGACAGGTGGCTGCCGCCGATGATGTTGACGTCGTACGTGATGGCCAGGCGGCCGAACAGCTCGAGGTAGCGCGGGGTGAACTCGTCGAGCCGGCGCGCCGCCAGCCCCGGCCGCTCGGCCGGCACCAGGCCGAGGAGCTGGTTGGTGACCATCTCCGGGAACAGGAGGAAGTCCATCCGGTACTCGCCGGCGGTGTCGACGAAGAACTCGACCTGCTGCGCGAACTCCTCGAAGCTGCGGATGGCGCGCATCTCGTACTGCACGGCGCCGACCCGGACGTGGCGCACGGCGCCGGGGCCACCGTCGGGGTGGTGGCCGGGGTTGAGCCACTCCATGAACACCGCGTGGCCCCGCGACTCGGCGTCGCCCGGCAGGTAGCCGTCGAGGACGGCCCGGATCGCGAAGCCGTTGGCGAGCTGGGTGGTCAGGACCGGATCCTTCAGCTCCTTGCGCACGACCTTGCGCACGTACTCGTCGGCCGTCATCTGGTCGGCGTGCCGGGCGAAGCCCGGGATGCGGCCCGCGATCAGGATCGCGCGCAGGTTCTTGCGCTCGCACAGCTCCTTGCGCGCCTCGTACAGGCGCCGGGCCAGCCGCATGCCGCGGGTCGACGGGTCGACGGCGATGTCGATGCCGTACAGGGTGTCGCCGTCGGGATCGTGGTTGCGGATGAAGCCGTCGTCGCTGACCTGCTTGAACGTGTGCCAGGCGCCGAAGTCCTCCTCGTCGACGATCAGCGAGCTCGAGGTCGCCACCAGCGTGCCGTCGAGCTCGATGCCGAGCTGGCCCTCGGGGAAGATCGCGAGCTGGCTCTCGAGCTGGGCCCGCGGCCACGGCTCGATGCCGCCGAAGCAGCGGCGCTGCAGGTCCTGGATCGCCGGGATGTCGCCGCGCCGCAGCCGGCGCACCTCGAGGCGGGGGCGGGTTCCTCGCGAGAGTGCCATCGCCACCCAGGATACCCGGCCTCGGCGTGCGGCCAGAGGACCTCGGCTCGGTTGACGCGCCTCAGCGCGCGATCGGCCCGGGCAGGAGGAACGGGTACGGCCGGCGGCGCACCCGGAGCTGCCAGGCGCGGTCGAGGCGACGCAGGCGCTGCAGGAGCGCCCAGGAGCGGGCGTCGGCGCGGTAGTAGCGATCGACCTCGGCGGCGGTGATGGCCGGGCGGACGTGGCGGGCGGCGACCGCGAGCCCGACCGGCAGGTGGCGGGCCAGCCGCTCCTTGTGCAGGTTGCCGAGCAGGTCGAGCACCGCGCCGCGCGGATCGTAGTACGTGGCCAGGATGTCGCGCAGGAGGAAGCGCGACACCACCGGCCGCAGCGCCCACGGCAGGGACGCCAGGAAGACCTCGCCGTCGAGCCGCTCGCCGCCGGCGTCGTCGCGCAGCATCGGCGTCGACACGTCGAGGTAGACCAGGCGCTCGCCGTCGATCGCCCAGTTCGAGAGCTGGGCGTCGAGGCCGCGCCGGCCGTCGACGACGGCGACCGCCCGCTCGACGATCGCGGCCAGCACGTGCTCGACCTCGTCGCCGCCGGCGACCGCCAGCCGGCGCGGCCCCAGGGTGGCGGCGGGCAGGATCGGCTGCACCAGGTACGCCACCACGGCCCCGCCCGGCGCCGCGGCCGACGCCAGCTCCGTCGTCACCGGCGTGACGCCGCCGGCGGCCAGGGCGGCCAGGTAGTCGGCGACGGTCGCGGCGTAGGCGTCGAAGCGTGGCCGATCGGGGAACGGCGGCAGGCGCTTGACCGCGACCGGTCCGCGCGCGGTGTCCCAGGCCAGCACGCTCGAGATCTCGCCGTAGCCGAGCACCCGCAGGTGGCGGTCGTCGCCGCCGGCGAAGGCGCGACCGACCGCGGCCTCGAGCTCGGCCAGCTCGGCGGCGGTGATGAGCGGCCCGGCCGCGGTCACGGCAGCACGCGGTTGACCGTCGCCACCAGCTCGTCGGCCTCGGCGTCCGACAGCACCAGCGGGGGCAGGAACTGCAGCACGCGCGGATCGTTGTTGGCCCACACCGCGAACACGCCGGCGTCGTACAGCGCGCGCGCCGCGAACATGCCGCCGCGCTCCATGGCGAAGGCCAGGCCCATGAACATGCCGCGGCGGCGCAGCGTGTACGAGCGCCCGGTGAGCCCCGCCGCCAGGCGCTCGCCGAGGGCGCCGACCCGCTCGAGGAAGCCCGGCGCCTCGATCACGTCGAGCACGGCCAGGGCGGCGGCGCAGCCGGGCTCGGCGCCGCCGAAGGTCGAGATGTGCACGAACGGGTGGGTGTCGAAGACCCCGTGCAGGGCCCGGGTCATGAGCGTGGCGGCGATCGGGTAGACGCCGCCCGACAGGCCCTTGCCGGTGATCACCACGTCGGGGGCCACGCCCTCGTGCTGGTAGCACCACACCCGCCCGGTGCGGCCGAGGCCGGTCTGCACCTCGTCGAGCACGAGCATGGCGCCGCGCGCGCGGCAGAGGGCGGCGACGGCGGCGAGGTAGCCGTCGCGGGCGATGGGCATGCCCAGGGTCGCCGGGATCGGCTCGAGCAGCACCGCGGCGGTGTCGTCGCCGACCGCGGCGTCGAGCGCGGCCAGATCGTCGAACGGCACCTGCACGAAGCCCGGGGGCTGCGGACCGAAGACGTCGCGGTACGCCGGATCGCCGGCGGCCATCGCCAGCCCGGTGTGCCCGTGGTAGCCGCCGCGTGCCGAGACGATCGTGGACCGCCCGGTGCCGGCGCGCACGACCTTGATCGCCAGGTCGGCGGCCTCGCCGCCCGACACGCCGAACACCACGCCCGGCAGGTCCCCGCCGGTGGTGCGCACCAGCCGCTCGGCCAGCGCCGCGCGGTGCCCCGACACCAGGTGGTGGTTGCCGAGGTCGACGTCGTCGAGGGCGGCCCGCACCGCGGCGATCACCGCCGGGTGGCGGTGGCCGAGGTTGAAGACGCCGCCGTTGCAGTGACAGTTGAGCCAGCGCCGGTCGGAGTAGGCGTCGCCGAACCACACGCCGGCGCGCGGGCCCATGACCACGTCGAGGCCGGCCTGATCGAAGGTCGCGACCTTGCCGCGGTTGACGTGCGCGGCGAACGCCGCCTTGACCGCCGCGCGGTCCGCGTAGGGTTGCTTCACGGCGCGAGCATACCCGCCGCGCCGCCCGGGCACCGCGCCGCGCTCGCGCCCGTCGCCCCCGCCGCCCGGGGCATCGCGCCGGGCTCCCGCGCCCGCGCCCGCGCCCGAAAACGGCGACGGGCGCGGCCGGCGCCGCGCCCGTCGTCAGGAGGAGAGATCACCACGGCGCGGCCGGCCGGGGCCGGCGCGCCCGCTCACTCGTCGCAGTGACCGGGGCCGATGAGGCCGTTGTTGTAGCGATCCAGCGTCTCCGCCAGGGCGATCGCCTGGCTCCGCGCGAAGCCCTTCTTGCCCAGCGCTGCCGACGACGGGCCGTAGGCCTGGAACAGCGCGGTCGCGGCGTCGAAGGCGTCCTGGGCGGCGGCGAAGTCGGCGCCGTTCAGCCGGTTGAGCGCGGCCGCGATGTAGGCGTGGGCCAGGATGTAGTAGGCGTTGCCGGCCGGCGCCGTGTGCAGCGCGGTGTAGTAGCTGCCGCCGCTGGTGAAGAACGGGGTGTCGGCGCCCTGCGGGAGCTGCGCCCAGGTGTCGTCATACGGCGCCGGGCCGTACTCGCTGTGGGTCTTCCAGTAGCCCGGGGTCAGGCTGCAGCCGGTCGCGCACGGCACCTCGCCGCCCACGGTCCAGGTCGCGGCCTCGCTGGCGCCGGTGGACTTGCCCACGTACCAGGCGGTGTTCACGACCTCGAACGGGCCGCAGACCGCGAACGGGCCGACCTCGGCGCTGTACGAGAACGTCCGCGGCCCGTCGCTGGCGCAGGTGGTGCCGAGCAGCTCGCCGGCGACGTGGTCGTCGAACACGTCGACGCAGGTGTCGACCAGCACGCTCTGGGTGGTGTGCTTGGCGAAGCTGGCGATCTCGAGGCTACGGTCGACCGCGACCGAGCCGTCGGAGACCACGTCGACGTAGACCAGCCGGTCGGCGGTGTCGGGCACGTCGACGCGCCAGTTGCAGGTCAGCGTGCGGAACGCCGGCATCACGTACGGGAACGTGACCGGGCAGGTCACGGTCGCGGCCAGCTCGCCGACCATCACCGTCACCGCGTCGATCGTCGGGGTGTACGGGGTCGGGTTGTTGATGAAGACCGGGCCGTCGATGTACTGGTGGACGGTGGTGACGGTCGAGGGCGCCACGGTCACGGTGTAGTCGGCGACGTAGGTCTGGCCCTCGGCGAGGGTGAGCGCGACGTCGAGGCCGGTCTTGGCGATGTCCCACTCCTGCTGGCCGCGGTACTTGGCGTAGGCGTTGGGGTTGAGGAAGAGCTCGTAGTCCCAGCAGAACGAGACCGCGTCGGTCGGCGCGTAGCCGCCGTTCACCTGATCGAGCGCGCCCAGGCTGGGCCAGCCGTTGGCCTCGTTCAGCTCCCAGACCGTGGTGTCGGTCCCCGCGTGGACCAGCACGCCGTCGAGACGGAGGCTCGACTGGGTGTAGAAGAAGACGGTGTGGGTGTCGTTGTAGTAGCGGAAGAGGAGGCGGTTGCCGGCGTCGAGCTGGTACCAGCCGTCCACCGGCGACTCGATGCGAAACTCGTGCGTGCCGATCCCGAGGCTGGCGCAATCGGCGCCGCCGGGGACGACCCGGACCGAGAGTCCGTGGGTGCCGAGGTCGGGGCCCGAGGGGTCCTCGGCGCAGCCGGTGAGCGCCAGGGCGCCCATCGCGGCAAGAGCAGGAATGGTGGTTCGCATGGTCGTGTCCTCCTGCCTGACAGACCCTTACACATTCCGTGCCTGCTGTCAGCAGTACGCTATCTTACTCTCTGAAGCGCAAGAGCAACCGTGACTGCGACAATTCCGCATTCTGCTGGCTGGTCGAGTGGCCAGTGCCGTGACCGGATGTCTCACCAGGGGCGACTCCTGCCCCGGCGCTGTCAGATCTGTCAGGACGGGTAGCGGTCGGGTAGCTGACGGCCCACCACGGCCAGCGTCAGCCCGGTCGGGCTACCGCGCCTCGGCGGACCACCGCGAGAGCGTCACCGCGGTCAGAGCGGACCGAGCTCGCTCGCCGGCACCCGGCGCCACTCGATCAGATGTCGACCGCCGGGCACGAGGTCGGCCACCGAGCGATCGGTCTCGCGCAGGAGGTCGTGGACGGCGCGGTACGCCTCGTCGTCGATGGGCGCGAAGCCGGTGATGCCGGCGATCCGCCCCAGCAGCGCCTGGCCCTCGGCCGTCGCGGCCAGCTCGACGAGCGCGGCCTCGACGCGAGCGCGCGCCGCCGGCTGCACGCGGGCGGCGAAGAACACCGGCTCGTTGGGCACCGTGCCGGTCGGCGCCAGCGCGCGCAGGCCGGGGCGCGGCGCGGCGAAGGTCGCGGCGGCGTCGACCGTGCCGTCGCGGAGGGCGGCCACCGCCGCGTCGTGGCTGCCGGCGAGGTGCGCCGCGACCTCGACCCCGGCGCGGGCGAGCGCGCTGGCCGGCAGCAGGTATCCGGTGGTCGACGTGCCGTCGACGTAGGCCACCTTGCGGCCGCGCAGGTCGGCGAGGGTCTGGAACGGCGCGTCCTCGCGCACCAGCAGCACGCCGGCGAACTCGCGCCCACTCTGGCGGACGAGCTGCAGGCCCGCCCGCACGCCCAGCTCCTGATGAGCCAGGAGGTACTCGAACAGCGGCAGGATGCCGGCGTCGGTCGTGGTCATGCCCGCGGCCTTGACCGCGGCGGCGCCGGTCGGATGCACCCGGACGCGGACCGTCAACCCCGAGCGCCGGGCGAGCTCCTGCTCCAGCGCCTGGGCGTCGGCAGCAGTGGCGTGGGCCGCCGACACGATCAGCCCGAACGGGTTGTCGGCGCTGCCGGTGGTGCCTCGATCGCGGCGGCAGGCCACGGCGGTCGCGGCCAGCGCGACGATGGCGACCAGCGCGACGCTGCGCGCGACCGCGCCCCCGACGATCCTCGCTGCGCGTCCCCCGGACATGTCCCCTGGTAGCCCCGGCGCCCCGGGAAGTCAACGCCCGCGGGTCCCGTGCGCCCGCGCACCCCGCGCCCGCCCCGAACCTTGCCTCCCCTGCCGGCGTGTGGAACGTTGGCGGCCCATGGCCCGCCGCTTCGGCATCAGGCGCCTGCGCCGCGTCGAGCTGAGCCGGTACTGGCGCATGTTCGTGGTCGCGCTCGGCGCGCTGGCGGTCGCCGGCGCCGCCATCCTCGTCCTGGCGCCGGCCTTCGCCGGCGTCTTCCTGCTCGCGCTCTACTGCATCCCCACCAACTCGGTCTTCCCCTTCCCCCACGAGCCCGGCGTCCTCTACGTCGCGCGCTTCTACGACCCGCTGTGGATCACGCTCGCCGCGACCGCCGGCAGCGTCGTGGTCAGCTTCTCCGACTACGCCCTCGTCGACTGGGCGATGCGGCACCCGCGCAGCCAGGGCGCGCGCGAGGCGCGGATGTTCCGGTGGGCGGTGCGATGGATCGCCCGCGCGCCGTTCGCGATCATCGTCCTGTTCACGTTCGTGCCGCTGCTGCCGCTGTCGCTGGTGCGCGGCCTGGCCCCGGCGGCGGGCTACCCGGTTGGTCGCTACATCCTGGCCCAGATCGTCGGCCGCCTGCCGCGCTTCTACGGCCTGGCGTGGCTGGGCGCGGTGCTCGAGCCTCCGGGCTGGCTCCTGCTCGCGCTGTTCGCGATGCTGCTGGTGTCCCTGTGGCTGGGCGCGCGCACCCGCACCGAGGGCGAGGTCGACGTCGCCGAGGTCACCGAGCCGCTGGTCGCGCCGTCGCCCGAGCTCGAGGTCGTGGTCGTCCCCGATCTGAGCGACCCCGAGCACCCGGTCGCCGTCGATCCGGACGCCCCCGCCGGGCCCGTGGCGACGTCGCCGCCGCCCTCCCCGCCCGGCGACGCGCCCGCGGCCGCGCCCGAGGACAGCACGCCGGCGTCGAGCCAGCGCAGGAGCAGCGACACCGCCCGCTCGTCGGCCGCCGGCTGAGCGGCCAGCGGCTCGCACGCCGCGGCGAAGCTGGCGCCGGCGGCGAGCGCGGTCAGCACCGGGGCCTCGTCGGCCTCGAGCGTGCGGTGGACGACCGTGACCTCGCGCCGCCACACCAGCACCGCGCGGGCGAGCGGCCGGGGCGTGGGCGGCGGCCGGTCTTCCTCGAGCGCGTCCCACAGCTCGTCGGCGTTCCAGGCCAGCGCCACGAGCTGCGCCGACGGCACCAGCGCCAGCCGCAGCCCCGGGAAGTCCTCGGGGGCGAGCCGGGCGAGGTCGTCGCGCCCCAGCGGGGTCACGTCGCGGCCCCCGTCGAAGGCCTCGAGCCGCGCCCGCTCGAGGCGCGCCAGCTCGACCAGGTGCGGCGGCTCCCCGCGGGCGGCGAGGAAGCCGGCCAGGTCGCGCCCGACCTCGCGCAGCGACGGGTGGGCCGGCGGATGCGCGCGCAGGTAGTCGGGGGTCAGCGCGCGCACCCGGCCGGTCAGCGCCTCGAGCTTGGGGTAGTCGGCGACCAGCACGCCGGCGATGCGCGCGGTGTACGCGTGGGCGTAGACGCGCAGGCGGGCGAGGCCGTCGCCGTCGTCCTCGATCAGCGCGCGCGCGTCCGCGAGCGGCGCGGCGCCGGTCACCGCGGCATGGAACCCGGCCAGCACGCGCGCGAGCTCGCTCATGACGGCCCCGCCGGTCCGCCACCGTCCGCCGCGCCGCCGCGTCGCGCCGCGCCGGCGATCGCGCGCGCCCGCCCCAGCTCGGCCACCAGCTCGGCCAGGGGCGGGAGGTGGTCGTCGCGCTCGAGGCAGGTGGCCGCGGCCGGGAAGCGGCGGGCGGCGCGGGCGTAGAGCGCCCACACCTCGTCGCGGACCGGCGCGTCGTGGGTGTCGATGAGCAGGGCGCCGCCGTGGCTGTGCCCGGCGAGGTGCAGGTAGCCGACGCGCTCGACCGGGATCGCGGCGAGGTAGGCGGCGGCGTCCCAGCCGTGGTTCCGGCACGACACGAAGACGTTGTTGACGTCGAGCAGGAGCCCGCAGTCGGCGCGGCGCGCGACCTCGGCCAGGAACGTCGCCTCGTCGAGCTCGGCGCCGCGCAGGACGACGTAGGTCGACGGGTTCTCGAGCAGGATGCGCCGCCCCAGCCGCTCCTGCACCGCGGCGACCCGGGCCGCGACGTGGGCCAGCGCCTCCTCGGTGTACGGCAGCGGCAGGAGGTCGTGGGTGTTGTGGCCGCCCAGCGAGGTCCAGCACAGGTGATCGGAGACCACGGCCGGCTCGACCTCGGCGCACAGCGCCGCCACCCGATCGAGGTAGGCGTGATCGAGCGGATCGGTCGAGCCGATCGACAGCGAGACGCCGTGCAGCGCGAGCGGGGTGTGGGCGCGCACCGCGCGCAGCACGCGGCGCGGGTTGCCGCCGTCGACCAGGAAGTTCTCGGTGATGACCTCGAACCAGTCGACGCCGGCGACCGGGCCGCTCATCGCCTCGCGGTGGTGATCGCGGCGGAGCCCGAGGCCGAACCCGAGCCCGCCCCCGGGCGAGGGGCCCGGGGTGACGGCGAGGTCGCCCATGCCGCCCACGCCCACCGGCTCAGGGCCGGTTGGTGACCTTGCCACCCTTCTGGTTGCACTCGTCCTCGGTCATCGGCAGGACGCCCTGCCCCTTGCACTCGTTCTGGCCGCCGCAGCCGTGCTTCTCGGTCTTGCACGTGCTCTGGCCCTTGCACTCGTTGACGCCGTAGCAGTCGACCTTGGCCACCTTCTCGGCGGCCGGATCGGGCTTGGCCGCCGGATCGGGCTTGGCCGCCGGATCGGGCTTGGCCGCCGGGTCGGGCTTGGCCGCCGGGCCGGCCGACGGCTGCGCCTCGGTCTTGTCTTCCTTCTTGCACGCCGTGGCGAACAGCGTGCCGGCGGTGAACGCGATCAGGGCACCAGTCTTCGCGAGCTTCACGTGGGGTCCTCCAGGAGCCGGTGAGCTGGTTACGGTAGCATGGAAGCGTGCGACGAACGCCCCGAGGATCTGCCGCGCGCGCCGCCGTGGCCGCGCTCGCGCTCGCCACCGCCCCGGCCGGGCTCGCCGCCTGCGGGTCGGGCAAGCGCGACCAGCGCGACCAGCGCGACCCCGCGCCCACCGACCCCGGCGCGCTCACCGCCGAGGAGCGGCTCCAGCTCGCGAAGCACTCGCCGCTGCCGCCGCTGCCGCCGGATCCGACCAACGCCGTGGCCGACGACCCGCGGGCGGCGGCGCTCGGCCAGATGCTGTTCTTCGACCCCGACCTCGCCGGTCCGCTGCGGGTCGCCAGCCCGCTCGGCGCGGTCGGCGAGCGCGCCAGGCTGACGTGCCACACCTGCCACGGCGGGCCGGCGCTCGACGACCAGCACTCGCGGCCCAACCACGTCTCGATCGGCACCGGCATCGGCCACCGCAACTCGCCGCCGGTCCTCAACTCGGCGTACTACCTGTGGAGCAACTGGGGCGGCCGCTTCGACTCGGCGTGGTCGCTGGTGATCGGGGCGATGGAGAACCCGGACGTGATGAACGGCTCGCGGCTGGCGCTGGCCCACACCCTGTTCGCGACGTATCGCGCCGAGTACGACGCCCTCTTCCCGGTCCCGCTCGACCCCGCGCTCGATCCGGCGGCGGCCGACGCCGCCCGCTTCCCGCCCGACGGCAAGCCGGCGCCGGCCGGGGCCGCACCCGGGCCGTGGGAGGCGATGACCGCGGCCGATCGGGCGATCGTCGATCGCATCGCCGCCAACGCCGGCAAGGCCGTGGCGGCGTACATGCGCACCCTGGTCGCGCGCGACGCCCCCTTCGATCGCTTCGCCGCCGGCGACGTGCGCGCGATCTCGCCGGCGGCGCGGCGCGGCTTCCAGCTCTTCGTCGCCCACTGCCAGTCCTGCCACAGCGGCCCCCACTTCGCCGACGACCGCTTCCACGCCCTGGCCATGCACCAGTTCGGCGAGCACGTCCCCGAGACCGATCTCGGCCGGTTCACCGACGTGGTCCCGCTCCTCGCCAGCCCGTTCTCGACCGCGGGCCCGCACAGCGACGGCCCGAGCCGCCTCGACGGCCTCGCCCAGCGCGACGAGCTGCGCGGCCAGTTCCGCACCCCGACCCTGCGCAACGTCGCGGTGACCGCCCCCTACATGCATGCCGGCCAGCTCGCCACCCTGGCCGCCGTCGTCAACTTCTACAACGTCGGCGGCGGCTCGGTGCCGGGCGTGGTCAAGTCGCCGGAGATGAGGCCGCTCGGGCTCACCGCCGAGCAGAAGGCCGACCTGGTCGCGTTCATGGAGTCGCTCACCGACACCCGCCTGCCGCCGGAGCGCCTGCGCGACACCTCGCGCTGAGCGGCGTGGCGGCGGCGGGCTGGAGGCGCGCGGGCCGCGCTGGTATCCTGGCGGGTGATGGACGAGCGGGGCGCACGTGCCGGACGCGGGTTCGCGCTGGAGGAGACCCTCGCCGGCGACTCGTCGGGCGCGTCCCCCGGCGACGCCACGCCGACCGGCGACGGCGCGACCGAGCCGGGAGGCCGTGGCGCCGCCGCCGGCGCGACCACGACCGGGGCCGGGCGCGTCGCCGTCGCCACGCCGCTGCCCGGCAGCGCCAGCGAGGAGCGCCTGGCCGCGGAGCGCCAGGCCGAGCTCGACCGGCTGGAGCAAGTCGGGCACGTCCTGCGCTTCCGCGGCTTCATGCCGTTCGTGCTCCTCGTCTGGATCGGGTTCGGCGTGGTGGACTGGACCGTCGTCACCTACATCGCCCCGGGCCCCTTCCTGCCCTTCCTGCTCCTGCGCGGCGGGATGGCCGTCCTGATCGCCGCCGCCGTGTGGTGGACGCGACGGTCGCCGCTCGTGGACGCGCGGGCCTTCCGACCGTTCGAGCTCGGGCTCTTCGTCGCGGCCAGCGCCACGATCAGCGGCATGGAGTTCGTGTACGGCGGCATCACCTCGCCCTACTTCGCCGGGGTCATGATGACCCTGCTGGTGCGCAGCATCATCGTGGCCCGGCCGTGGCGCCAGGGCGTCGCCGAGTTCGGGCTCATCGCCCTGACCTCACCGGCGGTGCTGCTCGCCGGCGGGCTCTTCTCGGCGGAGCTCCGCGCCCAGCTCGGCGACGCGGCGGCGCGGGCCGCCTTCCTCCACAACCTGGCGTTCATCGGCGGCGCCGTCGTCTTCATCGTCATCGGCGGTCACGTCACCTGGAGCCTGCGCCGCCAGATCTTCGAGACCCGCAGCATCGGCCGCTACCGCCTGCGCCGCTGCATCGGCAAGGGCGGCATGGGCGAGGTCTGGGCCGCCCACGATCAGACCCTCAAGCGCGACGTCGCCCTCAAGATCCTGCGGCCGGAGCGCGTCACCGCCGAGTGGCTGCAGCGCTTCGAGCGCGAGGCGCGCGCCACCGCCGAGCTCTCCCACCTCCACACCGTGCGCGTCTTCGACTACGGCGCCAGCGACGACGGCATCTGGTACCTGGCGATGGAGCTGCTCGAGGGCGAGACCCTGCGCGCCCGGATCGAGCGCGAGGGTCCGCTGCCGTCGCCCCTGGTCCGCCGCATCGCCGTCGACGTCGCCGGCGCGCTCGCCGAGGCCCACGGCCGCGGCATCGTGCACCGCGACGTCAAGCCCGAGAACCTGTTCGTGGCCACCATCGGCGGCGAGCACGACGTGATCAAGCTCCTCGACTTCGGCCTGGCCAAGACCGAGGCCGCCGACGACGGGCTGACCCGGTCGGGGTGGGTCGGCGGCACGCCCGCGTACATGTCGCCGGAGGCCGCCACCGGCAAGCCCGCCGACCCCCGCGCCGACGTGTACTCGCTGGGCGCCACGCTCTACTTCGCGCTCACCGGCCGCCCGCCCTTCGCCGCGACCTCGCTCGGCGGCCTCATCAACGCCCACCTGGGCCAGGCCGTCGAGGCGCCGTCGCGGCGGGTGGCCGGCGTCCCGCCCGATCTCGAGGCCGTGGTCCTCGACTGCCTGGCGAAGGACCCGGCGGCCCGCCCCCGCGACGGCGCCGAGGTGCTGGCGCGGCTCACCGGCGCGAGCGGCCGCGGCCGCCCGCCCGGCCGCCCTCAGGTGACCGCGCCGAAGAGCGCGCCGGCGCCGTAGGTCAAGGCCATCGCGATCGCGCCCCAGACGGTCACGCGGGCCGCCCCGCGCAGGAGCGCCGCGCCGCCGGCGCGCGCGGCCAGGGCGCCGAGCACGGTCAGGCACGCGAGCGAGGTGAGGACCACCGCCGGGTAGAGCGCGCCGTCCGGGACCAGGATCGCGATGAGGAGCGGGAGGATGGCGCCGGCGGCGAAGGTCGCCGCCGAGGCCAGCGCCGCCACGATCGGGCGGGCGCGGTGCATGTCGACGATGCCCAGCTCGTCGCGGGCGTGGGCGCCGAGCGCGTCGCGGGTCATGAGCTGGGCCGCGACCTGACGGGCCAGCTCGCGATCGAGGCCGCGCGCGACGTAGATGTCCTCGAGCTCGTGCGCCTCGGCGTCGGCGTTGGCGGCGAGGTGGCGCTCCTCGAGCGCGAGGTCGGCCTGCTCGGTGTCGGCCTGCGAGCTCACCGACACGTACTCGCCGGCCGCCATCGAGATCGCCCCCGCGACCAGACCGGCGACGCCGGCGGCGGCGATCGCCGCCGACGACGCGCTGGCGGCGGCCACGCCCAGGATCAGGCTCGCGGTGGACACGATGCCGTCGTTGGCGCCCAGCACCGCGGCCCGCAGCCAGCCGATGCGCATCGAGCGGTGCTGTTCGAGCGGCGGCACGCGGGGAGCATGACACACCGCCGCGTCGGGGCGACGCGCGCGGCCGATCTCACGACCGGCGCTGGAGCGCGGTGAACAGGCAGCGCGGGCAGGCCACGCTCTCGAACAGGTTGTCGGCGCTCGCCTTCACGAACCGCCCGAGGCGCCGCATCAGCTCGACCTCCTGACCCGCGGCGCGGCAGGTCGGGCACCACACCCCGGCGGGCTCGCCGCGGCGCAGCGCCGGCTGGGCGCGGTTGTGCTCCCACACCGTCGGCCGCTTCGTGGCGGCCGCGACCGGCGGCGGCGCGGGGGCGACCGGCGTCGCGGACCGGGTCGGCGGCGCGGGCGCGGGGGCGGGCTCCGCGCGGCGGGTCTGCAGCACCCGCACCCGCTCGACCAGGCGGTTGCGCTCGTCGCGGAGCTGCTCGAGCTCCTTGAGGCGGAGCTGGTCGGTGGCCAGGAGCGTGCGCAGGCGCTGGTTCTCGTCGAGCAGGCGCTGGTTCTCCTGGCGGAGGCGCGCCAGCTCGGCGGTCGCGGCCTGCCCGGTCGGATCGCCCGCGCTGCGGAGCTGCGCCTCGAGCGCGGCGATGCGCGCGTGCGCGGCGGCGAGATCGTCGCGGTAGCTCATCGACCGGCGATGATAGCCCCACCGCCACCGGCAGGGACCGGCGGCGATCGCGGCCCGGCCGGCACGACCCGGCGTCACGGCGGGCGCGGGCGTGCGCGATCGCGGCCCGGCCGCGGTAGGCTGCCCGCCGTGAAGCTCCCGACGTCCGCCCGCACCGCCCTCGGCCTCGCCCTGGCCGGCCTCGCCGCCCTCCCCCTCCTCGCCGGCTGCCCGGCCCGGTCGGTGGCCCCGCCGCCGACGGCCCCCGAGGCCGGCCCGCCGCCGTCGCCGGCCCCGCCCACCTCGACCGCTCCGCTGCTCACCGCCGACGGCCGTCGCTTCGCCGCCGAGCGCACGTACCAGGGCGAGTGCGCGCCGCCCGGCAGCCGCGGCGGCTGCTACTCGATCACCCTCGATCCCGACGGCCGCTTCCGCCACATGCTCCTCGACGCGGCGATGACCGGCAGCTACGAGGTCGTCGGCGACGAGGTCCACCTCACCCACGACGGCGAGGCGCCGCCCGCGACGCTCCGCCTGTCCGCCGACCGGACGCGTCTCGGCGACTACGTGTACCTGCCGGCCCAGCCGTGAGATCGGCGGGCTCGCCGGGCGCGCCCCTCGCCGGGACCGCCGCGGCGGTCACGGCTCGTCGAGGACCCGGCGCACGGTGGCCAGGAGGGCGGCGGTCGACACCGGCTTGGCGAGCTGGGCCCGCGCCCCGGCCAGCGGGCGATCGAGCCCGCTGAACGAGATCGCCCGGAAGGTCGGCGCGATCGCGAGCATGCGATCGAGCAGCGCCTGGCCGCTCAGGCCCGGCATCGAGTGATCGACGATCGCCACCGCGAACCCGCCGGGCTCGGCGGCGAAGGCCGCCAGGGCCTGCCGTGGATCGCCGATCCCGCGCACCTGGTAGCCCTCGAGCTCGAGGACCGTCCCGATGGCGCGGCGCACGGTCTCGTCGTCGTCGACGAGGAGCACGACCTCGCCGCGACCGCCGCCGGGGTCCGGTCCGGCGGTGGCCGCGACCCGGGGCGCCGCCGTCGCCGCCGGCACCACCAGCTCGATCGTCGTCCCGCCGCCGGGCTGCGACTCGATCTCGAGCGCGCCGTCGCGGGCGGTGACCAGGGCGTAGACGCTCGACAGCCCGAGCCCGGTGCCGCGGCCGGGGGCCTTGGTGGTGAAGAACGGCTCGATCGCGCGGCGGCGGACCTCGTCGGTCATCCCGGCGCCGGTGTCCGCCACCCGGATCCGGACCCGCGCCTCGCCCGCGGCGGCGACCTCGATCCGGATCCGCGCCGGCTGGCCGAGGGCGATCGCCGTCTCGAGCGCGTCGCGCGCGTTCAGCACCAGGTTCAGGAGCGCCTGCTCGAGCTCGCCGCCGTCGAGCTGGACCAGCGCCGGCGCCGGCGGCACCACGACCTCGAGGACGATCGCGCGGTCGAGGACGGCGCGCGACAGCTCGGCGACCCGCCGGGCCAGCGCGGCCGCGTCGGCCACGCCGGTCGCCGCGCCGGCGCCGCGCGCCGTGCCGCGGGCGAACGCCGTGAGCTGGCGGACCACGTCGGCCGCCTGCTGCGAGGCGCCGAGGACGTCCTCGAGCAGGGGCGCGGTGGCCGGCGAGCGCCGGGCGGTGAGCTCGAGCGCCGGCATCAGCGCCGCCAGGAGGTTGTTGAAGTTGTGGGCGACCCCGGCGGCGAGCTGACCGACCGCCTCCAGCCGCTGCGACTGCAGGACCTGCTCCTCCAGGCGCCGGCGCTCGGTGATGTCGAGGAGGCAGCCCACCAGGCCGCTGACCTGGCCGCCGGCGTCGCGCTCGACCCGGCCCGCGGTCATCAGCCAGCGGAGCTCGCCGCCGGGCGTGGTCACCCGGAACTGCAGCCCGGCGTAGCGGCCGGACGCCACCGACGCGTCGACCTCCTGCCGGATCCGCGCGCGGTCCGCCGGGTGGACGCGGTCCAGGAAGCCCTGGTAGGTCGAGCGGCCTTCCGCCACCGGGACCCCGAGGTGGGCGCACGAGGTCGCGTCCCACAGCACCACGTCCCGGCGGGCGTCCCAGTGCCAGTAGCCGATGCGGGCCGCCTCCGCCGCCAGCTCCAGCCGGTCGCGGTGCTCGGCGAGCCGGCGCGACGCCTCCTTGATCTCGGTGATGTCGGTGGCGACGATCGTCATCGCGACCACGCGCCCGTCCACGACGATCGGGGTGATGCGGCTGAGGTAGGGCGTGTCCTGGCCGCCGGCCCCGATCCCGGACGCCTCGTACGACGCCGGGGCGCAGGTCGCCCGGACCCGCGCCATCGCGGCTCGCATCTGATCGTGGCTCTCGGGCTGGGTGAAGTCGAAGATCGTCCGGCCCAGCACCTGCGCGCGCGTCAGGCCGGGCGCCAGCCGGTTGACGTACTCGAACGTACCGTCGCACGACACCCGGACCACGAAGTCGGGCACGCTCTCGACCAGGGTCTCGAAGGCGGCGTGCGACGCCCGCACCGCGGCCAGCTCGGCCTCCAGCGCCGCGACCCGCTGCGCCAGCGCCACCGGATCGCCCGGACCGGACGGATCGCTCCCCATCGCCACCAGCGTACCATCGGGTCGAGGGCGCCCGGGCGGCGCGGGCGCCCTGACGGACCGGCCTCCGGCCGGTCGCGCTCCACGACACCTCGGCCGGCCTCGCCGGCGCCACGTCGCGCGGGCGCCGTCCGCCCGGGGCGACCGCCGGCGGGATACGATGGGGCGTGACGAGGACCGGGAGCCGGGGCCGTCCGCTCGCCGAGGGCGTCTACGCGCACCTCGTCACCGAGCAGCTCGCCCACGACCTCGCCGCCACCCCCGCGCTCGAGGCCGAGGTCGAGCCGCTCGACGACGACGCCGCCCCCGCCGCCCTGGCCCGGCACGTCGGCCGCGAGCTCGAGCGCGCCCTCGCCGCCCTGCCCGCCGACGACCGCGCCGAGCAGGCGCGCGCGGTCACCGCCCAGCTCCTCGACCACCTCGCGACGCTGGTGCGGCGCGAGGCCGCGGACCTCCTCCCCGATCAGCGCCTGGCGCCGCCGGCGCGCCGCCTCCTCGCGCTCCATCGCGGCGCGGTCCCCGAGCGACCGGAGACGCCGCTCGACACCTCCACCTTGCTCACCCGCAACCCGCGCGAACCCGCCTTCGGCCACGAGCTCGCGCGCGAGCTCGCCACCGCCGACCGCGTCGACGCGATCGTCGCCTTCGTCACTCTCGGCGGCGTGCGCGTGCTCCTCGACGCGCTCCACCGCTTCGCCCGCCGCGACGGCGCCCGCCTGCGCCTGCTCACCACCACCTTCACGCAGACCACCGAGGTCGCGGCGCTCGACGCGATCGCCGGCCTGCCGGGGGCGCAGGTGAAGGTCTCGTACGACACCCGCCGCACCCGCCTCCACGCCAAGGCCTGGCTCTTCCACCGCCGCAGCGGCCTGTCGACCGCGTACATCGGCTCGGCCAACTGGACCCACACCGCGCTCGGCCCCGGCCAGGAGTGGATGGTCAAGGTGTGCGCCGCCGATCTGCCCCACGTCCTCGACAAGTTCCAGGGTACGTTCGACACGCTGTGGGCCGACGACGAGTTCGAGCCCTACGCCCCCGACGACGCCGCGCAGCGCGCCCGCCTCGAGCGCGCCCTCGCCGCCCCGCCGCCCGCGGCCGACACCTTCCTCGTCGGCCTCCACCCGCTGCCGTTCCAGCAGGAGATCCTCGACCGCCTCGCCACCGAGCGCGCCGTCCACGGCCGCCGCCGCAACCTCGTGGTCGCCGCCACCGGCACCGGCAAGACCGTGATCGCCGCGCTCGACTACGCCCGCCACGCCGCCGCCGCCGGCACCCCGCCCCGCCTGCTCTTCCTCGCCCACCGCGCCGAGCTCCTCGAGCAGGCGCGCCGCACCTTCCGCCACGCGCTGCAGGACGCCGCCTTCGGCGAGCTCTACGTCGACGGTCACCGCCCGGCGCGCTGGGAGCACGTCTTCGCCAGCATCCAGCGCGCCGCCGCCGGCGACCTCGTCGCCCGCCTCGGCCCGACCCACTTCCGCCACGTCGTCGTCGACGAGTGCCACCACGTCCCGGCCCGTTCCTACCAGGCCGTGGTCCCGCGGCTCGCGCCCGAGCTCCTGGTCGGCCTCACCGCCACCCCCGAGCGCAGCGACGGCCAGTCGCTGCTGCCCGACTTCGACGGCCACGTCGCCGCCGAGCTGCGGCTGTGGCACGCGCTCGACGATCAGCTCCTGGTGCCGTTCGAGTACTACGGCATCTCCGACGGCGTCGACCTGCGCGCCGTGCGCTGGACCCGGACCGGCTACGAGGCCGGCGCCCTCGCCGACGTCTACACCGGCAACGACGCCCGCGCCGACCTCATCCGCCACCAGCTCGCGCGGCGGGTCGGCGATCCGCGCCGCGTCCGCGCGCTCGGCTTCTGCGTCAGCGTCGCCCACGCCGAGTTCATGGCCGCGCGCTTCACCGCCGCCGGCGTCCCGGCCCTCGCCGTCCACGGCGACAGCCCCGGGCGCGCCGATGCGCCGGCGCGTCTGCGCGAGCGCGCGGTCAACGTGATCTTCACCTGCGACCTCTACAACGAGGGCGTCGACCTGCCGTTCGTCGACACCCTCCTGCTGCTGCGCCCGACCCAGAGCGCGACCCTGTTCCTCCAGCAGCTCGGCCGCGGCCTCCGCCACCACCCCGGCAAGGCGTCGTGCCTGGTCCTCGACTTCATCGGCCAGCACCGCGACGAGTTCCGCTTCGACGCGGTCCTGCCGGCGTGCACCGGCGTGCCGCGCGGCCACCTGCGGGAGGCCGTCGAGCACGGCTTCCCGTACCTGCCCGCCGGCTGCGCGCTCCAGCTCGACGCCGTCGCCCGCGACCAGATCCTCGCCTCGCTGCGCGCCGCGGTCGGCGGCGCCCGGCGCCTGACCGCCGAGCTGCGCGAGCTCGCGGCCGCCGGCGACCGCCCGCGCCTCGCCCGCTTCCTCGAGCTCACCGGGCGCGACCTCGCCGACGTCTACGACGCCGGCGGCTGGACCACGCTCCAGCGCGCCGCCGGGCTGCTGGCCGCCAGCGACCTCGGCGGCACCGACGGCGAGGCCCTCGACCGGGACAGCAAGCTCCTCGGCCGCCTCCAGCACGTCGACGAGCCGGCGCGCCTGCGCACCTACCGCGACGTCCTGCGCGACGCCACCCGGCCGCTCTCCGACCTCGAGCGCCGCCGGGTGATGATGCTCGAGTCGCAGCTCACCCACCGCGGCACCCTGCGCGCCGCCGAGACCGTGGTCGGCCACCTCGCGGCGCGCCCACCCCTGGTCGCCGAGCTCGAGGAGCTGCGCGAGGTGCTGGAGGATCGCGTCGCGCTGCCCGGCGAGGTCCTCCCGGTCGCCGGCTGGTCGCTCGCCCTCCACCGCCACTACACCCGCCGCGAGATCCTCGCCGGCGTGGGCCACCTCGCCGCCGGCGACCGCATGGTCAACCTCCAGGCCGGCGTCTTCAAGCTCGAGGACGCCCGCCGCGAGCTCCTGTTCGTCACCCTCGACAAGACCGGCAAGGGCTTCTCGCCGACCACCCGCTACCGCGACTACGCGCTCGGCCCGACCCACTTCCACTGGGAGACCCAGGCCATCGCCAGCGTCACCCGCCCGTCGGGCCGCCGCTACCTCGACAGCCCCGCCAACGGCTGGAGCTTCTACCTCTTCGTCCGCACCGCCCCCCGCGAGCCCTTCGCCTTCCTCGGCCCGGTCACCTACGAGCGCCACGAGGGCGACCGCCCGATCGCCATCACCTGGCGCCTGACCCACCCGCTGCCGGCGCTGCTCCTCGACCGCTACGCGACCCTGCGGCCGACGTAGGCGCGCGCGCCGGTCGCCGGCGCCGCCTCGGCCCGCCCGACCGTGGCCCCGCGCACGTCCTGCGCGCCGCCGAATCCCCTGGCGGTCGGGGCGCGATCGACTACCATCCCCGCGACCTTGCCGGGGGTACGCGTGTCCACATCCGTCCTGCGCGCCGCGCTCGTCTTCCTCTCGATCGCGGTCCCCGTGGTGGCCCACGCCGCCGCACCGACGACCACCACCAGCCCGGCCACGGGCATCACGACCTCGTCGGCGCAGCTCAACGGCGCCGGCGATCCCAACGACGAGCAGACCACCGGCTGGTTCCGCTACAGCGCGAACAACCCGGTCACCTGCGACGACGCCTTCGGGACCCGCGTGCCGGCGACCCGCGGCACCGATCTCGGCATGGGCACGGTCGCGGTGCCGTACTCGATCACCGCCACCGGGCTGACCCCCGGGGTCACCTACTACTTCTGCTCGATCGTGCAGAACGCCTCGGGGACGGCGTTCGGCGCGGTCCTGTCCTTCACGATCCCGGCGCCGCCGGTCACGCTCACGACCGGCGCCAGCTCGGTCACCTCGAGCACGGCGACGCTGCAGGGCTCGGCCAACCCGGTCGCCAGCGCCACCACCGGCTGGTTCCGCTACGCCACCGTCGATCCGGGCACGTGCAGCGACGGCTTCGGCACCCGCGCGCCCGCCAGCGGTGGCTCGGCGCTGGGCTCGGGCACGGCGTCGGTCGACTTCACCCGCGGCATCACCGGGCTCCTGCCCGGCACCACGTACTACTACTGCGCGATCGCCTCCAACGCCCACGGCACGACCTTCGGCGCGGTGCTGTTCTTCACCACCGCGGCGACCGCGCCCACGGTGACCACCGGCTCGGCCACCGGCGTCACCACCAGCGCGGCCGTGCTCAACGCCACCGGCGTACCTCGCGGCGACACCACGGTCGGCTGGTTCCGCTACGCCACCACCAACCCCGGGAGCTGCAACGACAGCTTCGGCACCCGCCTGCCCGCCAGCGGCGGCACCGCGCTCGGCGCCGACAACTCGACCGTGCCGTTCTCGCAGCCGGTCAGCGGCCTGGCCCTGGCCACCACGTACTACTACTGCGCGATCGCGGCCAACGGCGTCGGCACCACCTTCGGCAGCGTGCTGTCGTTCACGACCTCGGCGACGCCGCCGACCGTGGTCACCGTGGCCGCGACCGCGGTCACCGGCACCACGGCCACGCTCAACGGCACCGGCACGCCCAACGGCTCGTCGACCACGGCGTGGTTCCGCTACGCGACGTCCAACCCCGGCGTCTGCAACGACAGCTTCGGCACCCGCGCGCCCACCAGCAGCGGCTCGCTGCTCGGCTCGGGCACCGCGCCGGTCGACTTCTCCCGCGGCCTCACCGGGCTGACCCCGACCACGACCTACTACTACTGCGCGATCGCCAGCAACGGGCTGGGCACCTCGTTCGGCGAGCTCCTGTCGTTCACGACGCCGGCGATGTCCCCGGTCGTCACGACCCTCACCCCCACGATCACCTCGGGCACCGCGGTCACGCTCAACGGCCAGGCCAACCCCAACGGCGACGCCGCCACCGGCTGGTTCCGGTACGCCACCGTCAACCCCGGGACCTGCAACGACAGCTTCGGCACCCGCGCCCCCGCCAGCGGCGGCAGCGCGCTCGGCGGCGGCCTGGCCGTGGTGATGTTCTCGGAGCCGCTCACCGGGCTCACGCCGCTCACCACGTACTACGTGTGCGCGATCGCGTCGAACACGCTCGGGACCGGGTTCGGCGCGGTCCAGACCTTCACCACGCCGGCGGCGCCGACGGTGACCACCAGCGCCGTCACCAGCCTCGCCAGCGTGTCGGCCACGCTCAACGGCTCGGCCAACCCCAACCGCACCACCACCACCGGCTGGTTCCGCTACGCGACCACGAACCCCGGCACCTGCAACGACAGCTTCGGCTCGCGCGCCCCGGTGAGCGGCGGCAGCAACCTCGGCGCCGGCAGCTCGGCCCAGGCCTTCGCCCAGTCGGTCGGCAGCCTGTCGCCGGACACGACCTACTACTACTGCGCGATCGCCTCGAACAGCGAGGGCACGGCGTTCGGCGCCGTGCTGTCGTTCACGACCCTGGCCGCCCCGGTCGTCGTGAGCAACCCGGCCACCCTGGTCACCGCGACCTCCGCGACCCTCAACGGCGCGGCCGACCCCAACGGCGCCAGCTCCACCGGCTGGTACCGGTACTCGACCGCCAACCCCGGCACCTGCAACGACGCCTTCGGCACCCGCGCACCGTCGAGCAGCGCCTCGGACACCGCCCTGGGCGCGGGGACGTCGCCGGTCGCGTACAGCCGGGCCATCAGCGGGCTGACCCCGAACACGACCTACTACTTCTGCGCGCTCGCCGGCAACACCTACGGCACCGGGTTCGGCGCGGTCCTCTCGTTCACCACGCTGGCCACGGCGCCGGTGGTCACGACCAACAGCCCCACGCTCCTGACCGGCGCCACCGCCCAGCTCAACGGCGCGGCCAACCCGGGCGGCGCCGACACCACCGCGTGGTTCCGCTACGCGACCGCGAGCCCCGGCACCTGCAACGACAGCTTCGGCACCCGCGCCCCGGGCGCCGGCGGCGCCGCGCTGGGCAGCGGCACCACCAGCCAGGTCTTCTCCCAGGCGATCGCCGGCCTGACCCCGGCGACGACCTACTACGTCTGCGCCATCGCCCAGAACGCGGTCGGCACCAGCGTCGGCGCGGTGGTGAGCTTCACCACGCCGGCGCCGCCGACCGTGACCACCACCGCGGCCACCAGCATCGGCAACACCACGGCCACGCTCAACGGCAGCGCCAACCCCAACCGCGCGACCACCACCGGCTGGTTCCGCTACAGCTCGACCGACCCCGGGACCTGCAACGACAGCTTCGGCTCGCGGGCCCCCACCAGCGGCGGCTCCAACCTGGGCGCGGGCTCGACCGCGCAGCCCTTCGGCCAGCCGCTGAGCGCGCTGTCGGCGGGCACCACGTACTACTACTGCGCCGTCGCCTCCAACAGCGAGGGCCTGGCGTTCGGCGACGTCCTGTCCTTCACCACCGCCGGCCCGCCGACGGTGACCACGAGCGCGGCGACGCTGGTCACCGCCAGCTCCGCGACGCTGAACGGCAGCGCCAACCCCAACGGCGCGACCTCGACCGGCTGGTTCCGCTACGCGACCAGCGACCCCGGCACCTGCAACGACAGCTTCGGCACCCGCGCCCCGCCGAGCAGCACCTCGGACACCGCCCTGGGCGCGGGCTCGTCCCCGGTCGCCTACAGCCGCGCGATCAGCGGCCTCACCCCGGCCACGACCTACTACTACTGCGCGATCGCGGGCAACGCCTACGGCACGCGCTTCGGGGCGGTGCAGTCGTTCACGACCCCGGCCCTGCCGCCGTCGGTGACCACCTCCGCGGTGACGCCGTTCACCGGCACCACCGCCCAGCTCAACGGCTCGGCCAACCCCAACGGCGACGCCACCACCGCCTGGTTCCGCTACGGCACGGTCAGCCCCGGCACCTGCAACGACAGCTTCGGCACCCGGGCCCCGGTCGCCGGCGGCTCGTCCCTCGGCGGCGGCATCGCCGCGGTCGCGTTCAACCAGTCGATCTCGGGGCTGACCCCGGCCACCACCTACTACGTCTGCGCCATCGCCCAGAACGGCCTGGGCACGTCCTTCGGCGCGGTGCTCACGTTCACCACCGCCGATCTGCCGCTGGTGACGACGGCGGCGGCCACCGGCCTCAGCAACGTGGCGGCCACCCTCAACGGCAGCGCCAACCCCAACCGCGCGACCACCACCGGCTGGTTCCGCTACGCGACCACCAACCCCGGCACCTGCAACGACAGCTTCGGCACCCGCGCCCCCACCAGCGGCGGCAGCAACCTGGGCGCCGGCTCGAGCGCCCAGGCCTACAGCAACGGCGTGACCGGGCTGTCGCCGGGCACCACCTACTACTACTGCGCGCTGGCCTCGAACAGCGAGGGCACCAGCGTCGGCGCGGTCCTGTCGTTCACCACCCGCGACGCGCCGACGGTGCTCACCACCGCGGCGACCCTGGTCGCCGCGACCTCGGCCCAGCTCAACGGCTCGGCCAACCCCAACGGCGCCACCGCCACCGGCTGGTACCGCTACGCGACGACGAACCCCGGCACCTGCAGCGACAGCTTCGGCACCCGCGCCCCATCGAGCAGCGGCTCCGACACCCCCCTGGGCGCCGGCACGTCGGCGGTCGTGTACGGCCGCGCGATCAGCGGCCTCACCCCGGCCACCACCTACTACTTCTGCGCCATCGCGAACAACATCCACGGCACCCGGTTCGGCGAGGTGCTGTCGTTCACCACCCCGGCCCTGCCGCCGGCGGTCACGACCACGGCCGTGACGCCGTTCACCGGCACCACCGCGACCTTCAACGGCACCGCCAACCCCAACGGCGACGCCGCCACCGGCTGGTTCCGCTACGCGACCGCCAGCCCCGGCACCTGCAACGACAGCTTCGGCACCCGGGCGCCCGCGGCCGGCGGCGCGGCGCTCGGCGCCGGCATCACCGGCGTGCCGTACTCGCAGGCGGTCACCGGCCTGTCGCCGGGCACCACGTACTACGTGTGCGCGATCGCGTCGAACGCGCTGGGCACGTCGTTCGGCGCCGTGGCCACGTTCACCACCGCCGCGCCGCCGACGATGACGACCACGGCGGCCGCGAGCGTCGCCAGCACCACCGCGACGCTCACCGGCACCGGCAACCCCAACCGCGCGGCGACCACCGGCTGGTTCCGCTACGCGACCACCAACCCCGGCGCCTGCGACGACAGCTTCGGCACCCGCGCCCCCGCCGCCGGCGGCACCAGCCTGGGCGCGGGCAGCGCCGCCCAGGCGTACTCGGTCGGGATCACCGGGCTCGCGCCGGCGACCACCTACTACTACTGCGCGATCGGGTCGAACGGCGAGGGCCTGGGCGTGGGCGGCGTGCTGTCGTTCACCACCCTGGCCACGCCCACGGTCACGACCAGCGCCGCGACCCTGGTGACGACGACCAGCGCCACGCTCAACGGCTCGGCCAACCCCAACGGCGCGACCACGACCGGCTGGTTCCGCTACTCGCTCACCAACCCCGGCACCTGCAACGACAGCTTCGGCACCCGGGCGCCCGCGGCCGGCGGCGCCGCGCTCGGCGCCGGCACCGCGCCGGTCGCGTACAGCCAGGCCCTCGGCGGGCTCCTGCCGGGCCAGACCTACTTCTACTGCGCGATCGCCAGCAACAGCGTCGGCCCCGCCTTCGGCGCGGTCCTGCAGCTCACCACCGCCGCCGCCGCACCCAGCGTGACCACCGCGGTGCCGACCGGCATCACCACCACCACCGCGACGCTGAACGGCAGCGCGAACCCCAACGGCGCGGCCACCACCGCCTGGTTCCGCATCGACACCACCAACCCGGTCACCTGCAACGACAGCTTCGGCACCCGGGTCCCGGGCACCGCCGGCGCGGCGCTCGGCGCCGGCAACAGCGCGGTGACGTTCTCGGAGGCGCTGACCACGCTCACGCCCGGCACCACGTACTACTACTGCGCGATCGCGTCGAACAGCGCCGGCACCGGCTTCGGCATCGTGCGCACGTTCGCGACCCCGGCGCCGCCGACGGTGGCGACCCTGGCGGCGACGCCCGTGACCGCGACCACCGCCACGCTCAACGCGTCGGGCAACCCCCACGGCTTCGCCACCACCGGCTGGTTCCGCTACACCACGACCGATCCGGGCGCGTGCAGCGACAGCTTCGGCGTCCGGGCGCCGGCCAGCGGCGGCGCCGGTCTCGGCGCGGGCACGGCGCCGGTCGCGTTCGGGCAGGCGCTCACCGGCCTGACCCCGGCCACCACCTACTACTTCTGCGCGATCGCGTCGAGCTCGATCGGGACGACGCTCGGCGAGGTGCTGTCGTTCACCACGCCGCCGACCCAGCCGGCGGTGACCACCCTGGCCGCGACCGCGGTCGACGTCACCTCGGCGACCCTCGAGGGCAGCGCCAACCCCAACGGCGATCCGACCACGGCCTGGTTCCGCTACGCCACCACCCACCCCGGCACCTGCAACGACAGCTTCGGCACCCGCGCCCCGGCCAGCGGCGGCACCAGCGTCGGTGCCGGCACCACACCGGTCACGTTCTCGCAGCCGCTGACCGGGCTCACCACCGCCACCACCTACTACTACTGCGCGATCGCCAGCAACGGCATCGGCACCTCGCTGGGCGTCGTCATGCAGCTCACGACCGCCGCCGCGCCGACCGTGACCACGACCGCGGCCAGCGGCGTCGGCAGCTCGACCGCGACGCTCAACGGCTCGGCCAACCCCAACTTCGCGGCGACCACCGGCTGGTTCCGCTACGCCACCACCCACCCCGGCACCTGCGACGACAGCTTCGGCGTCCGCGCGCCGGCGGCGGGCGGCGCGGCGCTGGGCGCCGGCGCGACCCCGGTGGCGTTCAGCCAGGCCCTGACCGGCCTCGGCCCGAGCACGACCTACTACTACTGCGCGATCGCCCAGAACGTCGGCGGGATCCGCTTCGGCGCGGTCATGAGCTTCGCGACCTCGTCGGCGCCGACCGTGGTGACCGACGCCGCGACCTCGATCACCAGCACCGGGGCCACGCTCAACGGCACCGCCAACCCCAACGGCCTCACCGCCACCGGCTGGTACCGCTACGCCACCACCCGCCCCGGCACCTGCAGCGACAGCTTCGGCACCCGGGCCCCGTCGTCGGGCGGCACCGCGCTCGGCGCCGGCACCGCGCCGGCGTCGTTCCCGCGCGCGATCACCGGCCTGACCGCGTCGACCACGTACTACTACTGCGCGATCGCGTCGAACGCGGTGGGCACCGGCCTCGGCGAGGTCCTGTCGTTCACCACCGCCGGGCCGCCCACGGTCACCACCGAGGCCGCCACCGGCGTCACCAGCACCGGGGCGACGCTCCACGGCAGCGCCAACCCCAACCAGACCGCAACCACCGGCTGGTTCCGCTACGCCACCACCAGCCCCGGCACCTGCAACGACAGCTTCGGCACCCGGGCCCCGTCGTCGGGCGGCACCGCGCTGGGCGCCGGCGCCGCCGCCGTCCCGTACCAGCAGGCCCTGGCGACGCTGTCGCCGGGGACGACGTACTTCTACTGCGCGATCGCCTCGAGCACGCTGGGCACCCGCTTCGGCGCGGTGATGTCGTTCACGACCCCGGCGGTGCCGCCGCAGGTGACGACCAGCGCCGCGACCGCGGTCGGCGCCTCGACCGCGACCCTGAACGGCTCGGGCAACCCCGGCGGCGCGGCCACCACCGGCCACTTCCGCTACAGCGCGACCCACCCCGGCGCCTGCGACGACAGCTTCGGCACCCGCGCCCCCGCCTCGGGCGGCAGCGCGCTGGGCGCCGGCAACGCGAACGTGGCCTTCACCCAGGGCCTGGCCGGGCTGACCTCGGCCACGACCTACTACTACTGCGCGATCGCGTCGAGCTCGGCGGGCACCGCCTTCGGCGCGGTCCTGTCGTTCACCACCCTGGCGGCGCCGACGGTGACCACGGTGACGGCCTCGGCCATCACCAGCACCGGCGCGACCCTCGAGGGCTCGGCCAACCCCAACGGGGCGACGGCGACCGGCTGGTTCCGCTACAGCGCGACCGACCCCGGCACCTGCAACGACAGCTTCGGCACCCGCGCGCCCACCAGCGGCGGCTCCGCGCTCGGCGCCGGCACCACGGCGGTGCCGTACACCCGCGCGATCACCGGCCTCGCCGCCGGCACCACGTACTACTACTGCGCGCTGGCCTCGAGCACGGTGGGCACCGGCGTGGGCGCGGTGCGGTCGTTCACGACCCCGGGCGCGCCGACCGTGACCACCAGCGCGGCGACCGCGGTGGGCGCGACCACGGCGACGCTCAACGGCGCGGCCAGCCCCAACGCCGCCGCCGCCACCGGCTGGTTCCGGTACGCGACCACCAACCCGGTCACCTGCAACGACAGCTTCGGCACCCGCGCCCCCAGCAGCGGCGGCACCGCGCTCGGCGCCGGCACGTCCGCGGTGCCCTACGCCGAGGCCGTGAGCGGCCTGAGCCCGAGCACCACGTACTACGTCTGCGCGATCGCCTCGAACGTCAGCGGCACCCGCTTCGGCGCGGTGGTGTCGTTCACGACCTCGTCGACGGCGCCGACCGTGACCACCGCGGCCGCGACCGCGGTGACCGGGACCGGCGCGACCCTCAACGGCGCCGCCAACCCCAACGGCGCCGCGACCACCGGTCACTTCCGCTACAGCGACACCGATCCGGGCACGTGCGACGACAGCTTCGGCACGCGGGCCCCGGCCAGCGGCGGCGCCGCGCTCGGCGCCGGCACCGCGGCGGTCCCGTACCAGCAGGCGGTCACCGGGCTCGCCACCGGCACCACGTACTACTACTGCGCGATCGCGACCAGCGCGCTCGGCACCAGCGTCGGCGCGGTGCTGACCTTCACCACCCCGGCGGCGCCCGAGGTGACCAGCGACGCGGCGACGGCGGTGGGCGGCACCACCGCGACGCTCAACGGCACCGCCGTGCCCCGCGGCGCGGCGGCCACCGGCTGGTTCCGCTACAGCACGACCGATCCCGGCACCTGCGACGACGCCTTCGGCACCCGCGCGCCCGCGACCGGCGGCACCAGCCTGGGCGCCGGCGCGGTCGGCGTGCCCTACGCCCAGGCCCTCACCGGCCTGGCCCCCGCGACCACGTACTACTACTGCGCGATCGCGGGCAACGCGGTCGGGACCGGCCTCGGCGCGGTGCGCTCGGTGACCACGACCGCGGCCGCGCCGACCGTGACCACCGACGCGCCCACCGCCGTGCTGGTGGACACCGCCGTCCTCAACGGCTCGGTCGTCGCCAACGGCGCCGCCACCACCGGCTGGTTCCGCTACGGCACCACCGACCCCGGCACCTGCAACGACACCTTCGGCGTCCGGGTGCCGGCGACGGGCGGCACCGCGCTGGGCGCCGGCGTGACGGCGGTGGCCTACGCCGAGGCGCTCTCGGGGCTCACCACCAACACCACGTACTACGCGTGCGCGATCGCCTCGAACGGCCTCGGCACCTCGGTCGGCGCCGTCGTGAGCTTCCGGCCGGGCGCCGAGCCGCCGGTGGTCACCACCGAGGCCGCGACCGACGTCACCGCCGTCGCCGCGACGCTGGCCGGCACCGCCAACCCCGACGGCCTGGCGTCGATCGGCTGGTTCCGCTACGGCACGGCCGACCCCGGCACCTGCAGCGACGGCTTCGGCACCCGGGCTCCGGCCAGCGGCGACCTCGACCTCGGCGCCGGCTCGGTGGCGGCGCCCTTCACCACGCCGCTCGCCGGGCTCCTGCCCAACCAGCGCTACTACTACTGCGCCGCCGCCAGCAACGTGGGCGGCGCCAGCTTCGGCGCGGTGCGCTCCGTCACGACCGCCGCGGTGCCGCCCACGGTGACGACGCTGTCGGCGGTCGCCGGCGGCGACGGCCTGGCCACGCTGACCGGGTCGGCCAGCCCCAACGGCTCGATCACGCTCGGCTGGTTCCGCTACAGCACCGTGGACCCGGGGCAGTGCGACGACAGCTTCGGGACCCGCACGCCGGCCGGCGGCGACGCCGCGCTGGGCGCCGGCCACGCCGTGATCCGCTACGAGCACGAGCTGACCGGCCTGGCGCCCGGCACGTACCACGTGTGCGCGATCGCCGGCAGCGACGCCGGCACCGCGTACGGCGAGCTGATCACGATGGTGGTGAGCGGCGCGCCGATCGACGACGGCGGCTGCTGCCGCGTCGCCGGTCAGGAGCGCAGCCCGTGGCCGTCGCTCCTGCCGCTGGCGGTGGTGCTCGGGCTGCTGGTCCGCCGGCGGCGCCGGCGCGGCTAGCGGCGCGGGGCGCCGCGGCGACGGGCCGCGCCCGCGCCCGCGCCGCGGGCTC
>CAADGB010000247.1 GCA_900696455.1 uncultured delta proteobacterium
GCCGGCGCCAGCGCGGTGGCGGCGGTGTCGGCGGCCTCGCGCTCGGCATGCCGCCCGGCCGCTCCCGACCGCTCGCCGGTCGGACCGGCGGCGACGGCGGTGGCGCGCGGCGCCCGCCACGCCAGCGACGCCGCGACCTGCTCCTTGCGGCCGGCGCCCAGGGTCCACGGCACCAGGTTGTGGCGGAGCTGGATGACGATCCGCCCGTCGGCGCCGGTCTCGATGACGTCGTCGCCGGCGACCACGTCGCCCTGCGCCAGGGTACGGGTCGCGCCCTCGCGGGTCGCCGTGACCGTGCCGCTCACGGCCGTGACGTCCCCCGCCGGCGCCCCCGCCACCACCGCCGGACCGCTCGCGCCGCCGCCCCCGCCACAGCCGGCGGCGGCGAGCATCAGGGCGGCGAGGGCCAGGCGCAACATGGTCTCGAGGGTAGCGTACGTGCGACCGGTGCGTACCGGTCTGCGAACCGCGATCTGCGGGCGGTCAGCGGTGGTTGTCCGGAATCCCGTTGCTCCGGGCGGTCGGGTCCGCGACAGTTCGACGCGCGTCGCCGGCCCCGCCTTGGGTCCCGCCGCCGCTCCGCCACCGATGCCCGCCTCGCGCCCCAGCCTCGTCGTCCTCGAGCTCGGCCGCAGGCTCGGGCTCGGGCTCACCCTCGGGCTCGCCGTGGGGGTGGTCGTCGGCGCCGCCGCCTGCGCCGGCGCGCAGGTCCGCCGCGCGCCCGGCCCGGGCGCCATCGCCGGCCTGGTGCGCGCGGCGGCCACCGGCGCCGGGGTGGAGGGCGCGCGGGTCGTCCTGCGCCGACCGGGCTCGCTCGAGCCGGTGCACGGGGTGACCGACGGCTCGGGCGCGTACTACATCGCCGACCTGCCGCCGGGTCGGTACGACGTCGCCGCCTACGTCGCGTCGACCGCCATCGGCGCGCGCACGGTCGCGATCGATCACGACCGGGTGAGCGCGCTCGACTTCGCCGTGGGCGCCGGCCCCGATCTCGCCATCGACCTCAACGCGCCGTCGATGGCGCCGCTGTGGCGCTTCCGCCCGCCCGGCGCCGATCCCGAGACCGGCGCCATCGAGGGCACGGTCGCCGACATCCACCACGAGCGCCTGGTCGGCGCGGTGGTCTCGGTGAGCCGCGCCGGCGAGGTCGCCGCCGAGCAGACCTTCACCGACGAGCAGGGCCGCTTCGCCCTGCACGGGCTGGCCCCCGGCGAGTACACGGTCAGCGCCCACTACGCCGTCGTGACCCGCGCCCAGATGGAGGTCCGCCGCAACCGGGTGCAGGTCACCGGCGGCGAGGTCGTGGTCGTGCCGCTGTGGCTCGAGACCGACGCCTGGTGATTCCCGGCCAGGGGCTGCTATGGTCGGCGCGTTCCCGACCCGTCACGACCGCCAACCGATGGCCCGGACCTGTGGAGCCCCCACGGCCGGGACTGGAGGAAGCCATGTCGCACCGTCTGCACCTCTTCAAGTCCAAGCTCCACCGCGCCACCGTCACCCATGCCGACCTCGACTACGAGGGCTCGGTCACGATCAGCGGCGAGCTGATGGACGCCGCCGGGATCCTCGAGCACGAGCAGGTCCACATCTGGAACGTCACCAGCGGCACGCGCCTGGTCACGTACGCCCTGCGCGGCGAGGCCGGCAGCGGGGTCATCTGCATCAACGGCGCCGCCGCCCACCTCGCCCGCCCCGGCGACAAGGTCATCCTGGCGACCTTCGCCGAGGTCGAGGCCGCCGCCGCGGCGACCTGGCAGCCGACGGTGGTGTTCGTCGACGAGGCGAACCGCGCGGTCGCCGCCGGCGCCGAGGTCGCCGGCCCGCGCCGCCGCGTCGACGCCGCCTAGCGCACCGAGCGGGTCGAAGGTCGCGTCGCCGCAGACGCCCCGACCCGATCGGTGCGCTCGCGGTTCGCCCCGCCGGCTCACCAGGCCAGGACCAGCTTGCCGACGGTCTCGTCGCGCTCCATGCGGGCGTGGGCGTCGGCGCACGCCGTCATCGGCAGGACGGCGTCGACCACCGGGCGCAGCAGACCACGCTCGAACAGCGGCACCAGCCGGGTCGCCGCCACCCGGGCCAGGGCGAGCTTCTCCTCGAGCGGCCGCGCCCGCATGACCGTGCCGATCACGGTCAGGCGCTTGCCCAGGATCATGCCGACCGGCGCCGGGCCGCCGCCGCCGCCGCCCAGGGTGCCGATCAGCACCAGGCGGCCGCGCGGCGCCAGCGCCCGCAGGTTCTCGTCGAGGTACGCCGCGCCGACGCAGTCGAGCACGACCTGGGCGCCGCCGCCGCTTTGCCCCTGGGTCCACACGGCGAACCGCCCGCCCTCGACCGCGAGCCCGTCACCCTCGGCCAGCCACGGCGCCAGCGCCGGCAGCTTGGCCGGCGAGCGCGTGGTGCCGAGGGCGCGGGCGCCGACCGCGCGCGCCACCTGGAGCGCGGCGGTGCCGACGCCGCTCGCCGCGGCGTGGACGAGCACGACCTCGCCGCCGCCGAGCCCGGCCTGGCTGACCAGGGCGTCCCACGCGGTCAGGAACGCCTCGGGGATCGCGGCGGCGTCGGTCAGCGCCAGCCCGCGCGGCACCGGGCACAGCTCGCGCTCGTGCAGGTTCACCCGCCGCGCCATCGCGCCGCCGCCGACGAGCGCCATGACCTCGGCGCCCTCGGCGTGGAGCGTCGCCCCCGGCCCGCGGGCGACCACGCGGCCGGCCAGCTCGAGCCCGGGGACGTCGGCGGGCACGCCGGCCGGCGCCGGGGACAGGCCGCGGCGCTGCAGCACGTCGGCGCGGTTGAGCCCGGCGGCGACGACCTCGACCTGGACCTCGCCCGGGCCCGGGTCGCGCAGCTCCAGCTCGTCCAGCGCGATGACCTCGGGCCCACCGGCGGCGCGGAAGCGGATCGCGGGGACCTTCATCGCGACCCGCGGCTAGTTGAAGTAGTAGCGGAAGCCGATCGCGCCGTTGACGTCGACGCCGATGTTCGAGCAGCCGTTGCAGTCGTAGCGGGCGAAGAAGTCCACGACCAGCGCCAGCTCGAAGAAGATGTCCATCGGCACGTTGTTGAGGTCGAAGGCGATGCCGATGGGGCCGCGGCCGCCGATGGCCGAGCCGTGGAAGTCGTCCCGGTCGTCGAAGTCGAAGATGCGGGCGCCGACGCCGAGGTAGAGCGGCAGCTCGAAGGCCGGCGTCGACGCCAGGCTGAGCGGGTGCCAGAGGTGATCGAAGTGGAGGTGGAAGCCGTTGCGGCCCCGGTAGTAGCCGATGGCGCCGACGCCGAAGTCGAAGGCCTTGTCGGGCGCGTAGAAGTACTTGCCCGACAGCCCGGTGGGCGCGCCGAGCATGATGCCGAGCCCGAACGTCTTGTTGGCCTGGAACTTCTTGGCCTTCTTGCTGGGCCGCGGGCGGGCCTCGGCGGTGGACGACGTGGTCGCGACGGCGAGGGCCGACGCGAGCAGGAGCGCGATTCCGGCGGTGGTGTGCTTCATCGGAGACCGTTAGTGACCCGGCGCCGTGGTGAGGGTGCAGCTTTCGACGCCCCGGTGATCGGACGATACCACCCCGTCCGCGCGGGGTTGGCGATCGCGCCTCGAGATCCGCGCCGTGCCACGCTGGCACACAGCGCGAATCCGCGGCTGTGGCATCCTGGGATCGTGATCCGCGTGATCGCGCTTGCGCTCGCGGCGGCCTGCACGACGTGCAGCGCTCCGGCCGGCGGCGCACCCCCGCCCACACGGGCACCCGGTGTCGGGGTGACGCCCGTCGACGACGACGACGCCGCCGCCGACGCCGGCGACGCCGACGCCGACGCCGACGCCGGGCCGCCCCCGCCGCTCGTCGCGTGTCCGGACGGCGCGCGCGCCGCGCCCGCGCCGTGGCCCGCCCGTGGCGCCGACTGCGTGCGCGACGACGGCACCCGCGACGGACCGTTCGTCCGCCTCCACCCCGACGGCGCGCTCGCGGCGCGCGGCGCCCACGCCGACGGCGCGCTCGACGGCCCGTTCGAGGAGCTCGACCCCGCCGGACAGCTCCGCCGCGCCGGCCACTACCGGCGCGGCATGCTCGACGGCGAGTGGCGGCAGCTCGCCGCCGACGGCCGCGAGCTCGGCCGCTTCGCGCTGACCGCCGGCACCGGCGTCGAGCGGCGCTGGCACGCCGACGGCACGCTGGCCGCGGTCGCCGGCTGGCGCGACGGCGCGCGCCACGGACCGGCCCAGGCGTGGGACGCCAGCGGCGAGCTGGTGCTCGACGAGCGCTGGCACGAGGGCGTGCGCGACGGCGCGCGCCACAGCGGCAGCCGCGGCGCCGTGCACGTGATCGAGACCTGGCGCCACGGCCTGCTCACCGGCGCGCGCACGGTGGGGCGACGCGGCCGGACGATCGTCGACGAGCGGCGCGACGCCCGCGGCCGCCTCGACGGCCCCTGGCGCTCGTTCCGCCCCACCGGCAAGAAGCGCGAGGAGGGCGCCTACCGCGCCGGCCGCCGCCACGGCGCGTGGTCCTGGTTCGACGGCGGCGGCCTGCGCGAGCGCGCCGGCGCCTACGTCGACGGCAAGCGCGACGGGGTGTGGACGGCGTGGACCGGCCGGATGATGACGTGGCGCGCCACCTACCGCGACGGCGTGGTCGACGGCGTGCTGGTGCAGTGGGACGCCCGCGGCAAGGAGCTGGGGCGCGACGCCTTCGTCGCCGGCGCCGGCACCCAGCGCGCCTTCCACGCCGGCGGCGCGGTGGCCAGCGAGACCCGCCTCGCCGGCGGCCGCCCCCACGGCCCCCACGTCGAGCGCTTCCCGCGGGGCACGATCGCCGTCCGCGGCGAGCACGTCCGCGGCGAGCGCCACGGGGTGTGGCGCACCTACTGGCCGAGCGGCGGCCTGCGCCTCGAGGCGAGCTACGACCACGGACGCCTCGACGGCAGCTACCGCCGCCTGCGCGAGGACGGCGAGGTCGTGGTCGCCGCCCACTACCGCGCCGGCCTCCGCGACGGCGCCTACGTCGAGCACCACGTCGGCGGCCAGCCGGCGCAGGCCGGCGCCTTCGTCGCCGACCGACGGGACGGGGTGTGGCGGAGCTGGGACGCCGACGGCGGGCTGCGGGTCGAGGCGACGTGGCGCGACGGCCTGCTCGACGGCGCGTGGCGCGAGCACTACCGCGGCGGCGCGATCGCGGTCACCGGCGCCCACCACCGCGGCCACCGCGTCGGCGTGTGGCGGACCTTCGCCCCCGACGGCGCCCTGCTCGAGGCGCGCGACCACGGCGACGGCGTGCCGCCGGCGCCGCCCGCCGCGCGCTGACCGCGCGCGACGTGACCGACCCGGCGCCCGCGCGGGCTCTCCCGATCGTGTGAGACCGCCGTCGCCGCCTGGATATTCCACGGTGCGATCTGGTGAAACCTGAGGCTCCCCGGCGCGTTCCACTCCTCGAGATGTCCCGCCTCCGCCCGCTGCCCCCCGCCGCCCCCGCCACCGCCCCTGCCCTCCGGCGCCCCCCGCGCCCGGCGGCCGGCGGCGACGAACCGATCGCCCGCGCCGTTCGCAACCTGCTGTGGGCGCGCGCGCTCGCCGCCGGGCCGGTCGGACCCAGCCCGCGGTCCGAGCCGCGCCGCCCCACCTCCATGCGCGCCTCGCTCTCGTTCTGGACCGCCACCGCCGCCACCGCCGACGAGCTGGCGCCGGCCGCGGTGGTCGAGCGCCAGGAGCTCGAGGTGCTCGGCTGGGAGCGGTCGACCCGCCGCGTCTACCTGGTCGAGCGCGCCGGCGCGCGCACGACGCTGTTCGTCATCGCCACCACCGGCGAGCACGCCGGCGCAACCTTGCCGCTGTCCGGCGACCTCGAGCGCGTCGCGCGCCTGCGCGCGACCCTGACGCCGCTGGTGGCCTCGCCCGCCCGGAGCTGGGAGCTGACGACCCGCGTCGTCCAGCGCCGCGGCCTGCGCCTGGCGTCGATGGCCCGCCCCGTCCGCAAGTTCGCCCTCGGCGTCACCGTGTGCCAGCGCATCGGCGGCGTGCCGGTCGCCGGCGGCCGCGCCACCGTCACCGCCTACCTGCGCCCCCGCGTCGTCCTCGACCGGGTGTGGCAGGTGCCGGGCGAGAACGTGGCCGTGGCCGTGGTCACGTTCTGCGGGGTCCCGGCCGGCGTCGGCCTCGATCGTCGCGCCGCGATCCTCGCCACGCCGACGCTGCAGTAGCGTCCGGCGGCGGCCGAGCGCGCCGAGCGCGCCGAGCGCGTCAGCTCGCGACGCAGAAGCGGAACACCACCGAGTCGAGGGTGCCGCCGGTGGGCGTGGCCCGGATCGTGACCTCCCACAGCCCCGGCATGAACAGGTTGATGGGCGACGCGGTGAAGCGGCCGGGCGTCCCCGCCACCGGCTCGATCACCGCCTGGATCGGCGTGCCGTGGTTGTGATCGGGCATGAAGGGCACGACCTGGACCGTGCCCTCGAACGGCCCGGCCGGGGTCGCGAGCTGCAGCTCCCAGGCGTTGTCGTTGCGCGCCGGCGGCGCCGGGGTCGCCGACACCAGCGTCACGGTGACGCCGCCGGCGCCGGTCTTCATCATGCCGGCGAGGACCTCGTCGTCGCGATCCTCGAGCGCGCAGTTGACGGTGTCGCCGTCGTCGCCGTCGTCGCCGCAGCCGGTCACGGCGCCGAGGCCGGCGAGGCCGGCGACCAGGACGGGGATGGCGAGCGCGGCGATCCGCGGCGTGGACGTCATGGGGGGCCTCCAGGCGAGACGAGGTTGCGGGGCGGAGATCACGGGCACGGCGGACCTTGCGGGCACACGCAGGCGTCGCCGCCGGGGCGCCACTCGAGGACGCTGCCGCCGACGACGTGGGTCGGGACCTGATCGCGAAGATCCAGGGTGAGGTGGCCCGAGGCCATGAGCTCCGCGAGCAGGGCGAACGGGATGGGCCGCACCAGCACCCGCGCGGTCACCCGGCGGATGCTGGGCAGGAGCCCGGGCACGCCGAAGCTGCGCTCGACCGCGTGGTAGTAGCGCGGGTCCTGGGGATCGGTGGTCACCGCTGGCGGCAGCAGCGTCCCCGGGTGGTCGATGGTCGCGATCCGCCAGAACAGCTCGGTCGGCTGGCCCTGGGCGTCGCGGGTCGGCGTGCCCAGCATCCACAGGTTGGGATCGCCCAGGGCCTCGGGGTCGGTGTAGGGCTGGCCGGGAGGGATCACGCCGGTGGAGAACAGCACCTCGTCGTTCTCGCCGTAGGCGACGAGCTCGATCCAGGCCCGGCGATCGGCGGTGGCGCCGCTCGGGAACATGTGGCCGGCGCCGACGTTGTCGAGGCGGTAGTCGATGCGCCCGGCGTCGGCGGGCACGACGCACAGCCGGGGCAGGAGCACCGCCTGCAGGTCGCGGCGGATGGCGGCGAGCTGGCCCTCGACCTCGGGCCACGGCGTGAGCGCGACGTCGAGGCCGGCGAAGGTGTGCTCGCGGCGGCCGTAGGGCCGCAGCGGCACGTCGAGGCCGGGGCCCTCGGCGATCACGTCGGTCGACGGCACCATGTGGCACGCGGCGCACGACACGTGGCGCAGCGGGCTCGCGTGCGCGAAGATCGTCTCCTGCCACTCCGAGAACGTGCGCTCGAGGTGGACGCCGGCCGGGGTCACGATGTCGTGGCACGAGCCGCACATCGCCGACGAGCCCTGGCTCTCGGCGTCGAGGAGCGACGAGTACGCGGTGCGGTGGGCCGGGCTCTCGACCGCGTCGCGCAGGCCGCCGCGCATGGTCTGGTCCATGGCCAGCCGCAGCGGGTTGTTGTGGGTGCCGGTGACCTCGACGACGTTGTGGCACGAGTAGCAGCCCACCCCCTTGGCCCACTGCGGCACGTCGGGGAGGTTGAGGCCGTCGGTGGTGAGGCCGAGCTGGAGCGCCAGCGGGGCGTGACACTGGACGCAGAAGCCGCCCAGCGCCCCGCCGGTCTCCTCCTGGCCCTTGGCGTTCATCGCCAGGAACACCGGATCGTCGCCGGCGTAGGCGTGCATGCTGCCCGACCACTCGCGGAAGTGGTCGGGGTGGCAGGCCTGGCAGGTCTCGGGCTTCATCAGCTCCTCGACCGGCAGCGGATCGTCGCCGCACGCGGCCAGGACGGCGAGCGCGGCGAGCGCGACGGGCGCGAGCACGGGGCCGCGCGTCACCGGCGCACCTCCGACCGCGTCGCCGCCGCGGTCGTCGCCGGGCCGGGCGCGCCGGCCAGGACCCACTGCGCCAGCGCGCAGCGCTCGGACGCCGCCAGCCGCGCGCCCCGCGGCATGAGCAGCGACGACGACGCGGTGTTGACCCGCTGGATCAGCTCGCTGCACGACACGTCGCCGACGATCACGTAGCCGGCGGCCGGATCGGTGAGCTGCTGGTGGGCGATCACCGGATCGTCGAGGCGCAGGCCGCCGCGGGCGCTGGCGCCCTCGTGGCAGGCGCCGCCGCCGGTGCCGCACTTGGGCAGGATGGTGTTGGCGTACACGTTGTCCCAGGTCGGGGCGTAGAGCGGGCTGCACGCCGGATCGACGTCGACGCACACCAGCTCGTCCTCGCCGCAGGCGGTGGAGGCGGAGGCGCCGAGCGTGGTGAGGGCCGCGAGCGCGGCGAGACGGACGGAGCGAGACGACATCGGCAACCGGGGCAGGATAGCCCGTCCCGGCGCGGGCGCAGCGCTGGCCGCCGCTCACACGTGATCGGGGTCGCGAGGCGCGCGGTCTCGGCGCAGGGCCGCGAACAGGGCGCGGTGGCGGGCGTGACCGGCCTCGGCCAGGGCGCGGCGCCCGGGATCGGGCATCACCCGGGCCACCGGCGGCGGCCGCGCGACCGCGGCGGCGGCCAGCTCGCGGTGGAGCCCGGCGGCGACCGCGCCGCACATCGCCGCTCCGATCGGCGTGCAGTCGGCGTCGGCCGCCACGTCGACCGGCAGGCCGGTGGCGTCGGCGCGGACCTCGGCCGCCAGCCGCGAGCGCGCGCCGCCGCCCACCAGGCGGAGCGACCCCAGCGGCAGCCCGAGCTCGCCCAGCCGGAGCGCGACGTCACGCACCGCGCAGGCGAGGCCCTCGTGGACGGCCCGCGCCAGGTGAGGCGCGCCGTGGCCGGGCGCCAGGCCGACGAACGCGCCGCGGGCCTCGGGATCCCACGCCGGCGCCATGGCGCCGCCGAGCGCGGGCAGGAAGGCGACGCCGCCGGCCCCCGGGGGTGCCGCGATCGCCGCGGCGTCGAGCGCGGCGTCGTCGAGGCCGAGCAGCGCGCCGAGCCAGCGCAGCGCGCCGCCGGCCAGCCAGCCCGGGTTCTCGACGAAGAACCCGCCCGCCGGGTAGGCGTGGGTCTCGACCAGCCGCCCGCCATCGCGCACCGCGGTGGCCGCGCGCGCGCCCACGACCTCGGCGGTGCCGAGCACGCACACCAGCTCGCCGGGCTGGAGCCCCGCGCCCAGCGGCGCCGCGAAGTCGTCGCCGGTGCCGACCGCGACCGCGATCCCCGCCGGCAGCCCGGTCCAGGCCGCGCCGCTCGCGGTGAGCCGCCCGGCCATCGCGTCGGCGGGCGCCACCGCCGGCAGCCGCGCCGGCTCGAGCGCGAAGGCCTCGCACAGCTCGGCCGACCACGTCCCGCGCTCGAGCGCCCACAGCATCGTGGTCGAGGCCAGGGCCGGGTCCATCACCCGGACGCCGGCGAGCTGCTCGACGACGAACGACACCGGCTGGTGGAAGGCGGCGGCCCGCGGCGACGGCCGGTGGCGATCCCACCACCGCGCCTTGGCGGCGAGGTGGGCGGCGTCGGCGACCTGGCCGGTGATCGCGGCCAGGCGCTCGGGATCGATCCCGTCGAGCTCGGCGGTGGCGCGGCGATCGAGCCACGGCAGGCACGGCCCGAGGGCGCGGCCGCGCGCGTCGACCGCGACCAGGCCGTCGAGCTGGCCGGTGACGCCGAGGCCGACGACGTCGCCGGGCGCGCGCCCGGCCGCGGCCAGCGCCGCCGCGATCGCCGGAGCCAGGGCGTCGAGCCACAGCGCCGGATCCTGCTCGGCCCAGCCCGGGCGCGGGTGCGCCGGCGCGTAGCCGACCCGGCCGGCGCCGAGGACGACCAGCCGGTCATCGCACACCACCGCCTTGCAGCTCTGGGTGCCGATGTCGATCCCGACCACGAGGCCCATGACCGCCGCCATCGTGCCACGCTCGAGGCGCCGTGAACTACTTCGGTCACGCCGCCGTCGCCTCGTGGCAGGAGCCCGCCGCGCCCGCCGCCGCCCTGGGCGACCTGGCCCTGGGCGCGATGCTGCCCGACTTCGCGGTCATGTGCGGCGCCCGGGTCGCCGGCGCCGACGATCCGGCGCTCGCCCGCGGCCTGGCGCTCCACCACGCCACCGACGCCGTCTTCCACCACGCGCCGGCGGTGGTGGCGCTGTTCCGCGACGCCGAGGCCCGCCTCCACGCCCGCGGCTGCCGGCGCGGTCCGACCCGGGCGGCGGCCCACGTCGGGGTCGAGCTCCTCCTCGACGGCGTGCTGGTCGACGACGCCCGCCACCGCGCCGCCTACGCCGCCGCCCTCGCCGGCCGGGTCGGCGCCGTGACCTGGCGCGCGCCCGGCGACGACGCGCGCTTCGCCGCCCTGCACCGTCGCCTGCGCGACCACGGCGTCCCCGACGACCTGCGGCGGCCGCGCGCCGCCGCCCACCGCATCTTCCGCATGCTCGCCGGTCGCCGCCTGCTCGCCCCCGACGCCGCCGAGCGCGACGCCATCGCGGCGATGCTCGAGGAGCTGGCGGCGCGGGTCGCGGTGGCGGCGCCGACGATCACCCGCCAGGTGGCGGCCGGCCTGGCGCCGCCGCCGTGAAGCGCCACGCCTGGTGCGGGCGGCTGTAGCCGCAGTCGGGGGGCACGGTGTCGCGGGTGCGGGCGACCGCGGCGAAGCCGGGCAGGGCCCGCGGATCGAGGCGGAAGCCACGGTGGTTGGTCGAGAACCACACCACCGCGCCCGGCGCGAGCACCCGGGCCACGCCGGCGAGGAGCGCGACGTGATCGCGCAGCACGTCGAAGCTGCCCCGCATCTGCTTGGAGTTGGAGAACGTCGGCGGATCGACCACCACCAGGTCGAAGCGAGGGCCGCGGTACGCACCGAGCCAGGCCACGACGTCGGCGCGCTCGAGGGCGTGGGCGCGCGGGTCGATCCGGTTGCGGCGCAGGTTCTCCGCCGCCCAGTCGAGGTAGGTGTTCGACAGATCGACCGAGACCGAGCTGGCCGCGCCCGCCGCCGCGGCGTGGACGGTGAAAGCGCCGGTGTACGCGAACAGGTTGAGGACGCGCTTGCCCGCGGCCTCGGCCGCGACCAGGGCCCGGGTGCGGCGGTGATCGAGGAAGAGGCCGGTGTCGAGGTAATCGGAGAGGTTGACCAGGAAGCGGCGGCCGCCCTCGCCCACCTCGCGCCACGCCCCGCCCTCGCCCAGGCGCTGGTACTGGGCGCCGGTGGCGTGGCGGTCGGCCATGCGGCGGCGCGCCTTGTGGTGGACCTCGGCGGCGCCGGTCACCTCGCGCACCGCCGCCACCAGCGCGTCGAACCAGCCCTCGTCGAGGACCTCGTCGCTGCGCGCCCGGCGGCAGTCGGCGACCACCAGCGCGCCCTCGTAGTCGTCGACGGTGATGGCGACGTCGGGGATGTCGCGATCGTAGAGCCGCCAGCAGGTGACGCCCTCGCGCCGCGCCCAGCGGCCGAGGTGGCGACGGTTCTTCGCCAGGCGGTCGCGGAGCATCTGGGCGGCGCGGGCGGGGTCGGACACGGCGGCGGCGGACTCTAGCAGGTCGGCCGCCGCGCGCCGGTCGCCCGCGCGGCTCGGTCAGCGCGCGCCGACGCGGTCGTGGGTCCGCACCACGTACTCGAGGGCGAGGGCGCGCCGCGCCCGCGGCGGCAGCTCGACCTGCCAGGTCACCAGGCCGTCGGCGCGGTCGAGGGTGCGGGCGTGGCACAGGGGCGTCGGATCGCGGCGCACGCCGTCGTCGTCCTCGAGGGTCCAGGCCTCGGACGGGCTGAGCGCGACCTCGACCTGCTCGACCTCGGACACCGGGATGCGCTCGGTGACCTCGACCGCGCGCGCGGTGGGGCCGAGGTTGGACAGCCGCACCGCCACCCGGTGGCGCGTCGTCGACCACGAGCCCAGCATCCCCGACGCCTCGTGGTGCTCGCGGTGATCGCGGTGGACGCGCAGCGCCGGATCGGCGCCCCAGCCGAGGACGAAGCGCTCGCCCGGGGCGACGAACAGGAGCGACGTCCGGCCGCACGGCCCGCCGTCCCGGAGGAGCTCGACCGGCCCGGCCAGGAGCGGCTCCGTGCCGGCGTTGACCTGGCGCGTGCGCAGGAACACCGCCGGCGCCTGCTCCGGCATCGCCACGTGGGCGACCTCGGCCGGCGCGGTGAACGCGCCCAGGCGCACGCGGTAGGCGCGGCCGTCGCTCGGCACCGAGGCCGGCAACGGCGCCCGCAGGAGCCGGGTGACGCCGCCGTCGTCGACGCCGGGCAGCTCGGTGGCGAGCGCGCGGGCCGCGCCGTGGCCGGTGGTGGCGATGACCTGCTCGCGCGCCACCACCGCCATCATGCCGCGCGGCCGCACCGCGAGCAGATCGTCGCGCAGCGCCGGCGGCGTCGTGCCCAGCGACGGCCGCTCGGTGGAGAACGCGAGGCGGACCTCGCGCCAGTCCTCGCCGGTGGCCTGCCACACGCAGGCGTCGGTGGCGACCTCGATCTGGCCGTCGCGCAAGGTGGCGACGTGGCCCGGCCGCCAGCACGCGCACGGCGTCACGTACTCGACCACCAGCTCGCAGGTGGTGGCCGCGGCCGCCACGACGTCGATCAGCACCGCCGCCACCTCGCGGCCGAGCGCGCGCTCGCGCTCGTCGACGTGGCGGGCGAGGCGGGCCTCCTCCTCGCCGGCGCGTGCGGCGTCGACCGCGAGGGCGGCCGCGTGCCCGGCGGCGGCCCGGGCGCGGGCGGAGAGCTCCGCCAGGCGGGGGCCGGCGTCGGTCGCCGCCCGCCCCCACGCCGCCTCCTCGGCCAGCTCGCCGTGGGCCACCCGGAC
>CAADGB010000248.1 GCA_900696455.1 uncultured delta proteobacterium
CGCCTTCGCCCTCTTCGACGACATGCTCCTGAGCGTCTCCGACGACCCCGCGCGGGCCGCGAACGCCGCGCGGCAGGTGGAGCCGCCGCCGCCCCCGCCGCCCGCGCCGCCGACATCCACCGGATCAAGACGCCCGCCCGGCCGCCCCGGCCGCAACGGGCGCGCCGCCGACCTCGCCGGATCGAGCCGACCGCCCGGCCGCCCCGGCCGCCCCGCCGCGCCGCCGACATCCGCTATATCAAGCCGCCGCGCCGGCCTCAGCGTGCCGCGAGCCACAGCGCGTCGGGGTCGAGCCCGAGCCCGACCGTGGCCAGCCGCTCGCGCGCCGTGGCCTCGAAGCGCCGGGTGAGGCGCGCCGCGTCGAGCCCCGCGTCGGCGGGAGCCCACGCGGCGCGGATCGAGGTCTCGATCGCCGTCGCGGCCAGCGCCGCGACCTCGTCGTGGGTGTGCCCGACCAGGGCCTGCTGCGCCGCGGCGAGGAGGGGCCCGTCGGCGCCGACGCGCACGATCGCGGTCAGCCCGACGGAGCAGCTCGCGCCGCCGCCGGCGTCGGCCGCGAGCCCCTCGATCGTCGCCCGCACCGGCACCGCGCCCTGCGGCAGCTCGTTGCCACCGGCGCCGACGACCCCCAGCAACGAGATGACCATCAGCACGAAGCCGCCACCCGCCCACCACGCGCTCCACCCCAGCGTCAGCCCGACCGCGGTGAAGCCGGTGGCCAGCGTCGCGCACGCGATGGCCGGCACCGAGGCCCTCCAGTCGCGTCCCCGCCGTCGCCCGACCACCAGCGCGTCACGGTCGCGCTCGACCACCGCCAGCCGCCGCTCCAGCGCGTCGGCGCGGCGCACGGCGGCGTCGTGATCGTCCCGGAACGGCACGGACATGATCCTACCCCGCTCCGAGATCTGACATCCGCCGATTCATCGACGACCCGCGCCGGCTCCACCGTGCCCGCATCGTCGCCGGCCGCCGGCCGCCGGCCCGACGACCACCCCTTCCCCGGGACCGGCGCGCTGGCGCCCCACGCCGGCGCGCCGACAGCACCCGAGGGCACCGCCGCTCCGGCTCGACATCCACCCTGTCCTCCTGGGCGGCCGACCGCGCAGGCGAGACCGGCGGGGCTCCGCGACCTGCCGTGGCGACCGGCTGGTAGATGATCGTCGCGCGTCACGCCATCGCCCGCGCCTCCTCGCGCCGCTCGCGCCGCTCGCGCTCGGTACAGAGGGAGGCGGCGAGCGGCCTCTGTTGCGGAGGTCGGGGCGGCGGCGCGGCGAGCGGCCTCTGTCGCGGAGGTCGGGGCGGCGGCGCGGCGAGCGACCTTGAATCGGCGGATGTCCGCAGCCCGCGCCGAGCCGGCGAGCCGGCGAGCCCGACACATCGGATCGGCACACCGTCCGGGCGCAGGCAGCGGCAGGCGGACTCCGCCGGGCGTGCTGGCCGCCGCGAGCGCCGACCGCGGTCGGGGGGAGAGCTCCGGGGCGGCGGCGGGCGCCGACCTCCGCCCCGACGGCCCCTGCTGGACCCGCCCGTCGCCCATCGACATGCCTCCGGAGCGGCGACAGCGGCGTCGGCGGCACGGGGTGGCCGGCGCGATCGCGCCGCCGGGTCGCCGGTCGGCGGCGCGGGCCGGCGGCGACGGCGCGCGGGGGCCGGCGGCGCGGGCCTGCACCGCCGACGCGGGCCTGCACCGCCGACGCGGGCCTGGGCCGGCGACTCGGGACCTGCACCGGCGGCTCGGGCCTGGGCCGGCGACTCGGGACCTGCACCGGCGGCTCGGGCCTGGGCCGGCGACTCGTGCCTCAGGCCTGGGCGGACTTCTGGAGCAGGAAGGTGCGGATCAGCTCGTCGAGATCGCCGTCGAGCACGGCGTCGATGCGGCTGGTCTTGAGGTCGGTGCGGTGGTCGGCGACCTGCTGGTAGGGGAAGAGCACGTAGCTGCGGATCTGCGAGCCCCACTCGACCTTGAGGCGGGCCTTGGCGTCCTCGGCGGCCTTGGCCTCGCGCTTGGCCACCTCGTACTCGTAGATGCGGGCGCGCAGCATCTTGAAGGCCTTGTCCTTGTTGGAGTGCTGGGAGCGCTCGCTCTGGCACTGGACGACGATGCCGGTGGGGGCGTGGGTGATGCGCACGGCCGAGTCGGTCTTGTTGACGTGCTGGCCGCCGGCGCCGCCGGCGCGGTAGGTGTCGATGCGCAGATCGCCCTCGTTGATCTCCACCTTGATATCGTCGTCGATGTCGGGGGTGACCCGGATGGCGGCGAACGAGGTCTGGCGGCGGCCCTGCTGGTCGAAGGGCGAGACCCGGACCAGGCGGTGGACGCCGTCCTCGGCCTTGAGCAGGCCGTAGGCGTAGTCGCCGTCGATGATCATCGTGGCGCCCTTGATGCCCGCCTCCTCGGCCATGGTCTCCTCGACCACCTCCACCTTCCAGCCCTTGCGCTCGGCGTAGCGCAGGATCATGCGCATCAGCATCTGCGCCCAGTCGGAGGCGTCGACGCCGCCGGCGCCGGCCGCGATCTCGACGATGGCTCCCGAGGCGTCGAACTGGCCGGGCAGCATGCGCTTGAACTCGAGGTCGTCGAGCGCGGCGCGGACGTGGGCCACCATGGCCTCGGCCTCCTTGCCCGAGGCCTCGTCGCCGGCCTCCTCCGCGAGGTCGAGCAGCACGGTGGCGTCGGACAGGGCGCGCACCTGGTCGTCGTAGGCGCCGACCATGCCCTTGAGCCGCTTCTGCTCCTTGAGCAGGGCCTGGGCCCGCTCGGGCTTGTCCCAGAAGCCGGCCTCGCCCGACAGGTGCTCCAGCTCCTCGATCCTCAGGCGCTTGGGATCGAGGTCAAAGCAACCTCCGGAGCGACTCGGCCTTGGCCGAGAGCTCCTGCACGGAGGCGCGCACGGCGCGCGCGTCGACGGTCTCGAGCGGCATGACGGGGCTCTATACCCTGCTCCGCCGCAACCTGACAAGGTCGCCGTCACCGCCCTTGCCCAGCGGCACCGGGTAGGCGCCGGTGAAGCACGCCGAGCAGTAGCCGAGCCCGACGTCGCCGGCGACCCCGACCGCCGCCATCATGCCGTCGTGCGACAGGTAGCCCAGCGAGTCGCAGGTCACGTAGCGGACGATCTCCTCGAGGGTGTGCGAGGCCGCCACCAGCTCGCTGCGGGTCGGGGTGTCGATGCCGTAGTAGCAGGGGTTGGTGGTGGGCGGCGCCGAGATCCGGAGGTGGACCTCGCGGGCGCCGGCCGCGCGCAGCATCTTGACGATCTTGCGCGAGGTCGTGCCGCGCACCAGCGAGTCATCGACCACGACCACCCGCTTGCCGTCGACCACCGACCGCACCGGCGACAGCTTGAGGCGCACCCCGAAGTGGCGGATGGAGTCCTGGGGCTCGATGAACGTGCGGCCGACGTAGTGGCTGCGGATGAGCCCCATCTCGAACGGGATGCCGGCCTGCTTGGCGTAGCCGATGGCCGACGGCACCCCGGAGTCGGGCACCGGGATGACGACGTCGCCCGGCGCCGGCTGCTCGTCGGCCAGGCGCATGCCCATGCGCTCGCGCGCGCGGTACACGCTCTTGCCGTTGACCAGGCTGTCGGGACGCGCGAAGTAGACGTGCTCGAAGACGCAGAAGTGGGGCGGCGCCGCCTCGCCGGTGGCCACCCGGTGGCTGCGCAGGCCGGCGCCGTCGACCACGACCAGCTCCCCGGGCTCGACGTCGCGGATGTACTCGGCCTCGATCAGATCGAAGGCGCTGGTCTCCGACGACAGCACGTAGCCGTCCTTGAGGCGGCCGATCACGAGCGGCCGGAAGCCGTGGGGGTCGCGCACGCCGATGAGCTTGTCGTCGGCGAGGCCCACCAGCGAGTACGCGCCCTGGACCTGGCGCAGGGCGGCGATGAGCCGCTGCACCGGGTCGAACTCGGGCACCTTGGCCATGAGGTGGACGATGACCTCGGTGTCGCTGGTGGTCTGGAAGATCGAGCCCGAGGCCTCGAGCCGGGTGCGCAGCTCGTCGGCGTTGACCAGGTTGCCGTTGTGGGCGATGGCCACCGAGCCGCCAGCGTAGTCGAAGAGGAAGGGCTGGGCGTTGCGCAGCTCCGAGCTGCCGGCGGTCGAGTAGCGGACGTGGCCGATGGCCGCCGCCCCCGGCAGCCGGCCCAGGGACTTCTGGTCGAAGACGTCGGAGACCAGGCCCATGGCGACGTGGCGGCGCAGGGTGCGATCCCCGGCCACCACCCCGGCCGACTCCTGCCCCCGGTGCTGGAGGGCGTGGAGGCCGAGGTACGCGATGTTGGCGGCCTCGTCGTGTCCATGGATGCCGAAGACGCCGCACATGGCCCGTCCTGTACCACGCCGGTCTGAGCACGAACAGGGGGCGACACGAGTCCTGGCAGGCCAAAACCTTGTGGAATCCCGGGAGTTGCCCGAGAATGGCGCCAGTGGTTGCGAAGGTCCTCTGGCGCGATGCCCAAGGCATCGAGGGCACGATCGAGCTCGGCGCGGGCGAGATCAAGATCGGACGCGCCATGGACTGCGCGATCCGCACCGACGACGCGATGGTGTCGCGACACCACGCCCGCCTGATCTGGGGCGGCGGCGGCTACGTGCTCGAAGATCTCGGCAGCGCCAACGGCGTCTTCTACCAGGAGCAGAAGGTCCAGAGCCACCTGCTCAAGCACGGCGACGCCGTCCGCTGCGGCAGCCTGTGGCTGCGCTACGTCGACACCGCCCAGCTCGGCGGCCCCGACGCCGGGTCGTCGGCGCCGGCGTCGCACCAGCCGGTGCAACCGGTCGCGCAGCAGCCGATGATGCAGCACCCGGGCGTCGGCCCGACCAGCGCCCACGGCCCGACCAACCAGGCCATGAACGCCGTCAGCGCCCAGCAGCTCGCCCAGATCGGCGTGCAGCCGCTGTCGCAGCAGCCGGTGGCCCCGCCTCCGGCCCCCGCCCCCGCCGGCCCGGCCAGCGCGGCCCCGGCGGCGCGCAGCGGCGAGGCCGACGAGGAGATCCGCCGCCTGCGCCGGCGCATCGAGCAGCTCCAGGCCGAGCTCCGCGTCTACCGCGGCGGCAAGCACGGCGCCGACAAGGCGCGCAAGATGGAGGATCTCGAGAACGACATGGCGATGATGGAGGTCGAGGTCGAGAAGCTGCGCACGCGCAGCAAGGAGCTCGAGGACCAGATCGCCCGCGAGGGCGGGAGCGTGAAGGTGCAGCAGGCGGTCGCGATCCGCGGCAAGGCCGCCGAGATCGTCACCGCGCTCAACGACGTGCTGTCGAGCCTGCGCATCGAGGTGATGGCGGCCGAGGGCGAGTTCGATCAGTACTCGCACACCATCCCCCGCGCCTCGTTCGAGCTCATCCGGCAGTCGATGAAGGAGGCCGCCTCCAACGTCGATCAGGCCCGCGATCTCCTGCGCCAGCTCCGCGAGGTCGCGGGCTGATCCGCGCCCCCCGCCCCCTGTCCATCTCCATGTCGACCTGGCTCGTCACCGGCGCCAACCGCGGGATCGGCCTCGAGCTGGCCCGCCAGCTCACCGCGCGCGGCGCGCAGGTCATCGGCACCGCGCGCGAGCCGGAGGCCGCCACCGAGCTCCGCGCCACCGGCGCGCGGGTCGAGGTCCTCGACGTCACCCGCCCCGACAGCGTCGACGCCCTCGGCGCGCGGCTCCGCGGCGAGGCCATCGACGTGCTGGTCAACAACGCGGGCATCGGCGGCCTGGGCGGCGGGGTCGCCGATCTCACCGCCGATCACCTCCTGCGCTACTACGCCGTCAACGCCGTCGGTCCGCTCCTGGTGGTGCGCGCGCTCCTGCCCGCGCTCCGCGCCGGGGGCGGCAAGAAGATCGCCCACGTCACGAGCCTCATGGGCTCGATCGGCGACAACGGCTCGGGCGGCGCCTACGGCTACCGCGCCAGCAAGGCGGCGCTCAACATGCTCAACAAGAGCCTCGCCCTCGAGCTCGGCCGCGAGGGCTTCACCTGCCTGGTCCTCAACCCCGGCTGGGTGCAGACCGACATGGGCGGCCGCGGCGCGCCCACGCCGGTCGTCGAGAGCGTGCGCGGGCTGCTCGCCGTGATCGACGGCGCGACCCCCGCCGACAGCGGGCGGTTCTTCAACCACGACGGCCGCGCCCTGCCCTGGTAGCGCGCCCGCGGGCACCGCCCGCCGCCGTCCTCTCGGCCCGCGCTCACCGCGCCGGCGTCAGCTCACCTTGGCCGGGATCCAGTCGAGGCCGAGCCAGAACACGCCGTGGGCGACGGTCAGGACGAGCGCCAGGAACAGCGTGGCGCGGACGCCCTCGATCACGAGCCACCGCTTCTTGTCGAGGATGCGCATGGTCGCGACCAGGAAGCCGAGGTTGATGACGAGCGGCATCGCGAACCAGGCCGCGCCGAAGGTGGCGAGGTTCAGCACCGGCGCCAGCAGCCAGTACATGCCGACGTTCATGAGGGCGAAGAGCCCGGCCACCAGGGGCACGGCCCAGCGGGGCTCGATCTTGATCTTGGGGTGCTTGCGGGCGGCGAACCAGAACACCGCGATGAACCCCAGGAGCCGGACGCCGAGCTTCACGAGGAGCCAGGTCATGGGGGTCAGGATGCGTCCTGTATGCCCGGGGAGCAAGGGATATCGCGCAGATCGGCGCGCGATCACGATACTTGTCACCACACGCGTACAATTTCCTGGACCTCTGTACGAAGACGGTTACATTTGTAACCATGAACCCCGCACCGACCCTCGCGCAGCCTGGCGATGGCCCTGGTGCGGGCGTGGCCGGCCCCGCGCGCCCATCCGGATGGGCGCGCCGACAGCGGCGGGAGCGGTGGCTCGGCCTGACCGGCCTGCTCGCGGCGCTGGCGGCCCTGCCCCTGCCGACCCATGCCCACAGCCCGGAGCTGGCGGCGACCCTGGCCATGGGCGCGATCGCCCTGCTCGCCGGTCACCGCTGGGGCCTGGTGGTGATCGTCCTGGCCGAGATCTTCCTCATCGGCGCCGTGTGGCCCCTCGCCTTCCTGGCCCAGCCGCCCAGCGTGCCCGCCCAGATCGCGGTGCTGATCAGCGTGATCGGCGCGGTGCCGGGCCTGCGCTCGCTGGGGCGCGCGGCCGCCGAGGCCGTCGAGCTCGTGGGCGCGCGTCGCACGCGCCGCGCGACCCGGGTCGCGCACGGCGGCCTGATCGCGCTCGCCGGCGTGGCGTGGGTGATCCCGCTGGTGTAGCGCACCGACCGGCGTGAGCTGCCCGCCGCGACGGCCTCCAGCCCGTGCGGGGTGCCAGGCGGTGCTAGCCGACCCACGCCCGCGCGTTGTCGAACATCCGCTGCCACGGCGAGGCCCGCCACGTCCGCGGCCGCCAGGTCGGCAGATGCGGACGCGCGGCGCGCTCGGGGTGCGGCATCAGGATCGTCACCCGGCCGTCGGGGACGGTGAGCGCGGTGATGCCGCCGGGCGAGCCGTTGGGGTTGGCCGGGTAGCGCGTGGCGATCCGGCCGTGGCCGTCGACGAAGCGGGCGGCGATCAGGCCGGCGCCGGCCAGGGCGTCGAGATCGCCCTCGGCGTCGGGCTCGACCCGCCCCTCGCCGTGGGAGACCGGGATGGGCAGGCGCGAGCCCGCCATGCCGGCGAAGAACAGCGAGGGCCCGGGCGCGATCTCGATCAGCGACAGCCGGGCCTCGAACTGCTCGGAGCGGTTGCGCACGAAGCGCGGCCAGCGCGCGGCGCCCGGCACCAGCTCGCGCAGCGCCGCCATCATCTGGCAGCCGTTGCACACGCCGAGGGTGAAGGTGTCGGGGCGGGCGAGGAAGCGGGCCACGGCGTCGCGCGCGGTCTTGCCGTAGAGCAGCGACTTGGCCCAGCCCAGGCCGGCGCCCAGCACGTCGCCGTACGAGAAGCCGCCGACCGCGCCCAGGCCGCGGAAGCGGTCGAGGGCGAGGCCGCCGTGGAGCTCGGTCATGTGGACGTCGACCGCCTCGAAGCCGGCCGCGGTGAACGCCGCCGCCATCTCGACGTGCGAGTTGCAGCCCTGCTCGCGCAGGATCGCCACCGCCGGGCGCGCGCCGCGGGCGACGTACGGCGCCGCCACCCGCTGCTCGGGATCGAACGTGAGCGCGGCGACCAGCCCGGGCTCGTCGGGGTCGACGCGCGCCGCCTGCTCCTCGTCGGCGCAGCCCGGATCGTCGCGCAGCGCCGCCAGGCGGTGGCTGGTCTCCGACCACCAGCCCCGCAGCTCGTGGCGGGAGCGATCGAGGACCACGGCGCCGTCGCCGGCGCGCACCGTGATCCGGTCGCCGGGGGCGGCGGTCCCGGCCAGCCACACCCCGGCGGCCAGGCCGTGGTCGGCGAGGCACGCCCGCACCCGGTCGACGTCGCCGGGCAGGACGGCGAGGACCGCGCCCGGCTCCTCGCTGAACAGCCACGCCAGGGCGCCGGCCTCGCCGCCTGCGCCGGCCGCGTCGGCCTCGCCGCCCGGGTCGCCCTCGGTGTCCGGAAGCCGGACCTCGAGCCCGGCCCCCGAGGCGAAGGCGAGCTCGAGCAGGGTGACGATCAGGCCGCCGTCGGAGCGGTCGTGGTAGCCGACCAGCAGGTCGCGGCACGCCTGGACCGCCGCGAAGAAGCCGCGCAGGCGCTCGGGATCGTCGAGGTCGGGGGGGGTGTCGCCGAGCTGGCCGTGGACCTGGGCCAGGCACGAGCCGCCCAGGCGGTGCCGGCCCGGCGACAGCTCGACCACCAGCAGCGCGACCGGCCCCGGCCGCGCGTCGTCGAAGCCGAGGTCGGGGGTGAGGACGCGCCGGACGTCGGTCACCGGCGCCGCCGCGGTCGCGACCAGGGTGATGGGCGAGACCACCGCGTGCTCGGCGGCGGCGTCCTGCCACACCGTCCGCATCGACATCGAGTCCTTGCCCACCGGGATGGCGACGCCCAGCGCGGTCGCCAGCTCGGCGCCGGCCGCCCGCACCGCCTCGTACAGCCGCGCGTCCTCGCCCGGCCAGCCCGCCGCCGCCATCCAGTTGCACGACAGCCGCGCGTCGGCGAGGCGCGCCACCGGCGCCGCCGCCAGGTTGGTGAGGGCCTCGGTGATCGCCAGCCGCGACGCCGCGCCCGGCGACAGGAGCGCCACCGGCGGCCGCTCGCCCAGGGCCATGGCCTCGCCGGTCACGCCGACGAAGTCGGTGGCGGTGACCGCGACGTCGGCGCACGGCACCTGCCAGCGCCCGACCATGGGCTCGCGCATCACCAGGCCGCCGACCGAGCGATCGCCGATCGTGACCAGGAAGGTCTTGTCGGCGACCGTGGGCAGGCGCAGGACCCGCGCCAGCGCGCCGTCGACCGTCACGCCGGTCAGCTCGAGGGGCCGGAAGGCGACCGGCTCGGTGGCCACGTCGCGCACCATGCGCGGCGGCTTGCCCAGCAGCACCTCGAGGTCCATGTCGACGGCGGTCTCGCCGAGCAGCGGATCGTCCACCACCAGGCGCGGCTCGGCGGTGGCGTGGCCGAGCAGGGCCCACGGCGCCCGCTCGCGCGCGCACAGCGCGGCGAAGGCGTCGAGGCCGTCGGGGGCCAGCGCCAGGACGTAGCGCTCCTGGGCCTCGTTGCACCACAGCTCGGCCGGCGACATCGCCGGATCGCCCGACGGGATCGCGCGCAGGTCGAAGCGGGCGCCGCGGCCGCTGCCGTGGGCGAGCTCGGGCAGCGCGTTGGACAGGCCGCCGGCGCCGACGTCGTGGATCGAGACGATCGGGCTGGCCGCGCCCCGCGCGGTGCAAGCGTCGATGACCTCCTGGCAGCGGCGCTGGATCTCGGCGTTGTCGCGCTGCACCGAGGCGAAGTCGAGGTCCTCGTGGCTGGCGCCCTGCGCCATCGACGACGCCGCGCCGCCGCCGAGGCCGATGAGCAGGGCCGGGCCGCCCAGCACCACCAGCGGCGCGCCCGCCGGCACCTCGCCCTTGTGGACGTGCGCGGGGCGGACGTTGCCGACGCCCCCGGCGATCATGACCGGCTTGTGGTAGCCGCGGACCTCGGGGCCGCGCGGGCCGGGCACCTCGAGCTCGAAGGTGCGGAAGTAGCCGCCGATCGCGGGCCGGCCGAACTCGTTGTTGAACGCGGCGCCGCCCAGCGGCCCGTCGAGCATGATCTCGAGGGCCGAGGCGATGCGCGCCGGCCGCGCCTCGGGGCGCTCCCACGGCCGCGGCGCGCCCGGCAGCCGCAGGTCGCTGACGGTGAAGCCGACGACGCCGGCCTTGGGCCGGGCGCCCTGCCCGGTCGCGCCCTCGTCGCGGATCTCGCCGCCCGAGCCGGTGGCCGCGCCCGGGAACGGCGCGATCGCCGTGGGGTGGTTGTGGGTCTCGACCTTGAGCAGGACGTGGACCGGCTCGGCGTGGGCGCGGTAGACGCGATCGGGGTCGGCGAAGAAGCGCTGGCCGTCGGGGCCGGCGAACACCGCCGCGTTGTCGCTGTACGCCGACAGCACGCCGTCGGGCGCGGCCGCGGTCGAGGTCTTGATGAGCTGGAACAGCGAGCGCTCCTGGGCCACGCCGTCGATCACGAAGCGGGCGTTGAAGATCTTGTGCCGGCAGTGCTCGCTGTTGGCCTGGGCGAACATCATCAGCTCGACGTCGGTCGGATCGCGGCCGAGCTCGGCGTAGGCCCGGACCAGGTAGTCGATCTCGTCGGGCGCCAGGGCGAGGCCCAGGGCGCGATCGGCGGCGGCCAGGGCGGCGTGGGCGTCGGCGCCGAGCGCGATCCGGCCCAGCGGCCGCGGCGATCCGGCGGCGAACAGCGACCCGACGTCGGCGTCGGCGGCCAGCACGCTCTCGGTCATGCGATCGGCGAGGGCGCCGTGCAGGGCCCGCGCGCTGGCCACGGCGCCGGCCACGGTCCAGCGCACGCCGCGCTCGAGCCGGCGCACGGCGTCGAGGCCGGAGGTGTGGGCGCTGTCGGTGGCCTTGGACGACCACGGCGAGATCGTCCCCAGGCGCGGCACCACCAGCCAGGCCACGCCGTCGCGCGCCGCCGGCCCCGCGGCCGCGGCCGGGCGCGGCCCGTACACCAGCAGGCGCTCGAGGAGCGTCCGCTCGTCGGACGTCAGCGGCCGCGCCAGGTCGACGAGGTGGACGAAGTGCGCGGCCAGCGCCGTCACGCCCGGGTTGTCGCGCTGGACCCGCGCCAGGGCGCGGGCGAGGCCGGCCGCCGACCGCGCCGCCGCGCCGAGCAGGACCAGCGGCGCGGGCGCGGCCGCGGTCACGACGCCCCCAGCGCCGCCGCGATGCGAGCCACCGGCTCGCGAGGATCGGGCTCGAAGCGCCGCCCGGTGACCAGCTCGAAGCTCTTGATGTAGCGGCGCGCCGCCTCGCCCCGCACGTCGTCGGGCAAGGGCGGCGGCGGGCCGTCCCCGGTGTAGCCGGCCTGCTCGGCCAGCCAGCGCCGCACGTACTCCTTGTCGAGGCTGCGCGGCTCCTCGCCGCGGGCCAGCCGCGCCTCGTAGTCGTCGGCGTGCCAGTAGCGCGACGAGTCGGGGGTGTGGATCTCGTCGATCACGACCACCGTGCCGTCGGCCAGGACCCCCATCTCGTACTTGGTGTCGGCGAGGATGAGGCCGCGCTCGGCGGCGCGGGCCTGACCGAAGGCGAACAGGCGGTGGGCGATGGCCTCGGCCTGCTCGAGCTCGGCCGCGCTCACCTCGCCCTGGGCCAGGAGCTCGTCGGCGCTGACGCTCACGTCGTGCCCGCCCTTGGCCGCCTTGGTCGAGGGGGTGAGGATGGGCCGCGGCAGCGGCTGGTTCTTGCGCATGCCGTCGGGCAGGTCGTGGCCGCAGAAGCGCCGCGCCCCCTGCTCGTAGGCCCGCCAGATCGACGTCGAGGTCACGCCGGTGAGGTACGCGCGCATGACCAGCTCGACGGCGAGCGGCCGGCACTCGCGGACGACCATGACGTTGGGATCGGGGACGGCGAGGACGTGGTTGGGGGCGAGGTCGGCGGTGACCTCGAACCAGTGCTGCGCCATCTGGTTGAGGACCTGCCCCTTGAACGGGATGAGGCCGATGACCACGTCGAAGGCGCTGAGGCGATCGGTGACGACGATGACGCGCTCGCCGCGCGCGGCGTCGATGTAGCAGTCGCGGACCTTGCCGTCGTAGCGGGTGAGCGGCCCGCGGCCGGCGAGGCCGGTGAAGGCGGTGCGCTCGAGGACGCGGCCGAGCTGGGCGCGCAGGGCGGCGTCGAGCGCGGCGTCGTCGCTGGCGGCGGAGGCGGGCGGAGCGGCGGAGGGGGTCATGACCGGGGCGAGCTCGCGGCGGGCACCTCGCCGAGCGCGCGGGCGAGGATCGCCGGCGCGTGGCGCAGGTGGTGGTCGAGATCGAAGCAGGCGTCGAGCTCGGCCGGCGCCAGGTGGGCGGCGACCTCGGGATCGGCGCCGAGCAGCGCGCGGAAGCGGCCGGGCGGCGCCAGCGTGCCCTGGGCCGCGCCCTCGGCCAGGGCGGCGTGGGCGCAGCGCTGGACGAAGACGTACGCCTCCTGCCGGCCCAGCCCCTTGCCGACCAGGGCCAGGAGCACGGCCTCGGAGAAGTAGAGGCCGCCCGAGGCGTCGAGGTTCTTGCGCATGCGCTCGGCGTGGACGACCAGCCCCGACACCAGGGTGGTGGCGCGGGCGAGCATGAAGTCGGCCAGGATCGTCGCGTCGGGGAAGCTGACCCGCTCGACCGACGAGTGCGAGATGTCGCGCTCGTGCCACAGCGCGACGTCCTCGAGCGCGGCCCCGGCGTAGCCGCGCAGGAGGCGGGCCAGCCCGGTCAGGTTCTCCGACAGGATCGGGTTCTTCTTGTGGGGCATCGCGCTCGAGCCCTTCTGGCCCTTGCCGAAGCCCTCCTCGGCCTCGCCGACCTCGGTGCGCTGCCAGTGGCGGACACCGAGCGCGATCTGCTCGATCGCGGTGCCGAGCAGGGCGAGCGCGCCCAGGACCTCGGCGTGACGATCGCGGGCGACGATCTGGGTGGCGACGGTCTCGGCGGCGAGGCCGAGCCGGCCCAGCGCCGCCGCCTCGATCTCGGGATCGAGGTTGCCGTAGACGCCGACCGCGCCGGCGATCTTGCCGACGGCGATGGCCTCGCGCGCCCGCACCAGGCGGGCGCGGGCGCGGCCGACCTCGGCGAACCAGCGGGCGAACGTGAGGCCGGCCGTGATGGGCTCGGCGTGGATGCCGTGGGAGCGGCCCATGACCGGGGTGCGGGCGTGCTCGCGCGCCCGCGCCGCCAGCGCGGCCAGGAGGCCGTCGGCGCCGGCGAGGATGGCGTCGAGCGCGCGCACGCTCTGCATCGCGAGCGCGGTGTCGAGCACGTCCGACGACGTCATGCCCCGGTGCAGCCACCGCGCCGGCGGCCCGGCCAGGGCCTCGACGTGGGTGAGGAAGGCGATGACGTCGTGGCGGGTGGTCGCCTCGATCTCGAGGATGGCGCGGGCGTCGAGCTTGCCGGCGGCGCGCGCGCGCACCGCGGCGGCGGTGCCGGCCGGGACCCGGCCCCGCGCCTCCATCGCCTCGCACACCGCCAGCTCGATCTCGAGCCACAGCGCGAACCGGGCGTCGTCCGACCAGATCGCGGTGAGCTGGGGGCGGCTGTAGCGCTCGATCATGACGGCCTCTCGGCGGGGGATCGCGGGGCGGCCGACGTGACCGAGCCGACGCTTCCGGCGCGTGCGTACCAAGCCGACGCACCCGGCGCAAGGCCCGCGCCGGGGTCCTGCTACCATCTCGCGGTGGCGATCGCTCTCGACGCGACGGTGCCGGCCGCGGCCGCGGCCACCGGCGCGTCCGGAGCCTCGCCGCCGGCGGCGCCCGGGCCGCTGGATCGCACCGCCACCGCCGCCGGCAGCGCCCGCGCGCTGGCCGCGGTCGGCCCCGGCCGCGAGGTCGGCGCCGGCACCCGCCTCGCGCACTTCCGCCTCGAGCGGCTGCTCGGCCAGGGCGGCATGGGCCAGGTCTGGCTCGCCACCGACCTCGCCCTCGACCGCCCGGTCGCGATCAAGCTCCTGCCCGCCGCCACCGCCGGCGATCCCGATCGCCGAGCCCGCCTCGTCCGCGAGGCGCGCTCGCAGGCCCGCCTGGTCCACCCCAACGTCTGCCACATCTACTTCATCGGCGAGGAGGACGGGCTCCTGTTCTTCGCGATGGAGTACGTGCGCGGCGAGACCCTGGCCCGGCGGCTCGAGCGCGGGCCGCTGCCGCCCGACGAGGCGCTCGAGCTGACCCGGATGGCGGCGGCCGGGCTGCGCGCCGCCGACGCCGCCGGCTTCACCCACCGCGACATCAAGCCGTCGAACCTGATGATCGATCACCACGGCGTGCTGAAGGTGATGGACTTCGGCCTGGTGGCGTCGAGCCCGACGCCGGAGCCCGGCGCGGCCGGCGGCGGCGCGGCCCCCGACGACGCGCCGGTGGCGGCCTCGGCCCTGGTCGGCCCGCCGCTCTACATGGCCCCGGAGCAGGGCCGCGGCGAGGCCGTCGATCGCCGCGCCGACATCTACGCCCTGGGCGCGACGCTCCATCACATGATCGCCGGCGCGCCGCCGTTCGCCGGCGACACCGCCGCCGACCTGCTCGGCCAGCACCAGTCCGCCCTGCGCCCGCGCCTGACCGCGACCGCGCCGCTGCCGCGGGCGGCGACCCTCGCCGACGAGGTGGTCGCCCGCATGATGGCCAAGCGCGCCGCCGATCGCCCGGCCGACTACGACGAGGTCCTCGCGCTCTTGACCCGGGCCAGCACCGTGCACACCCGGCCGGCCGGGATGTGGGTGCGGGCGGCGGCGGCCGCGATCGACCTGCTCGTCACCGCGCTGGTCGTGCTGCCGCTGACGCTGGTGACGCCGTTCCTCGACGACGACGTGCTCATGACCGCGGTCTGGCTGGTGGGCTGGCCGCTGGCGCTGGCGCGCTGGGGCGCCACGCCGGGCCGCGCGCTGTTCGAGCTCGCGGTCGTCCCCGACCGCGGCCGCGGCCGGGTCCGCTTCCTGCAAGCCGTCCTCCGCTACCTCGCCGAGTACGGCCCGCTGACCCTGGGCGGCGCCGTGGCCGACCTCGGGACCGCGCTCGACCACGCGCTCCTTCGCACGGCCGGCATCGCCCTGGCCGTCGCCGGCGTCGCCTACGTCGCGATCGAGGTCGCGCGGGCCGCGCTGCGCTCGGTCGACAAGCGCCCGCTGTGGGATCGCCTCGCCGGCACCCGCACCTGCTACCGGCCGCGCGCGGCGGCGGGGTCGCCGTGACCGCGCGCCGCGCGCGCCGGGCCGCGCCCCCTCGGGCCGTCGCCCTCGCCGTGGCGGTCGCCGCGACCGCGATCGGCGCGCTCGTCGGCTGCGATCCGCCAGCGCCGGTGCCGGCCTACCACACCACGCCGCAGCCGCAGCCGCGGCCCCTGCCCCCGTCCGAGCCCGCCGCGGCGCCGTCGCTCGACCCGGCGAGCTGGGGCGAGCTCATCGACGCCCACGACGACCTCGTGTTCGACGGCGGCCGCCTCCACTTCGAGCTCCGCCACCACCGCGGCCGCGTCATCCAGACCGTGCGCAACGACTACGCCGTCGAGGTCACGCTGTGGTGGGGCGTGCGCGAGCTCGACAACCTGGTGCCGTCGGCGCCGCTGGCGGGCCACGTCACGCTGCCGGCGGCGCTCCGCGCCGGTGGCCCCGGCCCGACCCAGGTCCTCACCCACTTCGCGGTGCCGGCGCCGGCGCGCCGCTTCTTCCGGGTGCTCGACTTCCGCGCCCGCTTCGGCGACCCGGCGGCGCGGCCCACCCCCTACGCCTACGCCCTGCCCTTCGGCGTCGGCCAGGAGCGGCGCGTGATCCAGGGCTTCGGCGGCGCGTTCTCGCACCACGGCTCGAGCCACTACGCCGTCGACTTCGACGCCCCCGAGGGCACGCCCATCCTGGCCGCGCGCGAGGGTCTGGTGGTGGCGACCCACGCCGCCGCCACCGGCAACGGCGCCACGCCCGAGTGGCTCGACTACACCCGCATGAACTTCATCCTCGTCCGCCACGACGACGGCACCCTCGGCGAGTACCTCCACCTCCTGCCCGGCGGGGTGCGGGTGCGCGCCGGCCAGCGCGTCGAGCGCCTCGACTTCATCGGCCTGTCGGGCAACACCGGCTACTCGACCCGCCCCCACCTCCACTTCCACGTCATGACCGCGTCCGAGCACGGCGGCCTCGCCCACTCCTTCCCCATCGAGTTCGAGATCGCGCCCGGCGTGCGCGCCGCCCCGGTCGAGGGCCGGAGCTACCGCGCCTACGAGCGCCCGCTGGGCCGGCGTTGACGTCGGCGCCGGTCAACCCTTGAACGCCGCGCCGCAGTTGGGGCAGTGGCTCCGGTCACCGAGCACGTACAGGGTCGCGCAGTACGCGCACCGGACGCGGCCCTCGAACCCGGGGCGCGCCCGCCGGACGGCGCCGTCGGCGGCGCCCAGCGCGACCGCGAGCTCGCCCGCGAGCGCCAGCGCGCCGCGGAGCTGGGCCACCGGATCGGGCATCCGCGGCACGGCGTCGGCGAGCTCGACCTCGAGGAGGTCGTCACCGGCCTCGACCGTGGCGAGCCCGTGGCGCTCCATGCCGTCCAGGAGCGCGGCGGCCACCGCCTCCGGCAGGCGCGCCAGGGTCGCCTGCGACCGGGCGACGTCGTGCTCGTCGCCGTGGACGAAGATCCCGCGCGCGACGAAGACCCGGAGCAGATCGTCCTCGCTCCAGTCGTCCGCCGGGCCGGCGGCGGTCGGGATCTGATCGAGGTCGCGCCGCAGCAGCAGCGGGCCGGTGTGGTTCGCCAGCTTCACCTCGAGCCTGGCCCGCGGATCGACGACCCAGATCCGGAGCCGCACCGGCGTCGCGCCGAGCCGGCCGCGCAGCTCGAGGTCCTCGTCGACGCGCACCGCGCGGGCGCCGTCGAGGCCCGGGGCCAGCTCGGCGCAGAGCGCCTCGCACAGCGCCAGCCCGTCGTCGCGGGTGGTGGCGTCGGGGTCCCAGGCCGCGAGCCGCTCGCGCAGGGTCGGCGGCGCCGCCGCGGCCCCGCCCCGCGGCTTCCTCGATCGGAACCAGCCCAGGACCATCGTGCGACGAGGGTACCGCAGGACGCGGCGGCGGTCGCCGGGTCACCCGCGGCGGTCGCCGGGTCACCCGCGGCGGGCGCGGGCGGTGCACACGAGGTGCTCGCCGAGGGCGAGCCAGGCGGCCTCGACGGCGAGGCCCCACGGCGCCAGCGGCTCGACCGCGACGCTGCCGTCGGGCGCCGGCCACACCGCCACCTCCTGGAAACCGACGTGGCGGGCCAGGTGCGGATCGATCGCCTTGTAGATCGCCTCCTTGAGGGCGAAGGCGAGGATGACCGCGCGATCGCGCGCGAGCCCGGGCGCCGCCGGCACGGCCGCGCGCTCGGCCGGGGTCAGGACCCGCGCCGAGACGTCGATCCGGCGCGGCGCCACCAGCTCGACGTCGACGCCGACGGTCCACCCGCGCTCGGCGGCGGCCAGCGCCACCGCCACCGCCCGCTTGTGGCTGATCGAGCCCACCCGGCCCGGCGGCACCAGCGGCCGACCGCGCTCGTCGGCGAGCAGCGGCGCGGCGGCGAGCGCCCCCGCCGGATCCGGCTCGATCGCCGCCAGCGCCCGCCGCAGGGCCCGCCGCCCCGCCACCCACTCGCGGCGGCGCACCGGCCCCAGCGCCCGCGCCCGCGCCCGCTCGTCGGGGTGGAGCTCGGCCAGCGCCGCCTCGTCGGGGTCGCCGACCGCCACCGCCACCGCGTGGCCGTGGCCGAGCGCGCGGTCGAGCTCGATCAAGGCGCCTCGGCCAGCTCGGCGCCGAGCGCCGTCAGGACGGCGACGAAGCTGGGGAACGAGGTCGCGACGTTGCCCACGTCGTCGATCCGCGACGGCCCCGACGCGGTGAGCGCCAGCACCGTGCCCGCCATCGCGATGCGGTGATCGCTGGCGCTGTCGACGCGGCCGGGCGCCAGCGGCCGGTCGGGGGCGCCGATCACGGTGAGCCCGTCGGGCTGGGCGGTCGCCTCGACGCCGAAGGCGCGCAGCATCGCCACCGTGGTCGCGATGCGATCCGACTCCTTGACCCGCAGCTCGTGGGCGTCGCGGACGACCGTGGTGCCGTGGGCGCGGGCGGCGACCGCGGCCAGGATCGGCACCTCGTCGATGGCGCGCACCACCAGGTCGCCGCCGAGCTCGACGCCGCGCAGGGTCGGCGCGGCGCCCCGCACCACCAGGTCCGCGACCGGCTCGCCGCCGACCTGGCGCGGCGACTCGACGGCGATCGTCGCGCCCATCGCGGCCAGGGCATCGAGGAAGCCGGTGCGCGTCGGGTTGGTGCACACGCCCCGGCACACCACGGTGTCGGCGCCGACCACCAGCGCGGCCGCGATCAAGAACGCCGACGACGACGGATCGCCGGGCACGTCGATGGCGCCGCCCGGCAGCTCCAGCTCGCCGCCGGCGGCGCGCCAGGCGCCGGGATCGATCGTCACGGTGCGGCCGTCGGCCGAGACCTGGAGCGGCGCCCCCATCGCGGCCAGCAGGCGCTCGGTGTGATCGCGGCTGGGCCCGGGCTCGGTGACGCGGGTGACGCCGTCGGCCTGCAGCCCGGCGAGGACGAGCGCGGTCTTGACCTGGGCCGAGGCGATCGCGAGCTGGTGGTCGACGCCGACCAGGCGCTCGGCCAGCGGGCCGATGACCAGCGGCGGGACCACGTCGCCGGCCGCGCCGGCGTCCGCGCCCTCGGGGCCGCGGCCGGTGATGCGGGCACCCATCGCCCGCAGCGGCTCGATCACGCGCCGCATCGGCCGCCGCGACAGCGACTCGTCGCCGAACAGCTCGGCGCGGAATGGCTGGCCGGCGAGCAGGCCGCACAGGAGGCGGATCGTGGTGCCCGAGTTGCCGCAGTCGATGGCGGCGGCCGGCGCCTGCATGCCGCCGAGGCCGGCGCCCTCGACCACGATCGCGTCGCCGTCGCGCCCGACCCGGGCCCCGAGCTGGCCGATGGCGCGCGCGGTGCGGCCGTTGTCGGCGCCGCCGCCCAGGCCGCGGATCCAGACCGGCCGGGTGGTGAGCAGCGCGAACAGGAGCGCGCGGTGACCGATCGACTTGTCGCCGGGGATGTCGATCTGTCCGGACAGCGGACGGCGGGCGGGCTGGACGATGAAGGCGGTCATGGGCTCCCGGGGGCGAGGGCGGCGGTGGACGGGGCGGAGACAGCGGCGACGGCGGACGAGGCGATGGACGCCGCCCGCCAGCGCGCGACGGCGCGGCGCAGCCGACCGGGGGACACCACCACCGCCACCCGCACCCCGCCGTCGTCGCGGCGGATGTCGGCGGCGGCGATGGGCGGGCCGAGGCCGAGCGCGGTCACGGCGGCGGCGGCGGCGGCGCGGTCGCGCAGGCGGACCAGCGCCGGCAGCCAGCGCGGACGCGGCGCCGGCGGCGCGTCGGCGAGGCGGGCGATCACCGCCAGGTCGTCGGCGACGTCGCCCCACACCGACAGCGTGGCGGGGGCGGCGTCGACGCCGAGCGCCGCGGCCAGCGCCGCCCGCGCCGCCGGCGACAGCCGCGCCGTCACCCGCAGCGACGCGCCGTCGGCGGCCGCCGGCATCGCCCACGCCCGCAGCGCGAGCAGCTCGCGATCGATCTCGAGCCCCGGTCCGCCGTCGGTGGCGAGCAGCGCCGCCACCGCGCCCTCCTCCACCAGCGCCCAGCGCTCGTCGCCGAGCTCGATGGCGCCGGCGGGGCGACGGCCGCCCTCGACCACGGTGAGCGTGGTCGCCTCCGGCGTGCCCACGCGGTAGGCGGCCAGGACCAGCGCGCGCGCGCCGTCGAGGGGCGCCGCCGCGCCCGGCGCGCCCGGCGCGCCCAGCTCGCCCAGCGCGGGCGGCGACGCCAGCACCGCGGTCGCCACCGCGCCCACCACCGGGTTGGCGCGCAGCCGGGCCAGATCGATCTCGACCACCAGCTCGGCGCCGGGCGGCAGGCGAGCCAGGAGCGCCTCGCCGGCGGTGGCGGCGCGGGCCGGGACGTCGACCACGAACGTCGTCGCCCCGGCGGCGCCGTCCCCCCGGCACGCGGCCGCGACCAGCGTCGCCAGGGCCAGCGGCCGCCAGCCCGGCATCAGGCCTGATCCCGGCCGATCACCTCGACCAGCGCCTGCACCACGCGCTCGAGGTCGGTGGCGGCCGGCACCGAGACCCGCAGGCAGGTGGGCAGCCCCCACGCCGCCATCGGCCGCACGATCACGCCGCGGCGCAGGAGCCGGTCGTAGAGCGGCCCGCTCGGCCGCCCGGCGTCGACGAGCACGAAGTTCGCCAGCGACGGGTAGACCGTGACCCCGGCGTCGACGAGGGCCGCCGCGATCCGCTCGAGGCCGCGCCGGCCGTGGGCCGCCGACAGCGCGACGTGCTCGTCGTCGTCGAGCGCCGCCACCGCCGCCACCTGGGCCAGGGTGCCGACGTGGAAGGTCCGCACCACCCGCCCCAGGAGGCCGAGCACGCCGGGGTGGGCGACCGCATAGCCGACCCGCAGCGCCGCCAGGCCGTAGATCTTGGAGAAGGTGCGCAAGAGCACCACCCGCGGGTCGCCGGCGGCCAGGGCCGCGCGCACGAGGGCCAGCCCGTCGACGTGATCGATCTCGGGATAGGCCGCCGCGTACTCGGCGTAGGCCTCGTCGACGACCAGGAGCGCGTGCTCGGGCAAGGCGGCCAGGAGCCGCTCGGCGCCGGCCCGGGTCAGGACCGAGCCGGTCGGGTTGTTGGGCGTGCCGATCATCACCAGGCGGGTGCGCGGCGAGAGCGCCGCGCACAGCGCGTCGAGATCGGGGCCGCGCGGGGTCGCCGGGGTGGTGACGAAGCGGCGGCCGGCGACCTCGGTGGCCAGGCGGTAGCTGAGGAAGCCGAGCGCCGGCGACACCACCTCGTGCTCGGGCCCGACCACGGCCAGGACGAGCTGGTAGAGGAGATCGTTCGAGCCGGCGCCGACCGCCAGCGCGTCCTCGGCCACCTCGAGGTGGCGGGCCAGGGCGCGGCGCACCCCGAAGGCGGCGGCGGCGGGGTAGAGGTGGACGCCGGGGATGGCCGCCGCGATCGCGGTCATGGCCCGCGGCGACGGCCCCAGCGGGTTCTCGTTGGACGCGACCTTGATCGCGCCGGTGATGCCGAGCTCCCGCTCCAGCTCCTCGATGGGCTTGCCCGGCTGGTAGGCGTCGAGGGTACGGACGTGGGCGGGCGCGAGCCGCTCGAGCCACGCGGTGACGGCGACCGGATCGTCGAGGCGGAGCACCATTTCGGGGCCAATCTACTATAGTTGCGGGAATGCGGTGACCCGCCGCGCCGGTCCGGCGTACATCTCCGGCCGGTCGCCACCGAACCGCCCTCGCCCATGCGTCGTCCCCTGCCCCGCTCGCTCGTCGTCGTGGCCGCCCTCGTCGGGCTCGCCGTCCTCGCCCTCGGCCTCGACCTGACCCCCGAGCTGGCGCGGGCCGCCGACGGCGACGAGTTCGAGAAGTACCGGGCCCGCGGCTGGACCTGGGCCTACCTCGGCGCCTTCGGCTTCGGCGTGGTGACCTCCCTCACCCCGTGCGTCTACCCGATGATCCCGATCGTCATCGGCATCTTCGGCGGCCGCGGCAAGCGGGTGTCGCGGGGCCGGGCGGTGGCGCTGGCCTCGCTCTACGTCCTCGGCATGGGGCTGATGTTCTCGGTGCTGGGCGTGGTCTTCGCCCTCATCGGCAAGCAGTCGGGCACGCTCCTGGCCGAGCCGGCGGTGGTCATCCCCATCGTCCTGCTCTACGCGGTCCTGGCCCTGTCGATGTTCGGCGCCTTCGAGCTCCAGCTCCCCAGCGCGCTCCAGAACAAGCTGGCCGGGGTCAGCGGCGAGGGCGCGGGCGGCGCCTTCGTCATGGGCGTGGTCGGCGGCTTCACCGCCGCGCCGTGCACCGGGCCGTTCCTCATCGGCATCCTCACCTTCGTCACCAAGACCCAGAACGTGGGCGTGGGCTCGACCCTGCTCTTCACCTACGCCCTGGGCATGGGCGTCCTGTTCTGGGTGCTGGCGGCGTTCGCGGTGGCCCTGCCCAAGAGCGGGCGGTGGATGGAGTACATGAAGTCGATCGGCGGCATCGCGCTGCTGGTCGCCGGCCTCTACTTCCTGCGCCCGCTGGCGCCCTGGCTCGAGACCCTGGTGTGGGGCTCGTACCTGTTCCTGGCCGCGGCCGCGGTGGTCTTCCTGGCCGGCGTGGCCCTGGGCGCCGTCCACCTGTCGTTCCACGACGCGCTGAAGGTCAAGCTGCGCAAGGCGCTCGCCGTCGCCCTGTGCGTGGCCGGCCTCACCGCCGCCATCAACTGGATCGTCCTGGTCGATCGCCACCTGCCGTGGGTCAAGGACGAGGCGACCGCCTTCGCGCAGGCGCGGCGCGAGGGCAAGGGCGTGATGATCGACTTCTGGGCGTCGTGGTGCGGGCCGTGCAAGGAGCTGGAGAAGCTGACCTTCGCCAAGGATCCGGTCTACGGCACGATCGTCGACCACTTCGTCCCGCTCAAGTTCGACGTGTCGTCGTCGAGCGACTTCACCGACGACCTCCTGGAGCGGTACGCCTACGGCACGCCCACGGTCATCTTCCTCACCGCCGACCGCGTCGAGCTGGCGCGGGTCCGCGAGTTCCAGCCCCCGGGCGCGTTCATGAAGACGCTGGGGCCGGCGGCGGCGGCGATCCGCGACGGCCGCGGCGCGCCGGCGGCTGCGGCCGAGGTCCCGGCCCCTCCCGCGCAGGTCCCGGCCGCCCCGGCAGCCGCCGCTCAGGTGCCGGCGGCGGTGGCCGCGCCGTAGCTCTCCATCGGCGGGCACGTGCAGACCAGGTGGCGGTCGCCGAAAGCGTTGTCGACGCGCGCCACCGGCGGCCAGTACTTGGCCTCGCGCAGCCACGGCGCCGGGTACGCCGCCTCCTCGCGGCTGTAGCCACGGCCCCACTCGCTGGCGGTGACGTCGGCGGCGGTGTGGGGCGCGCGCTTGAGCGGGTTGTCGAGGCGATCGCGGGTGCCGTCCTCGATGGCGGCGATCTCGCGGCGGATGGCGATGAGGGCGTCGCAGAAGCGATCGAGCTCGCCCCGCGACTCGCTCTCGGTGGGCTCGACCATGAGCGTGCCCGGCACCGGGAACGACATCGTCGGGGCGTGGAAGCCGTAGTCCATGAGGCGCTTGGCGATGTCCTCGGCCTCGATCCCCGCCGACTTCTTGAACGGCCGGCAGTCGAGGATGAACTCGTGGGCGACCCGGCCGCGGGCGCCGCGGTACAGCACCGGGTAGTGGCCCTCGAGGCGGTGGGCCATGTAGTTGGCGTTGAGGATCGCGACCTGGGTGGCGCGGGTGAGCCCGGCGCCGCCCATCATCGCGATGTAGGCGAACGAGATCGGCAGGATGCTGGCCGAGCCGTGGGGCGCGGCCGCCACCGGACCGACCGCGCCCGGCGCCGGCGGCGCCAGCGGGTGTCCGGGCAGGAACGGCACCAGGTGGGGCGCGACCCCGATGGGGCCGACGCCGGGGCCGCCGCCGCCGTGGGGGATGCAGAAGGTCTTGTGCAGGTTGAGGTGACAGACGTCGGCGCCGTAGTCGCCGGGACGGCACAGCCCGACCTGGGCGTTCATGTTGGCGCCGTCGAGGTAGACCTGCCCGCCGTGGTCGTGGACGAGCTGGCACAGGCGGCGGATCCCCTCCTCGAACACGCCGTGGGTGGACGGGTACGTGACCATGATGCAGCCGAGGCGGGCGGCGTGGGCGCGGGCCTTGGCCTCGAGGTCGGCCAGATCGATCGTGCCGTCGGGCGCGGTCGCCACCGGCACCACCTCGAAGCCGGCCATCACCGCCGACGCCGGGTTGGTGCCGTGGGCGCTCATCGGGATGAGGCAGAGGTCGCGCCCGCGCTCGCCGCGCGACGCGTGGTAGGCGCGGATCGCCAGCAGCCCGGCGTACTCGCCCTGGGCGCCGGAGTTGGGCTGCAGCGAGATCGCGGCGAAGCCGGTGATCTCGCACAGCCAGGCCTCGAGCTGCTGGAACAGCGCGCGGTAGCCGGCGGCCTGCTCGGCCGGGGCGAACGGGTGGAGGCGGCCGAGCTCGGGCCAGGTCACCGGCAGCATCTCGGCGGTGGCGTTGAGCTTCATCGTGCACGAGCCGAGCGAGATCATCGAGGGCGTGAGCGAGAGGTCCTTGGCCTCGAGGCGCTTGAGGTAGCGCAGCATCTCGTGCTCGGCGCGGTGGCGATGGAAGACCTCGTGGGTGAGGAAGGCCGAGGTCCGGACCAGGGCCGCCGGCAAGGGCGGCGGCGGCGCGGCGGCCAGCTCGGCGACCGTGAACGGCAGCGCGCCGCCCGGGGCGAAGGCCTCGAGCAGGGCGTGGACGTCGTCGGCGCTGGTGGTCTCGTCGCACGTCAGGCCGAGGCCGTCGGGGTAGCGCCGCAGGTTGAGCCCGCGGTCGGTGGCCGCCGCCAGGATCTCGGCGGCGCGGTGGGCGTCGACGTCGACGCGCAGGGTGTCGAAGAAGTCGCCGGGGCGCGGGGCGTGGCCCAGGCGCGCGAGGCCGGCGGCGAGGACCGCGGTCCAGCCGCGGACCCGGGTGGCGATCGCGGTCAGGCCCTCGGGGCCGTGGTAGACGGCGTACATCGACGCCATCACCGCCAGCAGCACCTGCGAGGTGCAGATGTTGGAGGTCGCGCGCTCGCGGCGGATGTGCTGCTCGCGGGTCTGCAGCGACAGCCGGTAGGCCGGGCGGCCGCGCGCGTCCTTGCTGACGCCGATGATGCGCCCGGGCAGGAGCCGGCGGTAGGCGTCGGTGGTGGCCAGGTAGGCGGCGTGGGGGCCGCCGTAGCCCATGGGCACGCCGAAGCGCTGGCTGGTGCCGACCGCGATGTCGGCGCCGAGCTCGCCCGGCGGCACCAGCAGCGTGAGCGCCAGGAGGTCGGCGGCCATGACCACGCGCACGCCGGCGGCGCGGGCGGCCGCGACCAGCGCCCGGTGGTCGTGGACCTGGCCGTCGGTGGTCGGGTACTGCAGGAGCAGGCCGGCGACCTCGGGCCCGAGCGCCGCCGCCATCGCCCCGCGCTCGACCACGACCAGCTCGACGCCGATGGGCTCGGCGAGGGTGTGCATCACCGCCAGGGTCTGGGGATGGGCGGCGGCGTCGACGAGGAAGCGCAGGCGCTTGCGCTCGTGGGCCTCGACGCACATGTGGACGGCCTCGGCGGCGGCGGTGCCCTCGTCGAGCAGCGAGGCGTTGGCCAGCGGCAGGCCGGTGAGGTCGGCGACCATGGTCTGGAAGTTGAGGAGCGCCTCGAGGCGGCCCTGCGAGATCTCGGGCTGGTACGGGGTGTAGGCGGTGTACCAGCCCGGGTTCTCGAGCACGTTGCGCAGGATCACCGGCGGCGTGATGCAGTCGTGGTAGCCCTGCCCGATGAACGAGCGCAGGATCTGGTTGTCGGCGCACAGCGTGCGCAGCTCCTCGAGCAGCTCGTGCTCGGTGAGCGCCGGCCCCAGCTCGAGCGGACGATCGAGGCGGATGTCGGCGGGCACGGTGGCCGCCGCCAGCTCCTCGAGGCTGCCCATCCCGAGCGCGGCGAGCATGCTCGCCTGATCGGTCTCCCGCGGGCCGAGGTGGCGCGGGGCGAAGATGTCGGAGGGACGAAGATGCGACGGCAGGGCTTCCGTGGTCACGACGCCCGGACCCTAGCAGGCCGACCGCCCCCGCGGCTACGGCCGGCGGCGACCGCCCGGCGCCGGCGGCCCGATCACCGATCGGCGAGGAAGGCGAAGCTCCGCTCGGGCACGTCGGCCAGCGCCATGGGCTGACCGCAGGTCGCGCAGGTCGCCGGCGGCGCGGTCATGGCCACCAGCGCCGCCTGGTGGGTCTCGACGTCGATCAGCACCGAGGCCTCGCGATCGCAGCCGTCGCAGTGGTACGGGGCGTGGAACGACCGGACCTGGCCGCCGCCGCGCACCGCCGGGATGAAGCACATCTGCTCGACCAGGACCTCGGCGCAGCGCTCGTGGATCACGCGGGCGCCGCCGGCGGTCAGGGCGGCCACCAGGTGCATCCACTCGCGGATGCCGATCGAGTTGATGGCCTCGACGCCGCCCGAGTCGAGGACGACGGTGGCCGCGTGCCAGGCCGGGGCGTGCGCGACCAGCCCGACGACGCTCTCGTCGAGGCGACCGCGGAGCTCCAGGCGCCGCTGGCCGTCGTCGCCGCTCGCCGTCACCGTCAGGTTGCCGTGGGTGGTGGTCGCCACGCCCCGCGATCGTCGCGTGGGGGCGGCGGCCGGTCAACCGTCGAGGCGCCCGATCC
>CAADGB010000249.1 GCA_900696455.1 uncultured delta proteobacterium
CGGGCGCGCTCCGGCGGCGGGGCGGCTGCCCGGGCGCGAATGCGGTCAGCGGCGGGCGGCCTCCCAGGCGGCCTTCGCCCCGTAGCGGAGCTGGCTGCCCTCGACGATGAAGACGTCGTTCGCAGGAAGCTGCGCCTCGCTGGCGCCCCACCGATCCCGCCCCGTCGAGGGCTCGGCCTCGGGATCCTCCTCGACCCAGGCGCGGCGCTCGGCCACGCCGGCGACGCTGCACTCGAACGGCCAGCTCTCCTGGGACATCACGAAGACGTCCGCGTCCGGGTCCATGTCCTCGAGGATCTCGATCAGCTCGCGTACTTTCATCTCTCGTCCTCCGCTCTCGGGGTTGGTCGGTGCGCCCCGTTCGCGAGGACATACAGGCGTTGCTCCGCGGGCATCTCAAGCTCTTCCGTGGTGCCGTTCCGGCGCAAAGGGCGGCGCCGATCAGGCCACCGGAGGCGCGGCGAGGTCCGCGAGGTCGACGTGACGCCGGGCGCCCGTGGCGAGGCGCACCGCCTCCTCGTAGGTGGCGCACGGAGCGAGCCCGGCCTCGAAGCGCAGCCACGCGTAGAGCACCAGCCACGCCCCGTCCGCGTGGTGGAAGTAGGTGTGCGCCCAGATCCCGGGCCGCCGCTCGTCGCCCCCGGGAACTCGGCCCAGGGCGAGGCGCGTGCTGTCCAGGCCGATCCACCGCCGCGGGATCGAGAGGCCCTCGGCCGCGGGCGAGGTCAGCCACGCGACGAGCTTCGCGGTCGCTTCCGCCTGCTCGGGCGTCGGCAGCACGTAGCGACCGCGATGGGCCCACGGCGCGTCGATCACCTGCGACCACGGCAGGCCGTCGCGCCAGTACGTCGGGTAGTACGGGTTCACGACCTCGATGCCGACCGAGGGGCCGTTGTGACCGCCGGCGTGCGCGAGGCGGTCGTGCGCGAGGTCGCCATGCTGGGTGACGCGCCCGTCCGCGGCCACGATGAGATGGATGCCGAGCTTGCGGCGCTTGAGCACCGCGACCGTGTCGTTCGCGCTGCGCGTGACCGACTCGTGGACCACGACCTCGGTGACCGGGCGCCCGGCGCGGCTCTGCCCAACGAAGCGATGGACGCCGGCGTCGCGGAAGTTGCTGACGTCGAGGCCCACCGGCGCATCCACGTCGCGCCCGGCGACGACGAAGCAGGTGGTGTCGTCGGCCGGCATCAGTCCAGCCCCTCGGCGGCCTTCACGTCCGCGACGACTCTCGCGTAGAGCTCGTCCGCGGGGATGGAGAGATCCGCCGCGCTGACCTCCAGCATCCTGACGCGGCTCACCGCGGGGTCGCCGTCGTCGCCGAGGATGTACTTCGCGACCGCCTTGCCCACGACGCCGGGCTGGCCGTCCGGCGCCTCCGACAGCATCAGGATCGTGGCCTTGAGGATCTTCGCCATCGTTATCTCCCTTCGGTCTCGACGGTCTCGGGCTGCCGGTGCTCGACGCGTGACGGCCCGATGTTGAGGTGGTCGCGCAGCGCGACGAGGTACTTCTTCACGGCCGGCTCGATCGCCTCGTCCTTGTCGAGGTCGCCCAGGACGACCGCGGCCGCGCGCCGTCGCTCATCGAGCTCGACGTGCAGAGGCTTCCGCGCGAGGTCCTTGACCAGGCGTCCCTCCGCGATGTCGATCTGCGCCTGCGTGTCCTCGACGCCGGCGAGATCGTCCGCATCGACGATCACCTCTGCGGCGATATCCTTCGGGGTCGTCCCTGGCGGCAGCGTGGTCTCGTCGTAACGTTCGTCGCCGCGGTGCTGCGTCTGGATGACGCCGTCGTTGCGCTTGATGACCCTGATCTTCGCCATCGCTCCTCCCTACGCGCCGAGCACGACGAACATGAACGCCAGATCGGTGAGCGTGCCGCCGCTGTTGATGTCGACCTCGAAGCTGATGCCGTTGGGCGAGAAGACGTGCGTGGAGAACGAGGCGTTGAGCGCGCCGGAGTTCACGGTGACGATGACCGCGTTCACGGTGCCGGGATCCACGTCGAGCGTGACGGAGTAGCGCCCCGTGCCCGGCTTGCTGATCGACGCCACGTTCCAGTGCGGGGCGTTCAGCGCGCCAGCCGCAGTCACGCTGCCCCAGGCCTTCACGATGTTCCGCTGGCTGACGCCGTTGATCTCGACGGCGTCCGGCACGTCGCCCGTATGCTGCGGCAGGAAGACCCAGCCCCTGATGAGGTCCCAGATCTTCCCGCCGAGGAAGCTCGGATGGCTCGCCTCGATGGCCTCGCTCTCGGACAAGCCGAGGAAGCCCGAGCCGGTGCCGCTGCCGATGATCGCCGGCGTGTTCTCGTCGAAGGCGAAGGCACGCACCGCCGGGATGCCGGTGGCGCTCGCCGTCGCGTTTACGTCGCGAAGGAACGCGTTCCATCGAGCGCTTGCAGACCCGAGCACCAGCCCGGCGACGCTCGCCAGGATGTTGCCGGTGAACGTGTCGCCCGACTTCCGAGCGCGCGCGTTGATGAACGAAAGCAACGTCGAGAGCTGGGCGTCGACCGTCCCGGCGACGAGAGAGTCGGGGCTGCCGGCGACGGCATCGGCGCCGACGAGGCTCGAGCCCGGCGTGGTGGTCGAGGCGAGCGCGGTCGCGACGACGCGCGCGTTGATCGCCGCCACGATCGCGTCGATCTGCGCCTTGACCGTCCCTGCGGCGAGGCTGGTCGGCGAGCCCGCGACGGCCTGGTTGCCGATCTGCGACGCGCCGTGCCCGGCCGCCTGCGACTGCAGGTCCGCGACGATCTCCTGGAGCTGTGCCTGGACGTTGGCGCCGGAGATGTAGGCGTGGGCCGCGGCCGCGATGGCGCTTGCGTTGTGCGCGCCGGTCACCGCCGACAGGTGGGCGTTGAGCCAGGCGAGGAGCTGTGAGAGCTGCCCGTCCACGTTGCCTGCCGGGAGCGCATTCGGCGCGCCCGGGACGGCGTCGGCACCGACGAGGCCCGCGCCTGCGTTCCCTGCCGCGGCGCTCGAAAGGTCGTCGATGAGCTCGTTGATGGCGGCCTGGACCGTCGCTGCGGCGACGAAGCCGTGCGGCGTGTAGTCGACGTCCCCGGCGGGATGGCGGCGCGCCGCGCCCGTGAAGTGGTCATCGAGCTCCGCATCGACCTCGTCGAGCGCCGACTGCACCGTGTTGACGGCGGGCTGGAGAACGTTCCAGGCACCGCTGACGATCGCCACCGCGTCCCCGGTCGCGAAGATGAAGACCTGCCGGCGCGAGACGTCGATGTCGCCGGCGAGGATCTGGGTCTGGCCGTTCGACCGCCGCACGTCGCAGACCAGGAGCTCGTCGGGCTGAAGCGCCACCTTCGCAGCCGTGCCGGCCGGCGCCGCGGGCCCTTGCCGAACCACGATCTGGAACGACTCGTCGCGCCGGAAGAAGACCTGCTGCGAGTTGCCGTCAGTGCGCGGGTCGCTGAGCAGGCGCTCGAACTTGATGAAGACGCCCAGCCACCGCTCCTCTCCGGCGACGGGGACCTGAGTCGGGATGCCGGCGTGGTCCACGGAGCAGTCGACCACCTGGCCCGTCCCGACGAAGATCCGCTGGCCGAGGTTGTCGTAGGCCCGGGCCGGCGCCGTGAGGTCGATCGTCAGGTCGGGGACCGGGCTGTGCGGTGTGGGCTCGGCGCCAGAGACGATCCCGTAGATCCCGAGGTCCGCCGCGAGGTTCCGGTCCGCCTTCTCCAAAAGGGCGAAGGCGAGGTCGAGCTCGGCCTCGGTCACCCTCTGGCGGAAGTAGAAGTCCGTGCGATCGGCCATCCGGCGGTCCTCCGGGCGTGAGCCTCCGGAGGGGCAAAGGCCCGGAAGGGCCGGATGGGGACAGGGCTTGGCGCGGGGCCTATGCCTGCCCGAGGCCCGCGGCCCGCAGCGTCGCCTCGGCCGGTCCGCGACCGGCGCAGCAGTCGGCGAGCTTGCCGTCGATCACGACCGCCGGGACCGAGCGGACGCCGAGCGCTCGGGCCCGGCTCGCGACGCTCGCGTCCTGCATGTCGAGCACCGAGACCTCGCACGACGGGCACGCGACCTGGTTCACCAGGTCGATGGTCTCCTGGCACGCCGGGCAGCCGGCGCTGAACACTTCGATCTTCCTCTTCGTTGCCATGGTTCTCTCCTTCTGGGTTCAGGTTGTGGATGCACGTGCCTTTTCCGGCACGCAGGCTGAGCAGGCTGCGGCTCGTTGTCTCCGCGGCCAGCTGTTCCAGAGCGACGCGGCAACGAGGACCCCGAGCCCGGCGTACATCGCCGCGTCACTCTCGAAGCTGAACTTGCCGATCAGCACGATGGCTGCCGCGACGAGCCCCACGGCGAACGGGCCGTACCCGCGCCGGCGGCGCGCGCGGAACGCGAGGGCGCCCACGGCGATGGCCAGGAACGTGCCCGTGAGCGGGAGCAGGACGGACGCGTCCAGGAGAAAGCCCAGGCCCACCGTCGAGAGAAAGCCGGCGTAGGCCGGCCAGCACGCGGGACAGGCGACCTTGGGCAGGAGGGCGACTCCGACCGCTGGCACCATCGCCATGCTCGACCGCCACCTGCTCGCCGCGCTCGTGGATCCACCAGACGCGCCTCCGGCCGCCTTCAGGGCGGCGGCGATGACGCCCACCGGCGGCACCCCACGCGGAGCCTCCTCCCCGTGCTCGTAGAGCCGGCAGCTTCGCGTCCCCTCGACCGGCGCCGCGCCGGCGACGTCCCTGCCTTCGACGAGCACGGTCGGTGAGCCGAAGCCGCGGACGTGGCCAGGCGCGTCCGGATCGTCTGCGCGCCACTCGCGCCAGCGGGCCTCGACGCCCGCCTCCGTGAAGGCCCGGAGGAGCTGCGCCCTGGCCTCGCTCGCGTTGGGACAGTCGGCGTCGTAGACGAGGTCAACGTTCGGCATGGCTCTCCTCCCTGTCGAGCACGTCGAGGATGGGACACTCGCTCGTCGGACCGCGCCCGCGGCAACTCTTCACGAGCTTCTCCAGTGCGCCCTTCATGCGTTCGAGGGCGGCGATCCGCCCTTCGATGTCACCGATCTTGTCCTTCGCGCGCTGGCGAACGTCCGCACAGCTCGAGCTCGGGTCGACCCGCAGCTCGAGCAGATCCTGGATCTCCTTCAGGGTGAAGCCGAGATCCTTGGCGTGGCGGATGAATCGAACCCGGCGCACCGTCTCTGCGGGGTACTGGCGGTAGCCCGACGGCCGGCGCGCGGGCTGGTTGAGGAGCCCCTCGCGCTCGTAGAATCGGATCGTCTCCACGCCGACACCCGCGCTGCGCGCGAGCTGGCCGATCGTCAGGGTCTGCATCACGACCTCCATCGTCAGGAGGAAGTATGCGGTCCGTACCCTACTACGGAGTCAAGGGTTGAATCGTCCGGGCGGGGACCGGGCCGTCAGTGCAGGTCCGTCGACACCCCGAGCTCGCTGATCCCCAGCTCCCAGTGGTCGAAGGTCGGCGGCGGGCCGGGCTCGATGAGGTCGACGAAGTGGGTGTGGGCTGGCTTGAGATAGTCGACGATCGCGCGGATCTGGCGGCGCTCGGTCGGCGACAGCGGGACGTCCACCTCGACGTTGAAGGCGTAGCGGGCGAAGCGGTCGGAGGGGCCGAGCTCCCAGTCGACGCCGAGCTCCGACTCGCCGAGCACGAGCGTGGTGCCCGCGAACGGCGTGACGGCCGTGACGTCGATGCCGAGGAAGAAGCGGATCGCGTTCTCGATCCCGGCCGACGTCCCCTTCTGCCGGTACATCTCGACGAGGACGGAGGCGAGCCGGCGCTTGCCGAGCTCGTCGAGCTCGAAGGGGAACGGGTTGCCGAGGTCCTCGAGGATGAGGTCCAGGAACGCCTCGGGCGCGCGCTCGAGGTCGAACACGTCCGCGAAGCGGTCGCACTCGGCGAGGAGCAGGTCGGCCACGTCCTGGAGGCACGCGATGAAGCGCCGGAGGTCGCCCGTCACGTCGGCGCGGCGGTTGTGCCGCGGGAGCATGGCCCAGAGGTCGAAGCGCCTCCCCGCGGGGCGCGGCGGGCGGAAGCCGGCAAAGACGGCGCGGTCGTCCGGCGGCAGCACCGGGTTGCCGAAGACGTCGGCAACGCCCGTGACCTGGACATCGTAGAGGACATCCGGCGTCATCTCGACGTCGAGCGCGACGCCGACCACGGCGCCCTGAGCATCCGCTGACAGCGGCAGCAGAGGGACCGCGGGGAAGCCGAGCGGAGCGAACGTGAAGCCCTCCGGATCCGTGACGACGACCTCCTCGTCGAAGCCGATCTGGACGTACCGCGGGCTCTTGGCCTGCGCAGCGACGACCCGCGGCGCGGTTCGGTCCTCGGCCCTGAACGTGTACGTCTCGTCGAGGGCATGGGCGCCGCCCGCCGTCGCCGAAACGACGCGCACCTCGACGATCGCTTCGCTCGCGAACGGGACGAGCGGATCGAGGACGACGCGCAGCGTGTCGGCGGTCTCCAACACGGCGGCCCGGGGCCCGTCGAACCCGGGCTGGTGCTCCGGGACGCCCCCGCCGTCGAAGGCGAGCGCGCCGTCCACCCAGACCCGCGTCGCGGCGCGATCGATCCCGTCCGAGCCGGGATCGAGGACATCGAGCGCGATCGGCCACTCGAGCGGCACGCCGGTCTCGCCCGGGCCCGGATCGCGGTTGACGAGCAGCGGGCGCTCGACGGCCACGATGGCGGCGACGTTGTCGGCGTACAGCCCGGGGAGCTCGACGGCGGGCATCTACGTCACCACAAGCTCGAGGCGCACGCCGACCTGGTGGACGCCGGCGAGCTTCGAGACGTTGGCGGCGAGGTCGGTCAGCTCGCGCTCGCGCCCCGGCGCGCAGGTCGCCCGCGCGTACTTCGTGCCGTCCACGACCAGCGACACCTCCCAGCCGAGCCCGGACGGGGTGCTCGGGGGCACCCGGAGGCGAAGGTGGGCTCGGACGAGATCCACCCCGGTGAGATCGGTGTCCTGCACCACCTCGGCACGGTCGCCCGGGGCCAGCTCGAAGAAGCGCCCGGGCTCGTCCTCGCCCAGGACGAACACATGATCGCCCGACGCCGGCGCGGCCCGCTGCGGCGCGATGCGTCCTTGCCCGAGACCCAGACGCGATCGAAATGCGTCGAGCTCCATCAGACCTGCCTCATCAGCTCGATGTGGTCGATGAACGCGCGGCGCGTGACGTCCTTGACCGCGAAGCCGAAGCCGCCACGCCCGGAGGTCAGCGGCTGGCTGCCGCTGTTGATGGCCACGTGGTCGTCGATGAACTGGGTCATGCCCGCGACGGGCTGCCAGTTGGGGGGCGTGCCGAGCGGCTGCGCGTCGAGGTCGTTCTTGAACACCTTGAGCACGACGTCGCCGTTGTCGTTCACGATCGCGTCGAGGCGCAGGTGAAGCCAGGTGCCCTGCGCGAAGCTCTCCCCGGAGGCGAGCAGCGCGCCCGGACCCTCCGAGTCCGGGATCCCGACGGCGACCATGCCCTTGCGCAGCACGATGCGGTGCGGATCGTCGTCCGAGAGGCCGAGCAGGTACGCGGTGTCGTTCACCGAGTTGCCCTGGCAGCAGAGAAAGAGGAACGGGGAGAAGCCGGTCGGCCCGCCGCCTGGCCCGCGCTGCAGGCACCCGCGGATCGACGCGCCCTTCGCCATCGGGGCGAAGTTCACGAGGTTGGCGAACAGCGCGACCGCTCCCTGCACGGCGGCGAGTGAGTTGAACGCGAAGAGGAAGTTGCCGCCGCCGGGCGGCCGCGCGATGCCGGCCGTGACGCCGCGGTCCACGGTGGCGATGTCGAGCCCGTTGTTGAGGTAGGTCCAGTCCGCTTCGGCCATGGTCGTCTCCTTCAGATGGTCGCCGCCGGCGTCCAGCCGTTCTCGAAGTCCTCGTCGGGATCGGCGCCGCCGTCGAACATCGCCGTGGCGCTGGCGACGCTCCCCCAGGCGAAGGCGTAGGACTCGTTCGAGCGCCACTGCTCCTCGAAGTCCTCGCCGGGCTCGCCGTCGAACATCCCGACCACGGCGGCCACGTCCTCCCACGCGGTGCTGTACGGCACGTTGGCCCAGCCGCTCTCCATGTCCTCGACCGCGCCGCCGCCGAACGGTGCGGTGATGACCTGCCCCGCCGGGAGCTCGGTCATGTAGAGGTCGTTGGCCCAGGCCTCCTCGAAGTCCTCGAAGCCCTCGGCGATCGGGTCGAAGAAGGCGAGCGCGAGCTGGCCCGGGCCGAACGCGAGCAGCAGATCGAACCAGCGCTCGAAGTCCTCCCAGGCGCGATGCGGAGCGGGCCCGAAGCCCGCGATGCGCTCGAGCGAGGTCACGGTCACGAGCGTCCAGTGCTCGGCCGCGCCCGGTGCGGCGCCCGCGTCCTCGAAGCTCGGGTTCAGGATGGCCATCAGAGGAGCGCCCCCGTATCGCCGTCGATGAGCGTGACGTTGCCGAGGAGCGGGAACTCCTTGATGCGGAGCTTCACGTCGGCGGGCAGGCCGTTGAGCTTGAGGTCGCCGGTGCGGTCGCCGATCTTCCGGACGCCGACCGTGTCGCGGATGACGTTGAAGACGTCGGACCAGGCAATCTCGCCGACCGGGTTGCCGTCGGCGTCCTTGATGTTGAAGCCGAAGTCGACGAGCGGGTTGGGCGTGCCGTCCGGGTTCGTCACGCGGAACATCGCCTGGAGGTTGGCGCGCACGCGGTCCCGGACGGCGGCCTTCGCGTGGCCCTGGCGCAGGTAAATCCGGGCCTCGATCTCGATGTTCCGGTACACGGGGCTCTGCACGGAGACCTGGAAGGTCAGCGTGTGCGGATAGACCTCCGTGACCTGCTGCAGCACGGCGTTCTTGAGTGCCGGCGTGGGCAAGCCGCCGCCCTCGGGGATGACGAACAGGATGCCCGCGTTCTCGTCGATGGAGGCGTCCTCGTTCGACGTGAGCATCAGCGCCCGCGCGACGCCCGGAACGCGGCGCGCGTTGACCTCGAAGTCCTCGCGGGTCACCGTGCGGGTCAGCGTCCGCAGGCTCTCCGGTGCGAGCAGCTTCGCCGAGGCGACGCTCTGCCGATCCGCACCACCCGTCGCCGGGTCGGCGTTGGTCACCGTGAGCTGCACGGGATGGCCGTGCACATCGGTGAACGCCCCCTCGACGACGACCAGGCGCGCGGCGTCCACGTTGCCGCCCGCGCCACCGCCGGTCTTGTAGGTGACCTGCACGGTGCCGGTGGGCGGCGCGCCGCTCGTGCCGTTGCCGAAGCGGATCGTCGCGCGGTCGTTCTGGTCGACGAGCACCATGAAGTGCCGGTCGTTCGGCTCGGAGCCGAGCAGGCTGTCGACCTCGACATAGGGGCCGTTCGCGGCCGACACCGCCGCCGACCCGTCGAGGTAGGGCGTGTGGTCGAGCACGATGTCGAGGTCGGCCAGCCCTCGGGCGTCGAAGAGCTGCGTTCGCGTGTCCGAGCTCTCGATGACGCCCGTCGCCTCCGGTGGATCGGCGCCCGCCGGGATCACGACGTCCGCCAGGAGCTGGAACCGGACGGGCTCCGTCACCTCCTGGGTGCGGACGACGGTCCCCGCCGGGATGACCACCTCGGCGGCGGGCGGCCGCGCGAGCTTGAAGAGCACCACGGCGGTGGCCGCCTGCGCGCCGCGGAGCCGGTAGCCGAGCATGCGGGCCAGGGCGATGACGTTCTTGCGCTGGGTGGCCGGCGCGAGCCGCGACTCGCGCGCCTGGTTGTCCAGGTAGAACGTGACGACGTCGCCGACGAACGCGTACATCTCGATGAGCAAGTTCCCGAAGCTGGCGACCGAGAAGTCGCTCCAGTCCGGGAACACGCTCTTCACGAGCGCGATGAGCCGCGCCCGAAGGGCGTCGAAGTCCTTGTCGGTGTAGTCGACGCTGCCCGGGAGCACGGCCACGGCGTTCACCTCCGAGGAGGCAAAGGCCCGCGCCGCGAACGCGGGGACAGGCTCACGTCCCGATCGGCAGCGCCACCTCGGCCGGCTGATCCGTGGCCACACCTGCCCGCCGCGCCGGCCGGTAGCGCACGCGCAGCAGGAGCGCGGCGTCCTCCCGGGTGACCGCCACCTCAACGAGCTCGGCCTCGGGCACCCAGCGCTTGAGGGCGTCCCGGACCAGCACCCGGGCCAGCTCGGCCAGCGCGACGTCGTTGCGCTGGTGGCGAAGAAGGTCGAGCCCGGCGCCGAACGACGTGCGCCACGGCAGCTCGCCGGAGGACCGCGGCGTGGCACCGGCGGTCATGAGCGCCTGGAGGACCTTCGTGCCGAGCAGGTCTCCCCCGGTGCCGGACGCGAAGTCGCGCTTCCGATCGCGCCGGAAGGGAACCAGTAGGCCTCGGATCTGGTCAGTCATCGCGTCGCCTTCCTCACGGCACGGGCACCGCGGCGCGGGCGCTCTGCAGCGTCTCAATGATGGCGTTGATCGGCGGGATGGCGTCGTCGAGCGGCCGCCCGGCGAGGTCGGAGAGATCCGGGATCTCGGGCCCGCCGACCATGCCCAGGAACAGGTTGATGAGGCCGATGAGCTTGCCGAGCGCCGCCAGGCTCTTGCCGACGTTGGCGGCCTCCTGGGCGACGTTCGCCTGGGCGCACTGAGCGATGGCCATGAGCCCCGCGTCGTCGAGGTTCGTCGCGCGATCGATGGCGCCGAGGATCTGCACCATCTGCTGCTGCAGGTGGAGCAGCTCGCTGCGCGCCCTGCGGAGCACATCGATGAGCAGGTCGATCAGCCGCACGATGAGGAGCGGCAGCGAGAGCTGCGGGATGAGCGCGAGGAGCTTGTTGACCTTCTCGGCGAGGTCCGGAAGGCACGCCGCGAGCACGGTCGGATCCGGCGGCGGGCCGAGCGAGTCCGGGATCGCCTTGATGCAGTTGAAGACGGCCACGATGGTGTCGATCAGGTCGAAGAACGGCACGAGCGGCGTCAGCGCCGGCTGGATCACCTCCATCAGGTTGATGTGCTCGATCGTCACCCCGCCGGGGAAGGTGATGGCGAACGGGTCGGGGATCTCTGGGATCTCGATGCAGATGGGAAGCGCCACGTCGTCCTCCTCAGATCGGGTCCGCGACGGGACGCACGACGCGGCCCGCGATGGTCACCTGGGTCGCCTCGAGGCTGATGGCGCCGACCGCCCGGATTGTGACGGCCGTGGTGCCCTCGAGCGTGATGGTGTTCTCCTCGGCGTCGAAGAGGAGGTGGTCGCCGGTCTTCTTGTTGGTGAGCTTGAGCTTCCGGCTGCCCTCGGACTCGTCGAGCTCGATGCGGAAGGTCGGCGTGGCGATGACGCGGTTGTCGGGCGGGTCCTTCTGCGCCTCCTCGGGCACCTCGCTCTCGCCGCCCGGCTTTCCCCAGTGCGCCGAGAGGTAGTAGGGCGAGTCGACGTCGCCCTGGTTGAAGAAGACGGCGACCTCGGCCCCCTCCTCAGGGACGGCGAAGAAGCCCCGGTCCTTGGACCCGCCGCCGGAGGTCCCGAGCGGCCAGGCCCACGCGCTGTGCGGCTCGAGCACGCCCGGGATGCACACGCGCACGCGGCCGAGGCCCTCCGGATCCTTCCGGTGGGTGACGTAGCCGACGTACATCCCGAACCGCCGGGTGTCGTGGGACTCGATGTCGTCGTCGAACTGGCTGAAGGACATGCTCACCTCGCAACGCTCATGCCGGCCTCCGGGTCCTCGGCGCCGATGGGCCGGCCGTCGCGCCGGTACTCGATGCGCGTCGACCCGGTCTCCGGATCGACCACCTCGACCTGCGTCATCTCGCCGTCGGTCCGCGCGCGGCTCGTGTTCCGCTCCCCGCGCTGCTCCTGGGCGAGCCGCCGCGCGCGCTGGCCCTGTCCATCGCGCGTGAGTTTGAGGTCGCAGGTGTAGCCGGAGGACGAGATCACGTGCTTGACCTCGGTGACGTAGTACTTGCCGGAGAGCAGCCCGGAGATGCCGCGCACCTCGACGATGCTCTTGGCGTGCAGCGTGGGATCGCCGACGACGCGCAGCGAGAGCTTCACTGTCGCCCGCTCGGCGCGCCGGAAGCGCGCGTCGGACTCGCGGCTGGCCCGGCCGGCGGTCGGCGCGGAGGTCGGATGCACGCTGGCCGTCGCGTTGCGCGTCTGGAGCGACGTGGCGCCGGTCTCCGGATCCACGACCTCGATCACCTCGGCGAGCGTCGCGCGATCGGACGAGCTGTTGCTGGCCGTGCTCTCGATGGTCGCGCGCTCCATCGGGTCGCGGCCGCGGACGGTCACGCGGCCGGCGCGCTTCACGAGGTCCGACTCGACGTCGACCGAGAGCACGTCGCCGCGGCCGGGGTCCGCGTACCAGGTGAAGACGTGCGTGGGCGCGGCGTCCTGCCGGCGCTCGTGGAAGTGGAAGCCGCCGTCGTCCACGTAGAACTCGAACTCCTCGCGGGCGGCGAGGCGCCGAAGGAAGCGGGCGTCGGTCTCGGCGGTCTGGTTGACGACGTCCAGCACCTCGGCGGTGTCACCGACATCGACGAGCTCGCCCGAGTAGCCGTGCTCCTCGGCGATCTGCCGCGCGACCTCGGCCCGCGTGACGTTCTCCCAGCTCCGCGTCTTGGCCTCGCGGTTCATCAACACCGAGGTCGCCTGGCCCTCCACCGTCAGGGTCGTGAAGCCCTTGAGCTTCTTGACGACCACGCGGCGCGGCACCGCCATGTTGCCCGGGTAGCCCCAGGAGACCTCGAGTGTCGCCCCGCCGGTCAGGTCCTCCCGGTCGAACAGGGATAGGTCGAAGTTGTCGAGCTGGATGGAGACCTTGTCCGTCTTGCGCTCCGAGTCCTCGAAGGTGAAGCCGATGACGCGCCCGCCGAGGTCGAGCGGCTCGCCGCTCGCGGCGCGCTCGTCGGCGAGCAGCGTGAGGCGGATGCCGGGCGCCGAGCGATCGAGGACGGTGTTCATCCGCGCGCCCTCCTTCCCGCCTCGCCGAGGATCACGTCGGTGAGCACGCGGGCGGACGGGACGAACAGGCGGCGGCCGACCGCGAGCTCCAGGGTCGGGTCCACGATCGGGTCGGGCTGGAAGTCGGCGATCGCCCACCAGAAGCCGCAGGCCCGGGGCAGCGGAGCGAAGTACCGGCCGGCGAGGTCCCACAGCGTGTCGCCCTGCACGACGACGTGGACGCGGTTGTCGGCGTGCGCGCGGAAGCGGTACGGCTCGCGCCCCGTGAGGTGCAGCCTTCCGTCGTCGTCGCGGACGCCGGCCGTGAAGCTGTGGCGGGAGCCGACGCGCGGCGGCATGCTACGCCTCCTCCCGGAGCTCTTCGGAGGTCACGCGGGCGTCGAGGATCTCCTCGAAGGTCACGGTGGCGACGTAGACGAGGACGGTGCCGTCCACCCCGACCTGCCGGTACTGGAACTCGACGTCGGTGACGACCGCCTCCACGGTGAGGACCTCGGGCCAGATGACGAGCACCCGGGGCGGCGCGGTGCTCGCCACGTCCTCGGTCCCTTCGGGCGGGACGGTGAGCGCCCGCAGGAAGGAGCGGAACTCGAGGATGTCCACGTCGCCGGGCTGCTCGGCCGCGAAGAAGCGGTCCAGGTAGAACTCGACCCCCGAGAGCTGGCGGTTGCCGGTCGACTGGAACTGCAGGACCTGGTGCGACAGGCCCGGGATCGCCAGGCGGTTCCAGTTGACCTGGACCTTCTCGGTGAGCTGCGTCGGGTTGAACAGGCACTCGATCGACTCGCCCGTCACGACGTTGACGAGCAGGCACCGCGGGGACCGGACCATGGCGAGCTCGATGCCCACGTTCCCTCCCCTCAGTACGCCGGCACCGGCGAGAACGACCTCGCCGCCGCGTCGGAGTTGGCCCGGTGGGTGGCGCGGGCGACGGTCTCGCCGTCCACCTGGACGTTGATCTGGAACGGAGGCGGCTGCCCCTGCCGCTGCGCCTGCGCGTTGGCGAACGCCATCATGTTCTGCTCGAGCTGGGCGAACTCGTTCATGCGCCCCGCCGCGTCGGCGGCGGCCGGCATCGCCGAGGTCGCGGCCTCGGAGCGCGCGGCGGTGGTCTCCGTCCGGCCGACGGCCTCGAACTCGTCCTCGCTGCGGACCTCCGTCGACAGCGGCGACCGCTTCAGCCGCTCGAGGCTCGCGGGCAGGAGCGCGTCGGGGATCTTGCGGAGCAGCTTGATGACGAAGTCGCGGATCGAGTCGAACACGCTCTTGATCGCCCGGCCGACGCCGCGGAAGAAGTCCACGACCGGCTGGAGGAAGCTCATGATCCCGTCGGCGATCTGCCGGAAAAGGTTCGCGAACCACCGCCAGATCCCCACGAAGAACTGGCCGATCGCGCGGAAGAAGCCGACCACGGTGCTGATGGCCGACGAGATGGCGTTCGGCAGCGTCTCGGTGAACCAGAGGTAGATCTTGGCCGCGGTCTCTCCGATCCAGGTGCCCGCCGCGATGAAGGCGTCCTTGACCGCGTTGACGACCCAGATGACGGCAGTGATCACCTTGATGAGCCCGGCCAGGGCGAGCGTGATGACCGTGACCACGGCGCCGAAGACCTGGCCCAGGAACTCGCCGAGCGAGCGCCAGGCGCTCGTGGACTCGTCGGTCGCCGACGTGGAGTCGTTGGTCGCGCCCGTGAGCGTGCGCCACGCCGCGCGGAGCTGGCCGAGCGCTTCTCCCACCACCTCGAAGGCCGGGCGGATGAAGTCCATCATCGACCGGAAGCCGGCGATGATGCCACCGGTCACCCGGGCGAAGACGGCGATCAGCTTGGTGAACCACGTGACGACGGTCGCGATGGCCGAGCCGGCGATCTGGCCGAAGCTGCGGAGCTCCGAGGACGGCAGGGACGCGGCGCCGCCGGTGACGCCCGTGAAGATCGCCGCGATCTCGTTGCCGAGCTCGGAGAGCGCGCCGGCGAGATCCTCGAAGACCGGCCGCGCCTCCTCGATGGTGCTCGTGAAGCCGTCCTTGAAGCCCTCCCAGATCTGCTGGATGCGGTGGACGATCTGGAAGACGGAGATGAGGAAGCGCTTGAGCCCCTGGTTCTCGGCGCGGTTCAGCTCCTCGCGCACCGCGCCCGAGAAGCCGCCCTGCTCGAAGAGCTGCTTGAGCCCCTGGAAGAACAGCGTCACCCGCTCCCACATGCGCCGCGCGAAGTCGGCGATGCCCCCGACGTTGCGCCGGAAGGCGACCACGAAGCCGGCGACCACCCCGCCGAGCACGCCGACGATGAGGATCGCCGGCAGCAGCGTGGCCAGGATCCCGCCGATGGTGATGCCGAGCGCCTTGAAGGCGATGGCGAGCAGGGCGATCGACGCCTTCGCCGCGATGACCCCGCCGACCAGCATCAGGAAGCTGCCGGCGGCGAGCACGATGCCCGCGAAGATCCGCTTGATGGGCGCAGGGATCGCCTGGAATGCCTTCAGGATCGCGTTGAGCACGTCGACGAGGACGCGGACGATGGGCTTGAACACCGCCGCGAAGGGCTCGCCCAGGACCACGGCGAAGGTCTGCAGCGTGCCGGCCAGGAGCGTCTTCTGCCCCTCGAAGGTGTCGAGGAGCTGCTCGCGGAAGCTCGCGGCGGTCCCCTCGGCGCCGGACATCTCGCGGCGCAGCGCCTCGATGGCCTCGGCGCCCCGGAGCGTCACCTCCGCGCCGTCGCGCATCGTCGTGAAGCTCGCGTTCATGACTGCGTTGAAGGCGAGCAGGCCGCGGGCGCCGAAGGCCTGGACCACGCGGCGGTTGCGCTCCTCCTCGCTCATGTCGCGGGTCCGCTCGGCGAACTCGCTCATGATGTCGACCATCGAGCGCATCCGGCCCGACGCCTGGTCGAAGACCTGGATGCCCGCGCCGGTGACCGCCTGCTGCGCCCGCTGGTCGGAGCCCACACGCCGCGTCGCCTCGCGGAAGGCGGTGGCCGAGCTCGACGCGTCGATGTTCCGGTTGCGCAGGAGCCCCATCGTGATGAGCACGTCGTCGAGGCTCTGGTTGAAGACGGCGCCGGTCGCCGCCGCCTTGGACAGCCCCGCCTCGAAGTCGCGCGTCTGGAAGTTGGTGAGCTGGGTGATGCGCAGCAGCCGATCGGTCACGCCGGCGGCCTGGTCTGCGGCGAGCCCGTAGGCGTTGAGCGTGCCGACCACGGCCTCGGCGGCCTGGGCGACGCCGAGCTGGCCGAGCGACCCGGCGGCGAGATCCAGGACGGGGATGAGCGTGCGGGTGGCCTGCTCCGCGGTCTGGCCGGCGGTGGCGAGCGAGGTGAGCCCCGCGATGGCCTCGGTGGGCGAGAACTGCGTCTCGATGCCGGCTTGAATCGCGGCTTCCCGGAGCATCCCGAGCTCGCGCGCGGTGGCGCGCGTGACCGCGCCGACGGCGGCGAGGCCCTGCTCGAAGCGTCCCGCCGCGCCGGCGAGCGCGAACGCGCCCGCGACCGCCGCCGCCCCCGCGGTGAACACGGCGAGCCCGATGCCGAGCTGGCGGAACGCCGTCGTCATGCGGTCGGTGCCGCCGGTGACGCGCTCGTCGAGGCTCGAGAAACGGTGCTCGAGCCGCTGCATCTTCGCCGACGCGAGGTCGCGCGCGGTGAAGACGAAGCCGAGGCCGAGGTTGTTGAGCGCCACCGGCTACCTCCGCTTCCCGGCCTTCTCGATCTCCTTCGCCTCCCGGGTCCGCTGCTGGCCGATCCTCTCGAGGAACCAGTCGCGGTCGGCGGTCGGCATGTCGAGCACCTCGCCCATGCTCAGCCCCAGCCCCGAGCCGCCGTGCTGCCGCCAGCACATCTGGAACACGCCTTCGCGCCACGCATCGCGGTCTACCGGGGGAAAGAGGTGCTCCGGTCCCGGCGCCTCGCCGCCCTCTCCTTGCCGGGCATGAAGAAGGTCCGGTCGAAAGGGAGATCGACCTCCTGGGTGGCGAAGCACTCCTGGCACTCGATCTCGATGGTCGTGTCGACGCCGCAGTCGACGCGGTCGAACTCGTCGACCAGGAAGTCGGCGTCGCGCATCGACAGCTCCTCGATGAACCGCCGCCGCTCGCGCGGATCGACGCCCTCGACCTCGACGACGCGGAAGGCGAGCATCGCCGACAGCAGCTTGTCGCCGGCGCCGCGCCTGAGCTGGGGGAGCTTGCGCTCGTCGGCGCCCGTGAGCAGCCGGAACCAGACCCGCTTGCCCGCGTCGGGCAGCGTCGTCTCGAAGCGGTTCCCGTCGAGGTAGGCGGCTCGGCTCTCATCAGAGAGCGGCCGGCACGGCAGGCTCGCGAGGTCGAGCTCCCACTCGATGCGCGCTCGGCACCCCTCGTGCTGGCAGGTCACGGCGAAGGCGTAGGCCGACCCGTAGGTGAGCGCGCGGATCTGCAGGAGCGCGAAGAAGCGGTCGCCCTGGAGCACCTTGCCCCAGTCGATCGCCTTGTCCCCGAAGTCGTAGGGCCCCGCGTCGAGGGTCTCCTCCCAGCAGGAGGCCAGCAGCTCGTCGACCTGGCCGCCAGCCTTGGCCAGCTTCCGATCGGAGAGGATCCGCTCCTCGCGGACCTTCATGCCCCGGATGCGCCCGGTGAGCCCCGTGGGGCAGGTGATGATCTCGGACATCGGCGTGCACCTCCTCGAGCGAGTGGTCTCTCGGGAGGGCAAAGCGCCGGGCAGCGGGGACGGGGACAGCCGCTACGCCGGCTCGTCGTCGCCGGCGGGAACCCCGAGGCGTTTCTTGACGTTCAGCGCCTTCCACTTGAGGCCGGGGTGGTCCCGGACGATCGCCTGCGTGACAGGGTCGTCGGTGAGAAGCTCTGGGACGATCTCGCCGGCGCCGTTCAGGCGTTCGATGAAGTCGAGCTCGTGGGCTTCGAGGGGAAGGACGCTGGCCATGAGGTCACGGGTCTCCTCGATCAGCGTCGCGGCCCATCCCTCGATTTCAGCCTTCGCAGGCCGCACGTCATGGCGCAGCATCGGCACGAGCTGCGAGTCGACGTCGCGAGCGGTGGTGTGAACCTGATCGACGGTGATCTCGCGCCAGTCGACCCGGTTCAGGCCGCCGTAGACGACGAACCCGAGGCGCAACTTGGCTCGGTCCAGGTTCGGTCGGCGGAGGATCTCGCGGGCATCAAAGACGTCGCGGCTCGCGCTACGGGCCACCAGGGCTGCCAGCTTCCCCGCGGCGAGCTCGTGATCCTCCACGATCAAGACCTGGGTGGCCTTCTCGCCGCCGATCGGGTGGGAGTCTCTCGGCGTGGCGGGCCACAAGGGCGTCCGCAACATGAAGTTGACGTCGACCTCGATGGTGCCCGGCCGGCCGCTGGCCGACGCATAGGTCAACCGCCACTTTCCGCCCGCGTGCTCGGTCGGCGTGCGCTTGACGGTGAGGCCCATCCGACCGGCGACCTGCTGGAGCGCCTGCTCGACACGAGGGCGCTCGGCGAGCATGGTCTCGCGATCCGCCGCGCCGATGTAGTTCAGGTCGATGTCGACCGACAGCCGGGGCAAGCCCAGGACGAAGAGGTTCAGGGCCGTTCCGCCCTTGAGCGCCATCCGCGACCCCAGAAACGGGTGCGTGCGAACCGCCTCGAGCAAGCGCACGAGCACGTAGACCTTCTCGTAGGACTCGACCTGGAAGCCGCTCTCCGCAGCCGCCTGCTGGAGCTGTTGTCGCGTCAGCATCAGGTCACCTCTGCCCAGGACCGGTTGAGCACGCGCTCTGGTACCACGAGGTTCCAGGGCTTCACGAGCCGTCCCGGCTCACGCTTGCGATCGAGGTACTGGGGCTGTCGTGGCGCGAGCTCGCGGAGAGCTGTCAGGTGCTGTTCTTCAACGAAGAGCCGCTCGCGATGCTGCTCCAGGAAGAAGCCCACCCGGGCCGCCGTGGTCGCCGAGCGCCGCTTGACGGCGTGTTCCACGACCGCATCGAGGTCGAAGTACTCCACCATCTCGAGCGATCGCCAGACCTCCTCCCATCCGCCGCCGAGGTGGGGCGAATCCAGAACGTCGACCAGGGTACGCTCGAACGTCGTCACGCGGACGGTCCCGCCGGCGTGCGGCTCCGAGGTGATGCCGCCGCCGAGATCTGGAAGCCCTTTGAGGGCGCGCGGCGGCCGGACCGCCACGAACTCGCTCCCCTGGAAGGTCAGCGGACGCACGTGGCTGCGAGTGAGGACGGTGAAGCGGTGCCACACCGAGTACGTCTTGCCCCGGAACTGCAGCGCGGCGTGGTAGGCGACGGCCGCATCGGGGGCGAGCTTGGTCGCCAGCAGGAACGGATCCACCTGGAACGTGTCCGGCGTCGCGCCGGCCGGTACGGACGCGTACAGCCCCCGGCGGACGCGTAGGATCCTTCCGGCGGCGGCATGGCGGGTGAGCAGGCTGTCGGCCGTCCGAGGGCTCCGGTCCCCACGCCCTCCGCGTGCCGCGAGGTACTCCTCGTGCGTGAACACGGGGTGGGTGGCGAAGAACTCGGCGGATCGCATGGTTGCCATCTCGAAGCGGTACGCGGATCAAAGCTACGCGTAACGACCGCGATTGGCAAGTCGAGATGCGAGCCCACTTGCCAGAATGATGCGAAAGGCGGACATTAAGTCCGCGCTCCGCTGTCGAACGGCAAGTAGCCGACATCACCATTGCTGTAACTGCAACTCTCAGCTCATGCATCTCTGCCATGACGGTTCAGCATCCGACTTGCCAAATTGCCACACGGGCCTATCCTTGAGGGGCCGCTCTCCGCGGAGCAAGGAGCCGCTCATGACGCTCAGCGAACGCGTTCGACAGCACCTCAAGGATCGCAACTGGTCGCAGGCGCAGCTCGCCCAGGCGAGCGGCCTCGACCCATCCGTCGTGAGCCGCCTGCTCGCCGGCGAGCGCCCCTGGCGCAAGGAGCACGTCGCATGCGTGGCGGCGGCCCTGTCCACCACCCCCGAGGATCTGATCGAGGGCACCGACACCTCAGTCGACGATGGCGCCGAGATCGACGCCGAGTTCGTCGCCACGCTCACGAAGGCGCACGGCGCGCTCGTGGCCGAGAACGCCCGGCTGGAAGCGGAGCTGGCGGCCGCGAACTCGAAGGTCAAGCAGTCAGGCGACGACCAGCAGAAGCTCGCCCAGCAGGTCGCCGACCTCCAGCTCGCGCTCGAGCGCGAGAAGCGGTCGCGCGCAGCCATGGAGTCGGAGAAGCGCGCCGCCGAGATGCGTGAGGCCGAGCTTACTCGCCAGGTGAGCTCCCTCAGCGCCGAGCGTTCCAGGCTGATGGTCAACATGGACGCGGCCCGCCGTCAGATCGCGCATGTGCAGGCCGCGTACGCGAAGGCCGCGGAGACTGCCAACCGGAACTACGCGGTGGCGAAGGATCTCGAACAGAAGCTCTCCACCGCCAAGGGCGTTGCGACGGTCACCGGGCTCTTCGGCCTGGCCATGGTCGTTGGCAACGCGCTCAGCGACGACGACGAGCCACCGCCGCGCGCACGGAATCGGCGGCGTCGTGCGTGAACCGACTGTCGGGTTGGGCCCACCGGGACTGGCACGGTACATTCGAGCAACGATGGCCGACGAGGCGAACAAGAACACGACGCCGTGCCACGTCGACAAAGACGTGCTCGGAGATCCGGCGAACGAGGAAAACGACTCGCTCGCCTACTACATCAACGCCACAGGCCACCTCCTCAACGTGCTGCACTCCGACGACAAGCTCCGACGATCTCCTCTGGCCGAACAGGTGATGGCGCTCATCCGCTTCTGGGACGCCGCGCCATCCGAGCGCGACAACTCGAAGGCCTACGACGCGGCTATCGACGCCCACCTGTTCGGCACGGTCGGCAAGGCGCTCTGGTACCTATGGCGGCGCAACGATCCGCAGCTGCGCAAGGAGCTGCACCGGCTTGCTCATGATCCGGAGTCCCTCGTTGGAACGCAGTACCTCTTCTACGTGGCGGGGACGCTTGCTGCGAAGGGCTTCGCCGTCTCCTTCGTCCCCGAGAAGGGCAAGCAGGGGGAGAAGACGCCGGACCTTCACGCTGTGAAAGGAGAGCAGCAGATCTGGATCGAGGCGAACGCCAAACAACCGAAGCGCGTGGTCGATACGCCCGAGAAGATCTGGCAGATGATCCGCGACATCATCGAGGAGAAGAGCCAGAAGTTCTCCAACGCGACGTACTCGCCAGGCATGATCGTGGCTGACATCTCGACCGCCTACCACCTCGTGAACGAGAACGGGACGGTCCCCTTCCTGAAGCTACGGAGCGATCTATGCCGTCTGTTCGGAGACGACCTCAGTCAAGGCTTCGTTTACCGGCTGTACGAGGATGACGAGTGGGAGTCGCATCGAGAAAACCAGGGCAACGTCTTCGCCTACCTGGTCGACGAGTTCTCTCGCATCGACCGCTCCAAACGCCACGTGTCGCAGTGCCTCATCACGATTACACGCCAGGTCTTGCGCGACGGTCGGCACATCTCGTTTCCAAAGGGCCATCAGCTTGTCGTGCACCGGGATGCAGAGGCCAACGCATTGCTCGACCTGTCGAGGCACGTCTACGTCGTCGACTCCAAGCCGCCGCGCTGATCGAGCCCTCGATCGGCTACTGGATCAACTCGAAGAAGTCGTACGTGAGCGTGACCGACTCGATGACGTTCTCGTCGGCCTCGTTGTCCCAGTCGCCGGCGACGAACTTCACGGGCCACGCCCGGGAAAGGGACCAGCGGCGCAGGGTGGTGCCGTCGCGATCCTGCTGCACGATGTCGAGGTTGCGCTTGTAGTTCACGTCGGTGAGGCCGAGACCGCTCGAGGTGATCGCCACGTCCTGGAACCAGTCGAAGAGGTCGCGGTCCTGGGTGGCGCCGCGCTCGAGGGTCACGTCGGAGAACGTGAGGCGGCCCGGGCTCTTGTTCGGGATGAGCGAGCCGCCCTCGAAGTACTGCACGTTCGCGATCTCGACCGAGAGCTCGCTGCACTTCTGGAAGCCGGCGTGGCCGACGTCGTCGATCTCGACGATGTACTTGAACTTCTTGTGGAAGCTGCGGGGGTTGCCGATGACCGCCATGGTGTCGTCCTCCTACGTCACGCGCCCGCAGCCGCGAGCTCGGCTTCGAGCGCGCGGGTGTCCTGACTGATCCGCAGCACGATGAACTCGGCGGGCTTGTTCGTGGCGAGCCCGATGCGGGCGATGAGCTTGCCGGCGAAGATGACCGACGGCGTGTTGAGCGTGTCCGACACGTCGACGAAGAAGGCCTTCGACGGCTCGCGGCTGCGGAAGGCGCCGTTGTTCATCTGCGTGAGCAGGAACGCCGTGATGGTCCGCCGCACCTGCGCGCGCAGGCCCTCGGTGTTGTTCTTGTGGCGCGCGAACTGGAGGCCCTGCTTGAGGCTCTGCTCGATGAAGATCACGCCGCGCCGCTCGGCGATGTACGGGAAGTTGCCGCCGCCCTTGAGGGTGCGCGAGCCGTCGATGTAGCGCGGCAGGCCGGGTCCGGTCGTGAGCGGGTTGATGCGCTTCGGGTAGACGAGGTCGCGCTTGGCCTCCTCGAGGACCTCGTCGGTCTCGAAGCCGAGCACGCCTAACATCCGGCCCTTGTCGATGCCGGCAGGCGGGTCGTAGACGCCGCCCGGGCGCGCCGAGTCCGTGCGCGAGTAGACGCCGGCGAGGATCCCCGACGGCGCCACCACGATCTTGTCGGCGGGACCGAAGACGCTCCGCGCCGGGTTGAGCACCTTCACGCGCGGCCAATAGATCGCCGCGAACTCGGTCAGCTCGCCGAGCGCCGCCACGTTCAGCACGTAGTTGACGATGCCGGTGGCGCCCTGGTTCGCGGGCGGATCGAGGATGGCGAAGACGCTGCCGTCGCGCTCCACCTCGCAGTAGGCGACCATCGCGTTGTGGACCGCCGCCGTGGCGCGCCCGGGGACGAGCAGGAGCGTGAGGTCCTGCACCAGGTCGAGCGCTCGGATGCCGGTCTTGCCGGCGTCGTTGCCGACAAAGTCGGTGTCGTTCAGGCCCGCGAGGCCGTCGTTGCCGCCCGCGAGCTGCGCGACCTGCACGTCGGGCACCGGAGCGCCGGGCAGGAGCTGGTCGATGACGCGCACCAGCCTCGAGCCGAGCCGCTCGTCGTTGACGACCCGCTCGACGTAGCGCGGGGCGTCTGGGTCCATCGAGAGGTTCGGGAAGGTCTCGCGGTAGACGCCGTCCTCGATCACCGCGAGGTCGAACTCGGACGGCTCGCCGGAGGTGGCCAGGCGCACCTCGGCCTGCACGTGGTCGGCGTAGGCGCCGGGGTCCTTGCCCTCGACGCGCAGTGCGTTGGCCGCGCCCGAGTCGCTGCCGGCGTGGACGTCGTTGTCGAAGCCGAAGGCCGCCGCCGTGGCCGGCTGCACCTGTAGCGTCACCGCGGCGCCCGTTGCGATGGTGCGCAGCTCGAGCACGCCGCCCGGGCCGGCATCGACCGACACCGCGGGCACGGCCGCCTCGACGAGCGCCTTCACCTCGGCCGCCGTTACAGCGGCGAGGTCGGCGACGTTGCCGCCGCCGATGGCAGCGCCCGCCGGGAAGCCGAGCGCCGCGTTCGCGCTGCCGCCGGTGACCTCGACGCGGCTCGCGGTGCCCTCGGTGTCGCTCGCGAGGGCCAGCACGCCGGCCTGGACCAGCGCCTTGCCGCCGGCGATCTGGGCGTTGATCGCCGCCGCGAGCTCGGCGGACGTGGCCGCGGCGATGTCGGCGAAGTCCGCGGCCGCGAAGACGACGAGCTGCTCGGGTCCGCCGTCGAAGCGGAGCGCGAGCGTCTGGCCGTCCGCCAGGGCGAAGGGACCCGGGCCTCCCGCAGCCACCTGCGCCGCCGAGCCGTTGAAGATCGCCTCCTCGTCGGGTCCCCCATCGACGGAGAGCACGATGCGATCGCCGTCGGCGAGGCGGAACGGCTCGGGCAGCGCGCTGACGGCGAGCGCGGGCGTTGGCGCGCCGGGCGTGGTGAGGAAGCCGAAGCCTCGGACGGCCGTGGCCGACCCCGGCACCGCCACGTCGCCGTAGTGGACGGTGCGGACCACCCAGAGCTGGCTCCCGCCGTTCTCGAAGAAGCCCATCGCCGCGAGGGCGAGGTCCGAGTCCGGCGTGAAGCCGCCGAAGCGGTCCTGGAACTCCTCGAAGGAGTTGACGAGCACCGCCTGGCCGATGGGGCCTCGCTCGGTGATGCCGACGGCGCCCGCGACGGACGTGGGGAGCGAAGGGATGCCCCGGACCTGGGGCTCCTCCTCGACGACGACGATCTTGGAAGAGAGAAGCTGTCCGCCCATGGGTTACCTCGCCTTCTTTCGGCCGGTCCGGCCGGCGGTCGGTCTGTGCGCGTCCGGGCTGCCTGCGCCGGGATGGCTCGCTGCGCCGTCGGCCGGCCGCCGCGGGGCGCTTGCGGGCTCGCGCGCATGTGCCGGCGGCGGCGCCTCGCGGCGCACGCGCAGCTCGCCCGCGCGCACATCGCGGGCGATGTCGGGGACGAGGAGCACGGCCTCGTCGAGGCCACCCGTCGCGCTTCCGGAAGGCAGCGTCAGCGAGGAGGCGACGCGCCGGCCCCGGCCGATCTCGACGCAGGCGCAGCTGCCGAGCGCCGCGCAGTAGACGTCGTGCGGCAGGTTGACGACCTTCATCCGCCTCAAGGCGTTGATCAGGGTGACGGTCACGGTGCACCTCCCGGAGCGATGGCCTCGGTGTCGAGCGTGGCGTCGGCGACCGCCTTCCCGAGGTCGAGCGGCAGCCCCTCGTCGATGTCGAAGCCGCGGACCACGAAGCCGCACGTGAAGGCGCGGACGTCGTTCGGCCCGTCGAGCCGCGTCTGGAACTCGCCCTCGGGATCCATCTCCCAGCGCACGGTGCCGGCGCCCGGGCTCTCCGGATCGCGCGGCAGCTCGACCCAGCGGTTGCGGTTGAGGAATGTCGCCGCGGCGGCCATCCGGTTGAGCAGCTCGATGGTCCGATCGGACGCCGCCGTGATCGTGAAGACGAGGTCCACCGTGAACGGCGGCCGGCGGCGCAGGAGCTCGGGACCGGCGGGACCGGCGACGACGTCCTCGTGGGGCTCGTTGGTGGAGAAGAAGCGGTTCTCGACGACGCGCGGGCCGGAGAGCACGAGCGACGGGAGCTTCGAGATCGCGACGACGTTCAGCCCATCGATGGTCGTGTCGTCGTAGTCGACCGAGACGGTGATGCTGACGTTCGCGATCACCTGGCGCTTGAGCTCGCGGAGCAGCGACCGAACCAGACGCGTGAGGTCCGACTCCTTGACGATGCGCGGCCGCAGGAATCGGTAGGCGCCGGGCAGCGTCGCCTCTTCACCGGGGATCGGCGAGCCGGCCGCGTCGAGGTTCCGCAGGACGACGTCGACCGTCGCCTCGACGTGCGCGGGCGTACGGACGTCCGCGAGCCAGGTGCCGGCCTCGCTGCGGACCGCGAGGACTTCGGCCGGCACGCCGCCGAGCTCCACTGCGACGCGCGGCGCGAAGTCGGCGCCGGTGAGCCGCACGAGGTCGCCGCCGCTCGTCGGTCCGGAGCTCGGGCTGATGGCGATGAGCGTGGGGACGGCCATCTCACGCCCCTCCCGTGTCGGCGGGCGTCGTGCCCGCGGCCAGGCCCATCAGGACGGCGACGCGGCCGAGGAAGCGCTTCTGCACGCCCTTCTCGAACTGCTTGAAGGCGGGGCGCAGGAACGGGCGCGCCGGGATCGTGACCACCACGACGCCGCGCCCCGAGCCGCCGCTCGGCTCCTCGCCGGCCTGGCGCAGGAGCGCGAAGAGGAACCGCCGCATCGCCGGCGTCATCGGGATGACGATGGGGCCGGCGCCGAACTCCTGGACCTGCGCCACGTCGACGACGGACTTGCCGTCCTTGCCCCGTGCCTTGCGCGGCACGCCGACGAAGGCCTCGTCGCCCTGGACGATGGCGGCGATCGCGTTGCGAAGATCGCCGCGGACCATGAGGGCCTTGGTGCCACCGCGGCCCTTCATCTCCCGCGCTGCGAGCGTGAGCGGCGACAGCGGCTTGAACGGCTCGCCGCCCGGCGCCTGCTTCGTGATGCCCTGGACGATCTCCTGGCGGAGGAGCTGCGCCTCCTGCCGGAGTGCCGTCCCGACCGCGGCCTTGAGCTTCGACGGCGCTCCGGTGAGGAGCCGCCGCGCCACCGCCCAGTCGCCCGTCTTCGTGACGCTCATGCGGCCCTCCCTGCGGCGGGCTGCCGATCCTCGAAGGCGACGAGGAGGAGGTTCCTGCGGGGCCGCGCCATGTGGAGGCCGAAGCCGATGGGCCGCGCCTCGGTCACGTAGAGCCCGGGCGGCGTGCGGACGGATTGCACGAGCGCGCCGGCCTTGTCGAAGAGCGCGGCGAGCCGGTCTCCGGGGCGGACGAGCGCGTCGCCGCTCCCGGCGTCCACGAGCCCCATCCGCTCGAGGTCCTTGAAGTGGAACACGAGGTCGATGCGCGAGCGCGGCGCGTTGCCCGAGGCGAACATCCGCAGCTCCTCGAACGCCTTGGTGTCGACCTGGCAGGGGACCCGCACTGGCGGGTGCTCGGTGCGGACGCGCTCGCCGATCCCGTCATCGTCCTGGTCCACGACGACGGGCTCCTTGAAGTCCGGGTCGTAACCCGACTCGAGCGGCCCCGGCCCGTCCGGATCGACCGTGACCATCGCGTGGGTGTCGAGCCGGAACAGCTCGGCCAGGAACGGAAAGATGAGCCGCCCGCGCATCACGCCGCCCCCAGTCCCATCGGGCGGCGGTAGCGCCCGAGGATCGCGTCGACCTCCGGATCGCCGGTCAGGGCAGCCGGCCGCGCGTCGCGGTCGAGCCGGTAGCTCTGATCCCGGGTGCGCTCCTCGAGCAGGCGCCAGCGGCTCTTCACGTCGCCGGCGGCGTCGGCGTCACCGAGCCCCGGGAGCATCCGCAGCACGAGCAGCATGCAGGCGCGCCGGATCTCGAGCGGCGTGCGCCCGTGGGGAGTGCCGTCGTCCTCGGTGTAGCCGAAGAGCCCGTCCGCCTCGACGTTGGCCCGTCCCCGCGGGAATCGGCGCCCGTGGCGCAGCATGAGGAGCGGGCCGTCGAAGCCCGGCTGGACGGGCGCGCCGACCACGACGAGGTGCTCCGGATCGAGCGGGAGGTCGCTGCCGCCGGTCGCGAGGCGGTCGAGCTGGATCGGCGGCGCGGGAGGCTCGACGCTGGGCCCGCCGCGCCCGTCCATCCGGTAGCTCCGTGCGCGGGGCTCGAAGAACCAGCCCGTGACGCGGTCGATGACGCGGCTCGCCTCGTCGATGAGGGCGCTCAGCCGCTCGTCGCCGGCCTGCGTCTCGGTCACGCCCTCGGCGCGCAGATCGTCGACCGTCGCGTACACGTCACCCCCGCCGGCCCTTGCGCCCGGAGCCGCTCGGCTCGCCCGGCGAGACCGTCGCCGCCTCGGGCAGGTCCTCGGTCGTGACCGCGCCCTCGCCGCGGGCCGGCGACACCTTGATCTCGTCGGTGGCCGCCTTGCGGGTGACGGCCGCCTCCTTCTCCTTGGCGTCGAGGCTGCGGGCCTCGTCGTCGGTGCACACGTCGAAGGCCAGCGGCGCGTGCTCGCTCCCCACGACCTGGCGGACGGTCCGCAGGTACTCGCCCACGGCCTTCTCGACGCGGTACCAGCCGCGCTCCTCGTGGAACTTGATGCCGCGGTAGGTGTACCGCCGCAGCACGTGCCCCCGGCGCGGGTCGTGGGGCTTCAGGCGAACGAGCAGGGTCTCCATCACTCAGCCTCCTCGGATCAGAGCTGGACGTTGATCGCCTTGGCCACGCCGGGCTCCTCGGCGTACTTCACGTCGAAGCGGAGCGTGGCGACGATCTTGAGCGTGCCCTCGGAGATCTCGCGGGCGGACTCGATGCGGATCTGCCGCCAGATCCCGACGTGGATGTTCTTGGGATTGCCGAGCAGCACGACGGTCTGGTCGTTGCCCGCGCCGAGGTTCTCGGGGAAGAGCGGCACCGGCTGGAGCGGCACGCCCGAGTAGAGGACCGGCGTGTCCCCCTCGAGGAACTTGTCGCCCACGGCGGTCGCGCGCTCGGCGAGCGAGTTGCGGTAGTCGAGGTCGGCGTCGACGCTCGTCAGGAACCGCATCGCCTTCTTGTCCCGGAGGTGCTCGGACGGCAGCGTCTTGAGCATGTCCCGCAGGAGGTCCTTCGAGATGGGGTTGCCGGCGGCGTCGACCACGTTGCTCGTGGCCTGCTTGAGCACGCCGTCCATCACTGCGAGGAACGGGTCGGCCGACGCGGTGTCGCCGCTGACGACCACCTCCTCCATGTCGCGGGAGATGGCCTCGGCCATCATCTCCATGATCGTCTGCCGGAGCTGGCCCCGCTCGATGCTGTCCTCGAGCGTCTCGTCCGAGAGGCGCACCTCGGCCTTGAAGAGCTTGGCGTCGAGCTCGACCTGCGAGAGGTCGGGCTTGGAGCGTTCGGCGGCCGTGAGCGCGGTGGCCTCGGCGCCCGGCCGCAGGATGCGGCTGCCGAACTTGATCTTCGAGATCTGCTGCTTGGGCGACGCCATCGGCACGACGGTCGCCAGCCTCATCAGGACGGACTCCTTAATGAGCAGGCGCATGAACTTCTGGGCCTGCGCCGGCTTGAGGATGCCGCCCCCGGCGGTGAGGTCCGCGAGGGCGAGGTCCGCCTTCTCCAGGATGGTGCGGTTGCTCATGTAGCTCATCGCGTTCTGCTCCTTGTCCCCGCGGGGGCTCACACGTCGTGGAAGGAGGTCGCCTTGTCGACGCTCTCCCGGTCGAAGGGTCGGTTGAGGTCGAGGGGCCAGCCGATGTCCTCGTCGTCGGGCCTGGCGGGCCGCTCGCCGGACGGCGCGCTGTTGGGCAGGCCGAAGCGCTTCTCGATGCGACCGAGCCGCTGCTGCTGCTCCTTGACCGTCTCGGTCAGGGTGCGGAGCGCGGTGGCGAGGGCCTCGAGCTGGCCCGCGACCTTGTCGTCTCCGGCGCTGTCCGCGCCGGTGCCGCCCGCGCTGTTGTCCTGGCCGCTCCGGGTCGCTCCGTCGCCGGCCTTGCCCGCGGCGTCGAGCACCGCGGAGACCCGCTCGAGCGTGGCGCGGACCGAGGCGACCGCGGCGGCGAGCGGCTCGCCCTCCCCGGCGGCCGGCGTTCCGTCCAGCCCGGGCGCGCCCGTCGCCCCACCGTCCTCGGGCTTCGCGCCGGCCAGGCCGGCGAGCCGATCCGAGACGCTCTTCAGCTCGCCCGCGAGCTCGGCGAGGCGCGGCTTGGCGCCCTCGTCGCCCGCCGTCCCGAGGAGCTCGACCGCCTCGGTCAGCCCCTCGAGCGCGGCCAGCGCCGAACCGAGGGGGCTCTCGGCGCCGGCGGACTCGGCCGCCTCGCCCGAGCTCTCTTCCTCTTCGACTTCGGCCGCGAGGTCCTGAACCTCCTCGGTCGCGTCCGCGGCGGTCGCCGCATCGTCGGTCGTGGTTGCGTCCATGTCGTTGCTCCTCTTCACGATGAGAAAGCGGTGCTTGTTGGCGGCGCGGTCGACGAGCGAGACCTCCTCGACCACGATGTCGATGAGCCGGTTCACGCCGTGCTCGGCCTTGGCGCGCACGCTCATGCGGCCCTCCGCTGCTCGACGCCGGCGTTCGCGTCGGTCTCGTGCTCGGGCACGCGGCGCGCGGATCCGCCGATGGAGAAGCCGGTGAGCCCGCCGTCCTTCACCTGCGCCCACAGCTCGTCCGACAGGATCCGCACGGCGAGCAGCCAGGTGCCCTTGCGCACCTTCACGTCGCCGAAGGTGACGTCCGCCGGGGCCAGGTAGCTCTCCAGCACCTTGACCTCACCGTTCACGCGGAAGCGGTGCATGAGGCCCAGCCCGCCGAACTCCTCCATGAAGCGGTGGGCCGCCTGCCGGATCTCCTCGGGCGAGTAGATGTCGCCCTGCGCATCCACCGCCTCGGGCTCGAGCACCACGCCGAGCACGTAGCGCTCGTCGTCGGGATCGACGCCCTTGATGAGCGGGATGGACTTGGCGAACGGCGCGCCGGCCCGCTTGCGTTCCGCCTCCTGCGCCTCCGCGAGCAGCCGCCGCGCCCGGTCCTGCAGCTCGCGCAGGTCGCGAGCCGTGAGGCTGGGGATCTTCGCCTGCGGGATGCGAGCGATGGCGTTCCGCAGGTGCGGGAGGTCCAGCTCGCCCTTGTCGTCGCGGACGGGGAAGTGCCGCAGGCTCCGCGGCACCGTCTTGCCCTCGTCGTCCTTGCGCCCGCCGGGCTCGATGTAGAGGAAGGCGTCGTCGGGCAGGTCGTTGATGAACGCCCCCGACCACTCGGCCTTGTCGGTCGCGTCAGGCTCGTCGAGGACCTCCACCCCGTCTGCCTTGGCGACCTTGAAGTTGGCGCAGAAGAGGCGCGAGGCCTTCTTGGCGCCTCCGGTGCCGGAGGCCTCGTGGACCTTGAGCCGGAAGACGTGGCCGACCGACTTGAACGCGGCCACGTTCTCGGGGCTGTCGTTCAGGACCGCGATAAAGCGGCCCTTGATCGACCGGAGCGCGTCGGCGAACTCGCCGAGATCGATGACCGCGTCCTTGTCGTACCACTCGCCCGGGTAGGGCGGGTCGAGGAAGAAGAACGTCTTCGGCCCGTCGAGCTGCGCGATCGTCTTCCGGTAGTCCTGGTGCAGGATCGAGACGTCCTTCAGCCGCTCGGCCGCGCGCAGGTACTTCTCCGGGTTCGTCGTGCTGCCCAGGTGGTTCTTAGCCGGGTGCGTTCCGTCGGGCCGGCAGTCGCGCGCGTGGGTGCGGACGAAGACGAGCTTGTAGAAGCGCTCGACCTCGTCCTTCGGCTCCATGTCGCGCGCCTTGGCGAAGCTCTGCTCGGTGCACTTCCACTCGAAGCGCCGCCCGAGCTCCCCGACGCGCTCGGCGGTCATCGCCTTGATGAACCGGTGCAGGAAGACGACGTCGGCGTCGTTGTCCGCGAGGACCTCCTTAGCGGACGGCTCCTTGGCGTAGAGCAACGCCGCCGCGCCGGCGAAGGGCTCGGCGTAAATCTCGTGCTCGGGGATGAGCGGCACGATCCGCTTCGCGTAGTGGTGCGAGCCGCCGAACGTGCCGAAGGCCTGGGCCTTCTCGATCTCGCCGTCCAGGACCGGGCCGCTGCGATCGTCGAGCTCGAGCTGGCCGTCCCACGCCTCGAGGAGCGCCTCCTCGCCGGCCTCCGTCTTGTCGACGAGGTCGTAGTTGGCGACCAGGAGCTGGGTGAGCAGCGTCGGGCCGCCCACGCCGCGCATCGAGCCGATGCTCCGCGGCGTCCGGATCCGCTTGATGGTGAAGCCCGCGTCCTTGAGCAGCGCCGGGAGCTTCCCCCGCACGCCGTAGGTCAGGAGGAACTTGCCCTTGAGCGACCGGAGCACGCCGACGAAGCGCTCCTCGTCGAAGTCGCCCTCGCCGACGTCCACGTTGTAGCCGGCGTAGGGCGGGGCGAGGTAGAAGACCGTGTCCGCGCCGTCGTACTTCCGGACGACCTTCTCGTAGTCGCCCCCGTAGATGCGGACGTTCTGCAGGCGCGGCGCGAACGCCTCGATGCGCTCGGCGGTCCTGGCCTCGATGCCCTGCGTCGACGGGCTGAAGCTCTTGCCGCGCATCTTCCCGTAGGAGAAGTGGGTCAAGTAGAGGAAGCGGTGCAGCCGCTCGACGTCGTCCTTCGGGCTCGCGTCGATGAGCCGCTTGAACGTCGCCTGGTCGCCGGTCCACGGCATCCGCCGGAGCTGCTCGATCTGCTTGCGCGTCAGCCGCTTGATGGTCCGGTACGCCTGGGCGATGTCGGGATCGGCGTCGTTGATCACCTCGGTGTCGGCCGGCTCCTTGGCGAACAGGACTGCGGCGCTGCCCGCGAAGGGCTCGACGTAGGTCTTGTGGGGAGGCAGGAGCGCCACGAGGCGCGTCGCCAGCTTCTTCTTGCCCGCCGGCGAGCCCCAGATCGTCTTCGAGACCGCGACCTGGAAGCGGCGGACCTTGTCCGGGTCGTAGTTGGTCGCGACGAGCGTGACGCCCATGTGAAGGCCCCGGCCGCCCTGCGAGGTGCCGACGCCCGAGGTGTGCCGCCAGCGGCGGACGTGGAAGCCCTTGAAGAGGTCCGCGTCACCGCGCAGCCCGTAGGTGCAAAGGAACCGGCCGCGGATCTTCCGCAGCACCTTGGCGAAGCGCGCCTCGTCCCAGTCCTTGTGGCCGGCCCCGACGCGGCAGTCGGCGTCGTAGCCGGCGTAGGGCGGATCGAGGAAGAAGAAGGTGTCGGGCCCGTCGTACTCCTCGATGACCTTCTCGTAGTCGGCACAGCGGACGCGCACGGCCTCGAGGCGCGGCGCCCAGCGCTCGAGCTTGTCGACGAAGCGCGCCTCGACGCCGACGTTTCGGTCAGGCATCGTCCCGCGCCGGAGCTTGTTGAACGAGAAGCGGATGAGGTAGGCGAAGCGGTAGAAGCGGTCGACCTCGTCGTCCGGGGGCTCCGACTCGTAGAGCTTGCGGAAGTGGGCCTTGTCCCCGACCCACTTCTTGCGGCGCAGCCGATCGAGCTGCTCGGCCGTCAGGTTCTTGGCGAACCGGAAGGCGAACGCGATCTCGGGATCCAGGTCTCCGACCACCTCGACCTCGGAGGGCTCCTTGGCGAACAGCACCTGCGCCCCGCCCGCGAACGGCTCGACGTAGACGCGGTGCTCGGGGATCTCGGCGACGATGCGCTGGGCGAGGTGCGTCTTGCCCGCGGGCGAGCCCCAGATCCGCTTCGCCGTCCGCTCCGGGACGAGGCTGTCCAGGACCGCCCGCGCCCGGGCGAGCGCCATGGTGACGCGATCAGCCACCGGCGACCTCCGCAGGGTCCGCGCCCCACTCGGCAGCGTCGCGTGCCTCCGCGGTGTTCAGATCCCGCGGCCAGACGACAGGCGAGGCCTTGGCGACGCCGCCTGGGTGCCCGCCGCCCCCGCGCGCGAGCTCCGAGATCAGCTCCGTGAGCTTGCCGACCTCCCCGCGCAGCTCGTCGACAGCCTTGGGGTCGCGCTCCGTCTTGATGCGACGGTGCAGCTCGGCCACTCGGGCGCGGATCGCCTTCAGCCGCCCGGCGGCGGTCTCGGCTCGGCTGTCGGTCGTCGCGGAGTCCTGGGCCACGGCTTCACCTCCGAAGAGGCAAAGCCGCACCCCCGCAGAACGGGGACGGCCCCAGGATGTCCGTGGCCCGCTACCAGCCCCGCGGCGCGAGATAGAAGCCGCGGACCGCCTCGTCGGTCGCGAGCCCGGGACCACCCACGGCAGCCCGCACCCGATCGGCGTAGAGCTTCGCGGTGAGAGGCCGAAGGGTGAACCGGCGGCCCCGGTCGTCCTCGAACTCGAACCGATCGAGCTCATCGACCAGGACGCGCTGCAGGGGGAAGGCGCGCCGGTGGTCGCCGTCGTCCCAGGCGACGGTCTCGCCCTTCCCACCTTCGTCCGCGACGCGCTCGGATCGGATCGCCAGGAGCACGTGGGCTTCGGCGGGCCCCTCCGCGAGACACACCTCGTGGCGCATCCAGTCGAACATCAGAAGACCTCCCGGCTCATCACGAACTCCTCGATGGGGCGACCGTTGACCTTCGTGATGCCCGCATCGCGGAGCTGCCGTAGGACACGCCCGCGCGCCGCGGCGTCGGGGATGACGACGCCCCGCAGCGCCTCGACCGGGATGCCGTGCTGGAAGATCATCTCGTTGCTCGTGGAGAGCCGGCGGAACGTCTCCCGCATCTCCGGGACCAGCCTCCGGTCGGAGAACTGGTTCGGACCCGCGCGCCCGAAGTTGTCGCGGTTGAAGAAGTACCAGTCGGAGCGGCCGAGCTGGTCGGGATCGATCAGCACGCGCACGCCGCGGGAACCGACGCCGAGATGCCTCTGTCCCCTGACGACCACCCGGGTGAACACGCCGTCCGCCCCGCCCGTGCCGAAGTCGGTGCCGGTGCTCATGCCGTTGACGAACAGGCCTCGCCCGTACCGCTGCGTGGACGCCAAGAGACCCGAGCCGTCCGGGTCGCCGAGGATGTGAACGAGGGCCGCGGGATCGGAGAGGTCGTGAAAGAGGCCTGCCACGCCGTCCTTGCGCAGTCGCGTCGCCTGCGCCTTGGAGTGGAGGGCCACGTGCCCTCGCGCGGTCTGTACCAGCTTCGTGTCGTCGAGCACCTTCGACATCTCCGGGAACCGCTTCGTGGCATCGCGGAAGATCGGATCGATGCTCTCCGGCGTCAGCTCCTTCAGCCGCCGGAGCTTCTCCCAACCGGAACGGTCGTACTGGGTGATGAGCCTCGCCTTGCGAAGAACGTCAACCGCTTCCGCCGAGGGGAAGCTCGTGGCCTCGGCGATGCCCAAGCGCCGCGCGGCCGCACCATAGGCCTTGAAGGCCTCGCTCGCGTTCGCCGTCGGGATGTCCATCTCGACGAAGTTGGCGAGCGCGCCCCGCTCGGTGACCATCCGCACCCGGACGTTGCCGAAGGAGGAGCTCACCGCACGGAAGCGAAGGCTGCCCTCCTCGCGCCCCTTCACGATGCGTCCCGTCTTGGGATCCCGGTCGCCCTTGAGGTGGCGGAACGTGTCGTCGCGGTTGACCCGCTCGCCGCCAAGGATCGCGTCGCGGACCCGCTCGGCGTGCGGCTCGGTGACCTTGAACCGAACCTTGGTGACGTCCTTGCCGTCGATGCGCTCGGCCCGGAACTGGACATCGAAGTTCTCGACGAACCCGCTGTCGAGCGGCAGCGCCTGGCCCGAAGATGAGGCGAGCGTCTTCGAGCCGGCGAGGAGCTCCAGCGGCCCGTCCGACCTCCGCTCCGGCTCGGGCACGGCTTCCGCGACGCGAGGCGTGACCACCTGGGCGGACACGTCGGCGACCGTCGTGCTCCGGCAGAGGCCGTGATACGGCGGGAACGAGACGCCGATCTCCTGCAGCCTCGCGGTCGACAGGCCGGCCGAGTAGCTGCCGCGCTCGTCCCGTGTCCCGATCCCGGGCCGATCCACGATCGCCACCCGGCGCGTGCTTCCGCCCCGGTCGACGAACATGATCCGCCGCCCCTGTGCGTCCACGCCGTCGCGAACCCAGGGCGTGAGCTCCTTGGCCGCATCCGGGTTGGCCTCGACCCGCTCGAAGGTGCCGAGGCCGTTCTCCACGGAGAACGTCTTGCCGTCGAGGAAGCGGCAGATCTCGGTCGTCCGCTCGTCGAGGACGGCCTCGATGATGTAGCGGTCGATGCCCGCCTCGGCGTAGGCCGAGAGCTGCGCGAAGGAGCGGCCGTTGGCGACGAACGCGCCGGCCACCGTCTCCCAATAGAAGCTCCCGCGCCCGGCGATGACGTCACGCGCGGCGGCCTCGAGGTCGCGGGCGATGTCCTCCCGGCCGAGCCCCGCTTCGAGGCCCTGGGCGACGATCTGCCGCGCCCGCTCTCCGAAGGCCTCGTGGCGCCGGCCGTACTCGTCACGCACGTAGTTGGCCTGGCTCGTCGTCAGGTGCCGGACGATGCGCCGGTCGAGGGCGTTGAAGTCGGCCGCGATCGCGAGCCCCTGGCCGCGCCGTGCTCCGTCGCGGGTGGCCTGGACGACCTCCTTCGCCGCGTCCCCGAACACGGCGCCCACCGCCCGCGGCACGCCCGCCGTGCTCCGGCCGGCGGCCTGGAGCGCCCGACCGACGAGCGTGCTCCGCTGCGCCGCCGTGGTGCTGCCCCAGTCGACGTCCAGCACCGCGACCGCTGCCCGCACGGCCGCATCGTCCGAGTCGGCGGCCTTCTTCGACAGGAGGCCGGCGAGCTGAGCCACCGCGCGGTCGAAGCCCTTGGGGCTACCCAGGTCGAAGGCCTTTTGTAGCCGCACGCGAAGGTAACGCTCGAGGATCTCGTCCGCCGCCTCGCGCGCCGCGTGGAGCAGGCGCAGCTCGTCAGCGGTACTGCACGCGCCGCACACGCTCGTCCTCCTCGAGCTCGGCCTGGCCGTCGCGGAGCGCGATCAGCACGGCGCAGTAGACGCAGCGGAGCGGCTGGGAGAAGGTCACCCGCTCTCCGTCGGGGCTCTCGGTGATGACCATGCCCGCGTGGCCGTTCAGGGCCACGGTCACGAAGCCGCACCGCGGACAGCAGACGTGATAGCCGACGAGAGGCCCGTTCCGGTTCTGCGACACCCGCCGCATCTCGCCGCGCTCGAGCCTGCACGGCCGCTTGCTCGTCGGCCGCACCCTCACGGCGAACCTCCAAGAACGACGGGACGACGCCGGCGAGCGCGGACCTCGATCCCGGCGTCGGTCGGGCTGCGCAGCACGTCATGCGAGCCCGCGCACCGATCGCACACGGCGAACACGAGCACGCCGTCGCGCCAGATCGTGAGCGTCTTGTCGAGCCCGGAGCGGCGCCGGCACATCCGGCACTCGATGACGCCGCGCTCGGCGTCGAGCTGCGCCTGCCTCGCCCAGGCCCGCTGGAGTGCGCCGGCGTCCGTCACGAGCCCTCCTCGAACCAGGCCTCGAACTCCTCGCGGGGGACCTGCACGCGCTCGGGCTCGCGGTCGTCGTGGTAGCGGCGAGCGAGCGCGAGGCGGCTGTCCGAGAGCCGCTCTTCCTCCGCGGCCAGCTCGTCGCGCAGGTGCAGGAGCGCCCGCGCGTCGTCGAGGAGCGTGTTCTTCTGTGTGCGGGCCCGGAGGTCCTCGACGCCGGTCTGGATCCCCGCGAGCGTCAGGGTGATGGGGCGCTTGGTCCAGTCGTCGCCGATCTTGCGGAACTCCCGGTTGAAGATGTCGCCGGCCAGGAGCCGCCCCTCCTCGGGTGTGAGCACGCCGACGCGGACGAGCTTCTCGACCATGTTCGTCATCCGCTCGGGGTCACGCGTCACCGGCGTCTGCGAGCGGAAGCGCCAGAAGCGTACGCCCATGTCCGCGAGGAGCCGGCGGTTCATCAGGAAGTCGAACTCGTCGCGCTCGGGCTGGAAGACCTGGTCCTCGGCGAAGCGCAGCGCCGACTCGGCCGTCGCGCGGTTGAAGTCCTTGCTCTCGCCGCGCAGGAGCTTCGGCAGCCGGAACGCGCTGCCGACCTTGTCGATGTTCCGCTCGTCGTAGACCTGAAAGAGCGCGTCCTGCTGCTGCGCGTCGGTCAGCGGGCGCAGCTCGATCTTCGCGCGTGCCGTCTCCGAGCTGCCGGAGCCGCCCTCGGCCTCGAGGATGAGCATCTTGTGGAAGTTGGCCTTGCCCTTGAGGTTCTCCTCGATGAAGCGCTCGATGCGCGGCACCGAGGCCTCCGACAGCCGCCCGCCCGAGACGAGCAACGCCAGCGGCGGCACGCTCTTGTTCTCGAAGTAGAGGAAATTGACCTCCTCCATCTGCCGCGAGCCCAGGACCGAGAGCAGCGTGCCCACCCAGCGCGGCACGCCGTAGGGCGAGCGCGGCGAGTGGATCGCGAAGTGGACGAGCTCGGTGGCCGGACCGTCGCTCGGATCGGCCTCGAGCAGGGCCTCGGCGTCGTCGAACACGCGACCGCTGTGCCGGGACACGACGCGCGGATCGCCGAACGACTTGAAGAAGACGCGCTCGGTCCCTTGGACCTGCACGTAGCGACGAAGGCGCCTGCGCGTCGAGACGCTGTCGAAGGCGACCGGCGATACGCGTACGCGGTCCTGGATCTCGACCGGATCCCGATCGAGCGGCAAGAGGCGCACCGAGTAGGCGGGTACGTAGACGAGCCGGGCAATCTCGCCCCGACCGTCGCGCAGCACCTCCCAGAAGGCGTTGCCGCTGACCTCCAGGTCCTGGCGCGTCCGCCGGCGCAGGTCGACGAAGGAGTGGTCGAAGCAGCAGAAGTCGAAGAAGGACTCGAGCCGTGCCCGCTCGATGCGCGCGAGCTGCACCAGCTCCTGCTTGCGGGCCGCGACCTCCTCGGCGGTGGGACGAAGCGCCGCGTCCGCTTCCAGATCCCCGCGCTCGCGCGCAGCCAGCCGCTCGAGGTAGATGGCGTCGGAGATCCGCTCGTCGGCGTCGTCGGCGTCGAAGTCGATGGCGGGCTCGAAGCGATGGCCGAAGCCGTCGATGTTGGTGGCGTAGGCGTCGACGTTCTGCCGCAGCGAGTTCGAGTGCTCCATGAGGAGGCACAGGGCCTCCGGGTCGTAGGGCGGCTCGATGGCCCCCGCCGAGGTGAACGCGGCGCTCAGCTCCTCGCCGCCCGGACGGCTCGCGGGGTCCTGGGTCTTGGCGCTGACGACGACGGCCTTGAGGATCGTCTGCAGGCGCGCCTCGGCGTCGTACGCGGCGGCAGCGTCGCTCACGTCGAGGCCTCCACGTAGGCGACCATCCCCTTCGGGCCGAAGGACAGCGACCGCACGCGGAAGCCCTCGGCGGCGAGCTTCGCGCGGGCGGCCTCACGCAGCTCGTCGGTGCTCGCGGCCTCGACGACCATCTGCCGTGCGGCTTCGGGCGGGCCCCCGGGCGCGCGCTCAGGCGCGAGGACGAAGACCTTCACGATGCGCTGCATGGGGCTCCTCGGCTGAGACGGAGGTTCGGCGTGCGGCCCTCGCCGGAGGAGGCACTCGACCATTTCGGCACCGAACGGCAGGACCGCACGCCTCACCTCCGAAAGGGCAAAGGGCCGCGGACGCGCGGCGGGGACAGGGATCAGCTCGCGGGCGGAACCGACGCCGGGCTGCCGTTCCCGTTGCCGCCGTTCGTGCCGTTTCCGTTCGCGCCCGCGTGCCGAAGGTCGTGCACCGCCGCCTCCAGCTTGGAGGCGATGAGGCAGTCGAGCGTGCCGTTCGGCAGACCGAGCACGCGCCCCGCCGCGACGATGCCTCTCGGCCCGAGGTAGCTCTTCACGTTGGCGATCGCCGTTCGCCTGATGCGTTCCCGCTCGGCGGCGCTGATCTTCCCGTCGGCCGCGGCCGCCTTGATCTCGGCGACCACCGTCTGCTCGAGCTCCTTCGCGGCGGTGAGGATGGCGTCATCGAGCCGAAGCAGCACGCCGCGCAGGTACTCGTTCTCGATGCGCACGCGGATCAGCGCTGCCAGGCGCGTCGCCAGCCAGGTAAGCCCAGCGAGGAGGACGGGGGAGAGGATCTGAAGGGCAGCCAGGCCGAGTTCGGTGAAGTCCATCGCGCGCACCTCCGGCGAAGCGGGTGTTCGCGGAGGGCAAAGGCGAAGAGGCGTGGCGTGGGGACAGGCGGCCGAACCCCGGGGTCGGCGGCGAGCGGCTCAGTCCCCGAGTGCGGCCGTGCGACGCGCGTCCCCGGCGCGCCCTCGGAGCCGGGCAGCGCTGCGGATGCGCACGGAACGGCCGGTGCTCAGGTTGACCGCGTCCCAGCCCCCGTAGGGCGACTCCCGGTCGATCCGGACCGTCACGAGGTTGCCGCTGACCTTGGCGACGTACGTGCCGCCGATCTGGACGTCTGCCTTCTTCATCGTTCGATCTCCTTCGTTGGCGAGCTACATCGCGTCGATGAGCGCCTCACCGACGTGCTCGTCCTCGGTGCACAGCGCCTCTTCGATCCGACCGCGGGCCGCCTGCTCGTCACCGTCGTGACCGAGCCCGAAGCCGACCGCGATCTCCATCAGGCGCTCGCGCAGGTGCGCGATGTCCCCGACGCGGCCCCAGGTCGCCTTCTCGAAGACCTGGCTCGGGTGGTTCTCGACGCAGCCCGCGATGAGGTCGAGCAGCGCGAGCACGTCGCGCTTGTTCGTCGTGTGCTTGGCGTCGGGCGAGCTGCCGCGCGTGCAGGCGCCGCAGGCGCACGCCGCGGTGCGGGTCCCGGTGCGCGGGCAGATGGCCGGCTGATTGGCGGTGTCCATGCCGATCTCCTTCATGCCGCGCGTGCCGGTGACGGAAGCTGGCTCCGGATGGCGCGAAGCACGCGAGCCCGGACCTCCGGGCCGGCCGCCTCGATCGCGTCCCACGTCGCGCGCTGCCGTGCGGTGAACGCGTCGTAGTCGATCCGCCCGTCGTACCAGGCGTCGACGTTGCCGTTGATGCGGGCGAGCAGCCGCGCCGCCTTGCGCTCGACGGCGCGCATCAGCGGCTCCTCACGATGGTGATCTGAAACTCATCGTCGCCGATGGTCAGGACCAGGCCGCGGTTCATCGTCAGGACGCCGCAGTCCCGGAACGTTGCGACGTCGATCCGCCGGGGCTCGTCGCTCTCGTCGGCGTCCATCTCGATCGCCTCGGCGAGGAACCCCTCCAGGTCCTCCTCGCTCATGTCCTCGTCCTCGAAGTCCTCGTCCTGCAGCTCGAGGTCGTCGTCCTGCTCCGCGGCGATCCGCTTCGTCGTGTTCGCGTCCATCTCTGGCCTCCTTGCTGGTGGGCGCGGTCCGTCCGCGACCCGAGGACATGACGGCGTTGTCCGGGCGTGGATGCAAGGAGAACATCTAGCGATTTCAACAACTTGAATAGCCGCGACCTTCCGCGCTCTTACGCGGCGGGGTTGGGGCGTCCGGTGCCGCACGGGATGGCCGGGCGCGCGAGGGCGCCGGCGACGACCACCACCTGGCGCATCACGAAAGCGTCTCGACCGGCGGGGCCTCGCTCTCGGGGGCGGGCGGGGCGCCGTGCTTCATCTCGAGCACGGTGGCCTCCACCTTGGCGCCGATGAAGTCCTCGACGCCGAGCTCCCAGACGTCGAGGACGTCGCCGAGCTCCTTGAGGCCGGCCGACCCGAGGAACGTCTTCACACGCCGGACGGCGGCTTCCTTCAGCCTCCGTCGGTCCTCGCGGCCGAGCTTTCCGTCCCCGGCGACAGCCTTGGACTCGGCCGCCAGGGTCTGCTCGATGTCCATCACCGCGGTGACGATCGCGTCGTCCAGCCGCAGCAGCACGGCGCGGAGCCGCTCGCTGCGAACCGCGGCCTCGGTCAGGCGGACCTTGGCCTGGACCAGATCCCCGGCCCGGACGCCGAGCCAGTGCACGCCCATCGCGGCGAAGGGCACCAGACACAGGAAGACGATGAACGAAAAGACGATGACGAAGTCCATCAGACGACACCTCCTCGAAATCGGTCGACGACCTTCGGGGGGACAAAGGGAGGCGCCGCGGGGACGGGGACAGGGCCGGCACCGCGGCGCGGCTACCCGATCACCCGCACGCCGATCTCGGGCGCGCGCGAAGGCGCCGGGCCGCGCTCCTTCTGGCAGGCGAGCGCGATGGCCCAGAAGCGGTCGGCGTGGCCTCGGCCGGTGCGCTCGGCGTCGAAGCTCACCTTGCCGGACGGGAGCACGCGCCGCTTGATGGAGTGGACCTGGCTGACCAGCTCGCGCTGGCGGGGCAGCACGACGTCGCGCCGCTGGAGCAGGATCTTGAAGTCCGTCGCCCACCGCTCCTTGGCGTCGTTCGTGAACGCCTCGGCGACGACCTGCGGGTAGTCGCGCGCCAGGTTCTCGGCGAGGTTCATGCCGATGCCGCTCCTGTCGATCGAGAGCCTCGCGACGGGGATCCGATCGAGCAGCCGGCGCAGGTCGGCCTCCTGCTCCGAGAACGGCACCTGGTCGTAGCGACGCAAGAGCCGGCACACGTGGTGCCCGTCCTTCTCCTCGAAGACGGCGAGCTCCGAGTGGTCCCGTGTGCGGCCGACGTCGAAGCCCGCCACCACCCGGCCCTCGGGGAACGGCAGGTCGGTGAAGTCGTCGGCGAGGACGAGCTCCTCGCTCGTGCACGGAAGGATGAGGTCGTAGGGGTAGAAGCTGTAGCTCTCGTCGACGAAGCGGCACTCGAACTCCTGCTGGAAGTCCTCGAGCGGCAGCGAGTCGATCTGCTCGACGATGGTCTGGCGCCCGAACCGGGCGACGCGCTCCTCGGTCGGCAGGTGCGGAGCCTCGCGCGCCGCGCCGGGCACGTCGTGGCAGAAGAAGCGGCACAGCCACCAGGGCACCTCCTGCCGGGTGTGGTGGGGGTACTTGCGCAGCTCCTCGGCGGCGATCTCCCAGAAGATGCCGCGCCGGCCGAGCGGCGTGCTGCAGCCGGTGACCTGGCCGTGCGACCGCAGAATGAGCGCTGTCGATCCCCGGTAGACCTCGCGGTCGTTGACGTAGTGCGCGAGCTCGTCGAGGTAGACGTCGCCCTTCTTGCCGCGCGGCGCCTTGGACGGGTGCGACAGGATGCGCGACAGCCGCTTGCCCGGCCCGTTCGACTCGAACGCCAGCTCGGTCTTCGAGTCCACGACCAGCCGCTTCTGATACGCGAGCGGCAGCTCCTCGTGGACCTGGCGGGCGACGAGGATCTTCTCCTTGGCGTCGTCGAGGTTGTAGCTGACGAAGACGGCCGTGTGCTTCTCCCGCAGGTGGCAGCGCGCCAGGGCCTCGAGCGCGAACAGGAACGAGAAGCCGACCTGCCGGCTCTTGGTGACCCACCGGAAGCGCGAGCGGTTCTCCAGGAACGCGACCTGGTACGACTCGAGCGCGAGCGGCTCGTCATCGAAGGAGCCGAGGCCGCAGAGGAAGCCCCACTCGGTGGCCAGCCACTCGGCGAACTCCTGCTCGCTCCGCTTGACGATGCCCAGGGTCACGGCGCGCCTCCTGCGCCGACCGCCGATTGCCTTGCCTTTCCGGCGGTTGAACGCCTCCATGGGCTCGCCATCAACGACCGCACGGAGGACCTGCCATGACCGCCTACGCCGACACCATCGCCCGCGCCCCGAAGACCCTCACCGAGCTCGAGCAGCGCCTGCTGCTCAAGGCCAGCGGGGAGCATCGGGACGGGTTCCGCGACCACGTCATCTTCAGCCTCGCGATGGGCACCGCGCTCCGGGAGCACGAGATCGTCGCGCTCGACATCGGCGACGTTTTCGACGCGGACGGCAAGGCGCGCCGCCGGATCCAGCTCCGCGTCTTCAAGCGGTCGAGCGACGAGCCCGCGCTCCAGGAGGTGGTGCTGCCCGACGGCGTCCGCGCGAAGCTCGACAAGCTGTACCGCTGGAAGAAGCGCAGCGGCGAGAGCCTCGGGACGAGCGCGCCGGTGTTCGTGAGCCGCAGGGGCAACCGGCTCTCGCTGCGCCAGCTCCGGCACGCCTTCAAGGTCTGGCAGCAGCGCGCCGGCTTCGAGCGGAGCTTCTGCTTTCACGCGCTCCGGCACACGGCCTGCTCGAACCTCTACCGGCGCACGCGCGACATCCGGCTGACCCAGCGCTTCGCCCGCCACAAGTCGATGCTCACGACCAGCATCTACGCCCACCCGAGCGACGAAGACCTCGTCCGCTCGGTGCGCGATCTGCCCTGCTGACGGGGCCGCCGGCCAGGCCCGGAGGTCACTCGCAGAAAGGAAGTGAACACCCCCGCCCCGCAGGCCCCGCGGCGTCGGCCGGTCACTTCTCACGCCGACGCCCGTCCACTTCCCGGAAACTGCCGCTGTCGAAAACGGCCCCAGGCACCCATCCGGCGGGGCCGGCCGGCTCCGAAAGTCGGACCCTCCCCCCGGGGTAGGCGGTTGTAGGCGGTCCTGCCGACGAGGCCGCCCGGGCGCCCGGCAGACGGAGCGGCCGAGCGCGCGCGATCGAGGAAAGCGGCGGTGGCGCCCGGCGAGAACGTGCGCGGAGACGCGTCGTAAGCCCGCGTAACTCCGTCGCCCGGCGGTGGCCAATGGCCGCTTTCCGGTGTTCTCGGCGGTCCGGGCGGGCTGGAGTTCGCGCGCGGGTCCACGCTCATCGCTGGCATCGGCTCGGAGCACGCGACGCTCACGTCCGCCGCTCCTTCGCCGCCGGCGGCGCGTGCCGGATCGCGGGCGTCGCCGAGCCTGGCCCCGTGGGCGCCACGTTCGCGCCGTGTGGCGCGCCTTCGCTCGCCTCCGCGTCGTCGTCCCATCCGTCCGCGCGGGCGCACGACGGCGGCCCGTGGGCCGTGACGGGGCCGGGATCGGCGTCTCGGAAGTGACCGTTCACTTCCCCGGCGGCGTCCTCTGCCGGGGGCGCCGGGGGGTTGGCGGCCGGCGCGTGTTCACCCTCATCGTCCTCGGCGGGCGACACGTCGAGCACCTCCCCGCGCTCCTCGGCCGAGGCCTGCTGCGAGGCGCGCAGCATCCGCTGGTGGCGGGCCTGGATGTCCTCCAGTGACAGCGCGGCGTGGATCTCCTGCCGCGAGTCGGCGCCGCCGAGGATGAACTCCTTGAGGCGCAGCATCGTGTTGAAGTCGGTCGGGTTGTCGAAGCGGACGCGTCCCTCGCCCAGCGCCTTCTCGAAGCCCGCGAGGTAGGTGTCGATCATCCGCAGCGCGTCGTCCTTCGAGAGCGCGAGCGCGTTCGCTCGCATCTCGACGAGCTTCTGCTCGGCCTTCACGGTGACGCGGGCCTTCGCGTCCTGGCGCCGGCGCAGGCAGTCGTGCTTGCGCGCGTACGTGGCGATGAGGCTGTGCGTGCATCCGTAGCGGCGGGCGAGGTCGCGGTACGACGGGTAGCTCACGGTCGTGCCGCCTGCCTCGGCCTCGACGACCTCGCCGAACACGAGCAGGCGATCGATCTCGTCGTACGGCACGCGCGGCCCGTCGACCTTGCGCGGCCGTCCGTTCTTGCGACCCGACGTCACCGAGTCGTCGGTGCGCTTGCGCCTGCCGCTCTCGCGGCTGTCGGACTCGCCGCCCATCCTCGCCTCAGCCGTCCATCGCTCGATCCATCTCCTCGACGAGCGCGTGCAGCGCGCGGCGCTTTTCGCCGTCAGCGTCTTCCGGGGCGTGACGGAGGTGCCGGCGGAAGAGGCGACCGAGCGCCTCGGCGGTCGCGTCGGCGAGGTCCCGATCTACGTCGTAGATGCGGTAGAGGCCGATCAGGCTGAGCGCCGTCTCTCGGAAGGCGCGGGCCATCGCGGCGCGGGGTTCCTGCATGCTCATCGCTCGGCGACCTCCTCGGGCTTCTTGCCCCTGCACGAGCAAAGCGCCGAGGTCTCTCCGCAGGGACACGCGAGCCGCGCGAGGGCCGGACGGATCCGCTTCAGGGTGCGGCTGTGGCGACGCTTGATGCGCTGGTAGACGCGGCGCCGTTCGTCGGAGGTCATCTCCGGCAGGACGGCCTCGAGGTACGCCCCGATGCGCCGCCCGCAGATGAGCGTCGCGGTCATCAGGTCGAAGGTCTCGCCGTCGAGCAGCGCTCCCGCGTGCTCCACCAGGAGCGACACCGCGTCCGCGGCGTCCGCCGGGTTGAGCGGCTGGTCGGCGCCGCCGAGGCGTCCCTCGGGCCAGTCCGTTCGCTCGATCTCCTCAAAGCTCTCCGGCGGCGTGGCGCGAAAGACCTGCTGTCCGTCCTGCTCCTCGCAGACGACGCGGAACACGAGGCGCTCGGTCTGCTGTCGCAGGCGCATCGCGGTCCGATCAAGCCCGCGGGCGACCGGGTAGTCGGCGGCGACCGAGAGGAAGCTCGTGATGACGAGCTGGTCGAGATCGTCGCCTGGCAGCGCGTCCCCGTAGATGCGGTGCCGCAGCCGGCTCAGCATCGGGTAGTAGGCGACGAGCAGGACCGCGGCCCAGAACGCGCTCCGGCTGGCCTGGTGCTCGACGAGGAGCGCGCGCGTGAGCGCTTCCTTCTCCGCGTACTGCGTCTGCCCGTCGCCGGCCAGGACACCGAGCACCGAGAGGATCGCGTGGTGAGCCGCGAAGACGGCGTGACGATCGCGGGCCTCGGCGAACAGGGTCTGGTGCCTGGACGCGCGGACCTCGGCGCGCAGCCCGGTGAACAGGTCGCGGAAGGTGCTCATCGCGTGCGCCCCTCCCACCGCTCGCGCACGAGCTCCAGGAAGTCGTCGAGCGACAGCGCGACGAACGCCTCGGCCCGGTCGTCGCGGATGACCGCGAGCGGGATGCGTCCCTGCGGCGCGGCTTCCTCTGCCTGCCGGAGCGCTCGGCGAACGTTGGGCTGGCGCCCTCGCTTCGCCTCGATCCAGAAGACGGGGCAGTCGAGGTCGGCCACCTCCTCGCCGCCGCGCGACTGGAGCCCGCGCCGGACGTCGGCTCCCGGCATGGCGTCGCGGAAGCAATGGACGAGCTCCTGCTCGAAGCGGCGGCCCTTCCTTCGGCTGAGCGCGCCCATCACTCAACCTCCTCGACGAAGCGAACGGGGACGCCGAGGGCCTCGGCGCGTTCGATCTCCCGCCGCATCCCAGCGGTGACCTGTCCGCCGTAGACGCGCAGCTCGTCGCAGGCGCCGACGAGCTCCAGGCACAGCGCCAGGGCGCGGTCGCGCTCCGTCCCCTCATCGAGGAACTGCGGCAGGTAGATGTGTGGGGCCACGGGGAGGTGGCCGCTGTCGGTCAGCGCCCGGCAGAGCTGCTGCACGCGCTCGGTGTTCGCCTGCGGGTCGTTCGCGAACGGGTGGCAGACGTAGACCCGGCGGGTCCGCACTCCGGCGGCCTTGCGCGCTCGTCGGATCCGCACCAGCTCGGCGCCGCAGTAGTTGAGCGCGTCGATCACCTCGGCGAGCGCCTCGGCGGGGTAGTCGCGACCGTCGTCGCTGTCCCAGGCGCCGTACTCGCGGCGACCTGCGTCGATGCGGGCGAGGACGGTCTCGACGATCGGGCGCTCGTCGGCGGCGAGCGACCGAACGCGCGTGGCCAGCCCGACGTCGGGCAGGAGCCGCCGCGCGACCTCGAGGCTGCGCTGCGCGTCGACGAGCGCGCGGTGTGGCTGCCCCACGTCCACGCCGAGCGCCTCGCAGACCGCGTCGAGCTTCAGCGAGGCGATGAGCCCCGCGGCATGCAGCGGCCACGCGAGCGTCGCCGTGTCGAGGACGTGGTGATCCATCCCCGGCGGCCGGACGCCCGTCGACCGCCAGGCGGCGTCGAGGTAGGCACGGTCGAACGACACGTTGTGGCCGGCGAGGAGCGCGCCTTCGAGGAGCGGCCTCGCCCGCACCAGCGCGACGTCGATCGGGACCGCGTCCTTCCACGCCTCGGCCGCCCAGCCGTTGATGTCGAGCGCGACCGGATCGGCCTCCTCGATGCGGCCGGGGCGGACTCGGACGTCGAACATCCCGCGCGTCTCCAGCGTGCGCGGATCGGCGACGACGACACCGAGCTCGATGATCTCGTGGCGGCTCGGGTCGAGGCCCGTGGTCTCGACGTCGACGAAGGCGAGCGGCCTCATGCCGGCACCTCCTTCGCCCAGAAGCGCGGCGAGTGGGTCTTCTCGGCGATCGCCTCCAACTCGGTCTTCAGCAGGCGGACGCGCGCGCGGTCGCCGGTCTTGCCGAGCTCCTTGAGGAGGGCGTCGAGCGCCTTGTTGTCCACCGTGGCGAGGCGCTTCAGCAGATCGTCGTGCGCGAGGCCCGTGGCCTCCGAGAGGATCCGCAGCGTGGGCTCGAGCGGGTAGTCGAGCCGCGTGGTGTTGAAGATGGCGTAGCGGACGCCGCCGAGGACCAGCTCGTCGCGCTCGGCGAGGTGCGCCTTGAGGATCTTCTCGAGCTCCTCCTTGCGGGCGTAAAGGACCTTGGCGAGGCGGGCCACGTGCTCGCGCTCGCGGGCGACTGCTTCGAGGTCGCCGGTGGTCTCGCTGAGGAAGTCCGGCTTGCCCTGGAGCGCCTCGGCGTAGGCGGGACAATGGCTCCGGTGGTCGCACCAGACGCAGTTCGTGTTGAGGCGGGCCGGGAACTCGGTGGCCTCCTCGGTCATCGTGCCGAGCGTCTCGACGTAGGCGAGCGCCGCCTCGAGCTGCTCGGGCGTGCGCTCGGTGGTCTGCCGGATCCCGTGCCGGAGCATGTGGAAGGTCAGGCGGACCTTCTTCGCCCACGGCCAGAGCTGCTGCGCCGCCAGGTGGTAGAGCGACATCTGGAGGCTGTGGTCGACCTCGTCGCGCGTGAACAGCAGGCGGTTGGTCTTGTAGTCGATGATCTCGACGGTCTGGTCGTCGACGCAGTCCACGCGGTCGATGAAGCCGAGTACCGTGAAGCGACCGACCGGCAGCCGAAACTCCTTCTCGGCGGCGAGGACGTCGCGGTGATCGAGCTCGCCCTGGTCGCGGACGAAGCTGCGGAGGATGTCGATGCCCTCCTGGAAGAGCTCGATGCCGGCCAGCTTCTCCGCGGTCCAGGCTTGCCGGAACAGCTCGAGCGCACGCTCCTCGGAGAGCGGCCCGACGCGCTCGGCGTCCATGTGCTCGCGGATCAGCCGTTCGAGGACGGCGTGGATCGCCGTGCCGAACTTGAGCGGATCGCCGGGCTCGGCCTTGCGCTTCTCGACGTAGTGCAGCTTGAAGCTGAGCGGGCACTGCTCGAAGCGCGAGAGCCTCGAGTACGACAGGTGCTTGTTGACGAAAGGGGGCGCCGTCATGCGTCGGCCTCCTTGTCGGGCTTGGGGTTCTTCTCGAAGGCCACGACCTGCGAGCCCGGGAACGCCTCGAGCACGCGGCAGATGGTGGCGGCGTGCTCGGGCGTGATCTCCTGGCGGCCGGTGCCGGTGTACTCGGGGACGAGCCAGACCTCGCCGAACGCCTCGGAGCGCATGCAGACCTCGACGCGGAGCGCCTTGAAGCTCTCGATGTCCTCGGTCGTCAGGCCGCGGAGCGGCGGTCGCGTCTCCTGCTCGCCGTCCGTGCTCGGACCGAACGTCGGGCGCGTGTTCGCCGTCGTCGCCTTCGGGGGGGCCTTCGGCGGCGCGAGCTCGGGCGCCGGGTTGCCGAACAGGTCGGTGGGAGTCGTGGTCGTCGCGTCGCTCGCGATGGGGGTCTCGTCAGCGCGAGGGCCGATCGCCGGCAGGCGGTGGCGGTTGCGCTTCTCCCACTCCGTGCAGAGGAAGAACTCCGGCCGGGAGCACGTGCCGCCGTCCTGGTACGACTGGCACCGCTTGGTGCCGGGCAGCGGCGCGTAGTGCGGGCACGTGAACTCCGCGGCGTCGCCCGACGCGCCCTTGCGGGACAGGTCGGCGACGCTCACGGCGTCCTCGGGGCAGCGCTGCTCTGCACGGTCGTCTCCTCGGCACCGGGCCTCGCGGGGAGCGAGGCCCTTCTGCTGAGGAAACGCGGCCGTCGAACGCGAGCTGGGACAGGGCGGGCTGAGCTACGCGGTCGCGAGGTCCGTCACAGCGACGGGACGGCTCGCGGGACAGAAGGGACGCGACGGGACAGCACCGCGTCCCGCAGGTTGCCCTGTAACTTCAGCGGGTTGCCTTCGATGGGACGGACGGGACGGATCTTTTTCTATAGGTCTATTGAAGAAGAAGGAGATTTCTTTTCTTGGCCCGGCTCACCCCGGAAAGAAAATCGATCACCACGAACTGCACCCTGGTCTCGCAAACCCGTCCCGTCTGTCCCATCGCATCCAAGCCCTTGTGATTACGGCTGAAAGCACGGGACGGCATGCCGTCCCGCCGCCGTCCCCAGGCCGCTCTCGCTGTCCCGTTCCGGGTTCGACTCGGGGTACGTGCAGCCGCAGGCGGCAATGCGTGACGACATGACCAAGACCCCGGGGGCAGGCCGCGAAGGGCTGCGCCGGTCGCTCGACCACCCGCACCCGGAGGGCGCCACGCTGAGCGACGCGGGCCTGGAGGCGTGGCGCGCGATGCTGCCGCCGGACGATAGCGACCTCGTGGACGTGTCGGCCGGCACGCCCGTGCGGTGGATCGAAAGGCGTGGGTGGGTTCCTGGGGCAGCGCCGGGCCGCTGAGCAGCCCGCTCAGTCCCCGTACAGCTTGCCCCAGCCGCCGAGCCCGGTTCCGCCGTTCTCGTCCGCCTCGTCGGTGCGGAAGTCGTCCTCGGAGACGAGCTCGGTCTTGGCGAGGTTGATGCCGACGGCGCGGCGCCGGTCCGAGTTCGCGCCGAAGTAGACGCGCTCGCCCTCGTGGGCGACGTAGCCACCTTGCCGGTGGTTCTCGCGAACGAGGCGCCGCAGCGCCTTCATGTCCACGACCTCGCCCTCGTAGTCGATCTTGCGGCAGTGCTGGCGGAACGAGTCGTAGCAGCTCTCCAGGTGGATGAAGAGGAGATCGTCTCGGAAGACGTAGTGCGTGCGGTGGCGCAGCTCGCCCTGGATCGACATGATGCCCAGCATCTCGACGAAGTGGTCGAGGGCGTTCTTGACGCCGTGGTCGGTCTCGAGGACGTCGGCGAGCACCGCCTCGACCGCCGCCTTCACGCCGAGGTCTTCGGGCAGCGCCCGGTAGGCACAGGCCTCGGCGAACTGCTCGAAGAGGCGGACGCCGAGGAGCATGGCGGTGAGGTTCTCCACCACGCGGACCGGCACCTTGCGCCCGGCGAGCAGGGCCGCCGCCGCGCCGCGGGCCACCTCGAGGTCGGCGTCGAAGTCGCGACCCAGACAGAACTGGATGTAGCGCGGGGCGAACAGCGAGAGGTCCACCGCCTTCAGCTCGCGCAGCGCCTGCCGGCACTCGGGGTGCTCGTCGAGCGTCACCTTCTCCGGGTTGGCGGTCACAATCCGTTCGAGCAGCGCGGCTTCGATGGGCCGCGTCTCGCCGGCGACGCAGAGCGGCACCTGCAGGTGGTAGGTGTTCACGGTCTGGTCGGGCCGACCGCGCTCCTCGACCTCGCCGCGGTACAGGCGTCGCAGGTAGCGGTGCAGCGTGTTCAACCGGTACCGCTGCATGTCGTAGGGCTTGTACTCGTCGATGAAGACCGGCACCGAGCGGCTCGCGGTCAGGATCTTGAGCAGCGCGAACTCGGTCTCGGTCGCGCTGTAGGGCTCGGCGTCCTTCACGCCGAAGAGCGGCCAGAAGACGTCGGTGGCCACCGAGCTCTTGCCCGAGCCCTGCGTCCCCCAGATGAAGAGGATCGGGAACGAGCCGACCCGCTCCATGAAGCGAGGCTTCATCGGCGTCGCGAACCACCAGCCGATGATCGGCACGATCACCTCGGGCAGGTTCAGCCGCGGCAGGTGCTCGAAGACGGCGCGCGCGACGGAGAGGAACGTGCCTTCGTCGCACGCGACGTAGCGCAGCCGGCTGTCGAGCGAGCCGCCGCTCTTGACATAGATCACCGGCGACGGGTCCATGAAGCCGTCCTTGCCGATCGCGCCGTCGGGGCAGATCCACAGGTGGAGGTCGCCCCGGCGGCAGTCGCCGAGCATCGTGGTGCCCGGCCGCCGCGGCACGGGACGCCGCGCGAGCACGCGCAGGAGGCCCTGCACGTTGTTGTCGCTGCCGGTCCATTGCAGGTCCGCGGACGGCAGGTGGCGGATGAGGTCGCGCTTCGAGTTGAAGGCCCGCAGCGGCAGGCGTAGCCCCTCGACCACGCCGCCCTTGTCGGTCTGCGCGCGGCCGAAGACGATCTCGCCGTCCTCGAGCTCGACGCGCATCGTGGGCTCGATGGTGAAGGACGACACGACCCGGGTCTCGCCGCGCCCGCTCACCACGTAGTAGAAGCAGGTGTCCTCGTAGATCTCACCCTCGATGGCGTCGTCGCCGTTGCCCGTCCCGGCGTCGCCTCCCGGCGGGCGATCGTTGTCCTCGCGGCTGCGGCGTCCGGCCTGCGACAGCGCGCGCCGCAGGTCGCGGGTCTTGAGCCCGAAGCGCTTCTCCAGGAGCCCGAGGTAGCGGCCGTGCACCGAGGGGTCGCGGTGCGAGATGGCGTCGAGGACAGGCTTCAAGCGGTACTCGAGATCGCGCGCCGGGCTGTCCTCCGGGATCGCCTCGACCGCCTTCTCGATGTCGAAGACGAAGTCGTAGAGCTCGCAGCGGGCGCCCGGCTCGCGGTTCACCTTGCAGTAGCCGAGCCCCTGGAGCGAGTGGCAGGGCGGCGGCACGGTGCCGTCGTCGCGCACCGAGGCGACGATCTTGTCGTGGCAGTTCTTGATGTACGCGGCGCCGTCGCGCCCGCGGAGCTTCCCGAGGCCGCGGCGGTCGTACTCGAGGACGAGCTCGGTGATCTCGTCGAGCGGCAGCCCCTTGTGGGCGAAGAAGCGGACCATGTTGAAGATGGCGAGGCTCCGGTCATCGGCGCCCTCGTTCCACAGCCGCTGCACGGGCCCGCACATCTCGACCGGGGACGGCCAATCGATCTCGCCCTCCGGCGTCCGCCTCGCCTTGCCGTTCGCCGTCGGTGCGGCGCCGGGCTGAAGCACCGGCAGGCGCACCGGCCCCGCCGGCCCGTTGCTCCCCGATCGAGGCGGCTGCAGAAGCCGGGCGCGCAAACGGTCGTCTTCGGCCCGCCCGAGGGGATCGAGGGCCGCGCTCACGCGGTGCGGCCGCTCCCCGGTCGCCTCGCCCTTGCGGCTGACGGTGCCGACGACCTTGATGATGCGCGGCAGGTCGTGGATCGAGTCGACCTTGATCCGGTCCGACTCGATCTCGGCGCGGAGCTCGGCCTCGAAGGCCTTGAGGTTCGCCTGCACGATCTCGCGGTTCTCGTCGTCCAGCACGATGGGCGGCACGGCGAACCAGAGTTGCGCCCCGTTGCCGCTCATCATCCGCGCCGGCCGGGCGACGCCGGCCCGCTCGGCCCACGCCGCGGCCGCGTCCGCCGCTTCCATGGCGGCGGCCAGCTCCTCGCCCGTGCTTGCCGTGTCCTTCGGGCGCGCGGGGTCGAGGTCGATCACCGTCGCGGTGACGACCTCGATGTCCTTGCGTCCCGCGCCGGACTTGAGCGGCCGCACGGCGTTCGGGGCGAGGTCGAGGAGGCGCCGCGGCCTGGGCTGGATGCCGACATAGACGTTCCCGGCGGCGTTGGTGCGCACACACTCGGCGACGAAGTCCTCCTCGTCGTCGAAGAAGCCAATCCCGACGATGCCCTTGCCCGGGCGAATGACCCGCACCTCGCTGACGCCGTGCTCGCCGTGGGCGAGCCACCGATAGGTCGACCGGATCGCCTCGGGGTCGGGCCGCAGCTCCTTCATGGTCGTCCGCTCACCGCCCGACCTCGCATGTTGAGGAAACGCGGGCGCCGGCGCCGAGCTGGGACGCGGGTACGCCGAGCACCTCGGCGTAGAGGCGCCGCCGATCGAGGTGCTGACGCCGCAAGATGGGGACCTTGCGGTCCACGAAGTCGACCAGCTCCGGCCGCGCCTTGTCGACGTGGGGCCGCATCAGCCGCCCGAGCCGCTGGACGGTGCGCCCGCGGACCCGGCTCGGATACGCGAGGAACACCCGCGACAGCCGCGGGAGGTCGAGCCCCTCGTCGGCGAGGCTCGTGGCGACCAGCACGGAGAGCTCGCCGCGCCGGGCCCGGTCGAACAGCTCCGTGCGCCGCTCCTTCGGGACGCGGCTGGTCAGCTCGGCCGCCTCGACGCCGGCGCCACGGATGCGCCCGGCCAGGGCGCGGCAGTGGTCGACCCGGCCGGACAGGACCAGGCAGGTGTGGCCGGCGCGTGCCTCGGCGGTCACGGCCCGCACCACCAGCTCGTTGCGGCCCTCGTCGGCGACGAGCGCCGACATCATGGGCGCGTAGTCGTCGGCGCCGAGGTAGGGGTAGGAGAAGCCGGTCTCGATGACGCGGATCTCGGGCAGCGCGAGCACGCCGGCGGCGACCAGCTCCTCGTGCGACACGACCGCCAGCGGCCGGCCGAGGAAGAGGTCGAGGAGCGGCGTCAGGCCGTCCTCGCGCTCGGGCGTCGCGGTGAGGCCGAGCCGGTAGCGGGCCGGGCAGCGGCCCACGATCTCGTGGAAGGTGGCGGCGGCGACGTGGTGCGCCTCGTCGAGCACCAGGAGCCCGAAGCCGCCGAGGAAGGAGTCGAGCCGCTCAGGCTCCCAGCGAACGAGCGCCTGGATGACGCCGACGGTCACCGCCGCGGCCGCGTCCGCGCCGCCGCCGACCAGCCCGGCCTCGATGCCGAGGAGCTCTCGAAGCTCGCTGCGCCACTGCTCCGCGAGGTCGAGCGTGTGGACCAGGACGAGCGCCGGCGTTCGCAGGCTCGCGACCGCGCCGATGCCCACCCGCGTCTTGCCGCCGCCGCACGGGATAACGACGGTGCCCTGGGTGACCCTCGCGAGGGCCGCCACCGCGCGCGCCTGGTAGTCGCGGAGCGCGACCTCGGGGAGCGAGGCGAGCCCTTCGGAGGGCAGCAGGCGGCGGTCCTCGCAGCGGACCTCCACGCCATCGATCGCGGCCAGCTTGCGCAGGGCGTGGATCGCCCCGCGCGGGAGACGGACCTCGTCTCCGTCGTCGTCGAGGAAGCACAGCTCGTCCGGTTCGCCGCCCGGGTGGAGGCCGAGCCGCAGCCGGTCGAGATAGGCAGGGTTCGGGAACGACAGCTCCCGCCGCAGCCGCTCGAGGAGCTTGTCCGGCATCGACCCGCGCTCGATGCGGATGGCGGCGTCAACCCGCGCGCGCATGGGTCGCCTCCTCGAGGAACCGCGGGATGTTCTCGATGCGCCGGGTGGTAAGCATCGGCGGCAGGCTCCGCAGGAACCTCCGGCCGTAGCGCTTCTCGGCGACGCGCCGGTCGAGGAGGACCACGACGCCGACGTCACGCTGGCTGCGGATGAGGCGGCCGACGCCCTGGCGCAGGGTGATGATCGCCTTCGGGACGAGGTAGTTGTTGAAGGCCTGCGGGTCGCGCTCGCAGATGGCGCTCACCACCGGGTCCTCGGGGTGCGGGAAGGGCAGCTTGTCGATGACGAGGCCGGTCAGCGCCTC
>CAADGB010000250.1 GCA_900696455.1 uncultured delta proteobacterium
CCGGCTTGCGCGGCGCGCGCGGCTTCTTCGGCTTGTCGGCCGCCGGCGCCTCGGGCGCGGGCTCCGGCTTGCCGGCGCCGGCGATCGCCGCGCGGTCGGCGTCGCCGAGGCCCGGCGCGGGCACGCCCTCGCACGCCGCGGCGACCGCGGTGAGGCCGGCCAGCTCGTCGCACGCCGGCGCCCCGGTGCCGTCGCGGGTCAGGCGCAAGGTGCCGGTGCAGCCCGACGCGAAGCGGACCTCGAGCGTGGCCTGGTTGGCCTTGCCCGTGGTCCACGTCACCCGCAGCTCGTCGAGGCCCGCCTCGAGCCGCCGCGGCGCCATCGGCACCAGCACCACCGGGCGCAGGCCGTCGAGCACCGGCGCCAGGTCGACGGCGTAGCCCGAGCCATCGCGCGCGACCTCGAGCGTCACCCGCGCCGGGGCGGCGCCGACGCAGGCGCGCCAGCTCGCGGCGCCGCGCCAGCGCCCGACCACCGCCGCCGGATCGGGCTCGGCCCACCCGCCCGACGGCTCGGCGCGCGCGACCACGCCGGTCGCGCCGATCGCCCCGCCCAGGCCGATCGCGCCGGCGACGAGCCACAGCGCGCGGGCGGGCGAGGACGACGGCACCCGCCTACTGTGACACGGACCGCGGCGCCCGGGGCACCGACAGCCAGTACGCCACCAGCCCGAGGACGATCGTGCCGCCGCCCAGGAGCGCGTTCGTCGGGTTCCACCGGATCTGCACGAAGGCCGCCCACGCCGACACCGCCACGAACAGGACCGGCGCGACGGGGTAGAGCGTGGCCCGGTACGGCCGTGGCGCGTCCGGGCGGCGCACCCGCAGCACGATCACCGCCGCCACCGCCAGCGCGGCGAAGATCGAGAGCGTGAAGCCGATGTAGGCGACCAGCGGCTCGAGCTGCCCGACCAGCACGAAGGCGCAGGCGAGGACGCCCTGGGTCGCCACCGCGGCCGCCGGCACGCCGCGCGCCGTGCGCCGGGCCAGCACCCGGGGCAGCGCCCCGTCCTCGGCCATCGACGCGTACACCCGCGGCCCCGCCATCACCATCGCGCTCACGCTCGACACCAGGGCCAGGGCGATGACCGTGGCCACGACCTCGCCCAGCCGCGCGCCGAACAGGGCCGAGGCGGTGGCGGCGCCCACCTCCTCGACCGGCGGGCCGCCGGTGTACTCGCCGGACAGGACGCCCGGCGGCAGGGCGTAGAGGAAGACCAGGTTGGCCAGGAGGTAGAGCGCCATCACCAGCACCGTCCCGACGAGCAGCGCCCGCGGCAGGGTCCGCTGCGGGTGCTCGAGATCCGAGGCGACGTAGGCCGCGGCGTTCCAGCCGGCGTAGGCCAGCATCACCCAGTAGAGCGCCATCGCGAAGGCCTCGGTCGGCACGTTGGCCAGGCCGCCGGCGCGCGGCGCCAGGTGATCCCAGGAGCCCTCGCCGAAGGCCAGGCCGCCGACGACGAAGGCGGCGATGAGCAGGACCTTGCCGGCGGTGAACACCGCCTGCACCCGGCCGCCGATGACCGTGTCGAAGGCGTGGAGCGCGGTCATGGCCAGGATGAGCCCGCAGCCCATGGCCTTGGCCGCGACCTCGCCGCCCACCGCCGGCCACACCACGCCCACGTACTTGCCGAACAGGAGCGCCGAGGTCGCGATCGGCGCCGAGAAGCCGGCGAACAGGGACACCCAGCCCGACATCGCCCCCACCGCCGGGTGGTAGGCCTCGCGCAGGTAGACGTACTCGCCGCCGGCCCGCGGCATCATCGCCCCGAGCTCGCCGTAGGCGGTGGCGCCCGCCAGGGCCAGGAGCCCGCCGACCAGCCACGCCACCAGGATCGTGCCGGCGTCGTGCAGGCCGGCGGCCTGGTAGCCGGTCGAGCCGAAGATGCCGACGCCGATCATGTTGGCGACGACGATCGCGGCCGCGGTCCACAGCCCGAGCTTGCCCGCGCTCATCGCCGCCCCCCGTCCCATCCGTCCGACTCCCGGACGATGCGCCCGTCAGCTCGCCGCACGGGTCGTCCCGCGGGCGCCCGCCGGCCGGGTGTGGCGATCGAGGAAGGCCAGGGCGTCGCGCCAGCAGTGCCGGGCGAGCGGCTGCCAGACCAGGGCGTGGAAGGCGTGGATGCCGCCCGGGTAGTAGCGGGCCTCGCACGGCACGCCGAGGCCGGCCAGCGCCCGCTCCAGGCGACGGGTGTCGTCGAGCAGGGGATCGCGGGTGCCGACCGGCGCGAAGAACGGCGGCAGCGGGCGGTCGAGGGGGCCGCCGCGCTCGAGCACGACCAGCGGGTCGGCGAGATCGCGCGACACCGCCGGCGGCGCGCCGCGCAGGTAGGCCGCCGACGTCCCGCGCAGCATGCCGTGGACGTAGCCGGGCATGGGGCGACGGGCGAAGCGCTCGGGGCGCGACACCTCGAGCAGCGCGCAGAACGGCAGCGTGGCGCGCGGCACCACGCCGGCGTCGAAGACGGCGCGGGCGTGGGGCTCGTCGCGGCGCTGGCAGGCGGCCAGGGTCAGCGCGGTGACCAGGTTCCCGCCCGCCGACTCGCCGGCGACCGCGACCCGCCCGAGGTCGCCGCCCAGCCGCTCGACCGCGTCGAGCGTCCACAGCCAGGCCCGGCAGGTGTCGTCGATGGCGGCGGGGTACAGGTGGGTCGGCGCCAGCCGGTAGGAGATGTTCACGACCAGGTAGCCGTGACGGGCGAAGGCCAGGCCCATCAGCCAGTGGGTGTCCTTGGACAGGATGCGGAACGCGCCGCCGTGGACGTAGAACACGACCGGCAGCGGCCCCGGCCGCCCGGTCGGACGGTAGACGTCGAGGACGTGCTCGGCGACGGCGCCCGGCAGGTAGCGCAGGTCGCGCGTGACCTCGACCCGGTGGCGGCGCGGGTCGCTCCGCGGGTGGAGGCGCCCGGCCCGCGACAGGCCGTGGAAGAACAGGCTGGAGAGCCGGTGACCGACCTCGGACATCGCCCGCGAGTCTACCCTCGCCGCCGCCGTCGCGGGCGCCGCGCGCGCCGCCGCCGCGCGCCGAGCGGGCGCAGGCGCGCCCCGGCCACGGCGACGAGGACCAGGAGCGCGGCCACCCCCGCCGCCGGCGCGTCGCCGCCGCCCTGGCAGCAGCCGCCGCCGAGGTCGTCGAGGTCACCGTCGCCGGCGTCGAGCCCGGCGTCGCCGGACGGCAGCGCGGGCACGCACGGGCCGACCGCGCGCTCGAGGACGATGTCCTCGCCGTAGTAGTAGCGGAGGATCTGCTCGAACGTGCGGCCCTGCTCCGACAGGCAGTCGGCGCCGTTCTGCGACATGCACCCGCGGTTGGCGTGGTTCGACGGGCTGACGAAGCCGAGGGTGGTCTGGATGACGTCGGTCCCCGAGCGGCCCTCGTTGTAGGTGACGTAGCGCTCGGTGTTGGTGGGATCGCTGGCGCCGCCGGTGCAGTCGGCGGTGGGGAACGCCCCGGCGACGTAGAACGCCGCGACCTGGGTGGCGGCGGTGGCGGGCGGGTAGCGCAGGACGAGGCCGGCGGTGGCCGCCACCGCCTGCGCGTGCTGGGGCCCGGGCGTGCGGCCGCAGGTGTAGACCTGATCCTGCTGGCCGTCGCCGATGTCGCCGGTGCGATCGAGGCGGTAGTAGAGGTAGCTGCGGGCGGCCACCGCCTGGGCCTCGAGCGCGGCCTGATCGGCGGCGCCGTTCTCGCAGTTGACGACCCGCGGCAGGTAGTCGGTCTCGACGTCCACCACCACCGGGCCGCCGGCGGTGTTGACGGTGGCGGTGCAGTAGGCGTCGAGCGCCTGCGAGCGGGTCCCGAGGTCCGGGCTGCAGGCCGCCAGCGCGGCGGCGACCGCGGCCCCGGCCGCCGTCCGCGCCGTCCGCGCCGTCCGCGCCGCCCGCGCCGTCCGCGCCGCCCGCGCCGTCCGCGCCGCCCGCGCCGTCATCAGGGCGCGGCCTCGAGCTTGAGGCGGACCGTGCGGCTGCGCCCGCCGTTGACGACCTCGAGCGTGACCTCGTCGCCGATCTTGTGCTTGTCCAGCGCCTGCAGGAGATCGTCGGCCCGGGTCAGCGTGATGCCGTCGATCTTGACCAGCACGTCGCCCAGCATCCAGCCGCCGCCCGGCGCCCGCGCCATGCCGACGATGCCCGCCCGCGCCGCCGGCCCGCCCGGCGCCACGCCCTGGATGATCACGCCCTTGACGTTGTGCTGGCGAGCGACCGCGTCGTGGGCCAGGTTGACGCCCATCACCGGCCGCACCACCCGCTTGTACTGGAGGATCTGCGGCACCATGCGGTTCACCGTCGACACCGGCACCGCGAAGCCGATGCCGGCCGACACCCCCGACGGGCTGTAGATCGCGGTGTTGACCCCGATCAGGCGGCCGTGGCTGTCGAGCAGCGGCCCCCCGCTGTTGCCGGGGTTGATCGGCGCGTCGGTCTGGATGACGTCGTAGATCGTGCGCTGGGTGACGCTCTTGATCTCGCGGCCCAGGCCGCTGATCACGCCGGTGGTCAGGGTCTGGTCGAGGCCGAACGGGTTGCCGATGGCGAGCACGTTCTGGCCGACCCGCAGATCCGCCGAGTCGCCGATCGCGATCTTCTGCAGCTTCGACGGCGGCGCGTCGATCTTGACCACGGCCAGATCCTTGTCGGGGGCCGCGCCCAGGACCTTGCCGTCGTAGGTGCTGCCGTCGGCGAGGGTGACCCGCGCGGTCTCGCCGCCCTGGACCACGTGGTAGTTGGTCACGACGTGGCCCTGCTCGTCCCACACGAAGCCGCTGCCGGTGCCGCGCGGGATCTCGGTGATGTCCATCGTGAAGGCGTCGCGCCGCACCGAGATGTTGGTGATGTGGACGACCGAGGGCGACACCGCCTCGAACACGGCGATGCGGGCCTTCTCGTCGGCGCCCAGATCGCCCGACGGCAGCGTGATCGCGCGCGGCTCGTAGACGACCTCGGGCCGCGCGGTGCGCTGGCGGAGGACGGTGACGACCAGGGCGCCGGCGACCAGGAGCAGGAGGACGGCCAGGACCTTGCTGGTGGTCTGGGCCGGGTCTCGCGGGCTCGAGCCCCGGTGGGGAGCGGAGGGGTGCGCCATCGTCCGCCGAGTGTGACACGGCGCGCGGGACGGCGGTGGGCTCGGGCCGGGACCGGTCCGCCCGGGCCCACGACGTCCAGCTCCCGGCGGCGACGCCGCGGTCAGGCCGCGGTCGCGAGCGCGGCGCGCAGGGCGTGGCGGCCGCGGTGGGTGCGGATCTTCACCGTCGCCAGCGACAGCCCCAGCTCGCGCGCGACCTCGGCCTCCGACAGATCGTCGACGAAGCGCAGCCGCAGGACGTCGGCGTAGCGGGCGTCCATCTTGTCGAGCTCGGCGTGGGCGCGGGCCGCGGCCCGGGTGGTGGCGACCGCCTCCTCCGGGGTCGGCGCCGGGGTCGGCGGCTCGTGGCCGGGGGCCAGGCTCACCATCCGGTCGACGCGGCGCCGCTGCCGGCTGCGGAGGTGGGTGATCGCGGCCGAGGTCGCGATCCGGTAGAGCCACGTGCGGTAGCGCGAGTCGCCCCGGAACCGGTCGCGGTTGCGGAAGGCGAGCAGCATCGCGTCCTGGGTGACGTCTGCGGCGGCGTCGTCGTCGCGGACGATGCGCCGCGCCACGGCGTACACGAACCGCCGGTCGTCGTTCGTGAAGGTTGCCGATTCGTTCATAACGTCCATCATGTGACCGTTTTGAACGTTTGGCAAGGACGTTTTGACTGATTCGCAGAGAAACTTCGGTCCCGTCTCCGGCGTCGAATCGGTCACCGTGAGACGTCTTCTATCTCCGCGAGATCTGGCCGACGCCATCGGCGTGAGCGAGTCCTCCCTCAAGCGCTGGGCCGACGCGGGCAAGATCACGGTGTCCCGGACCGAGGGTGGGCACCGCCGCATCCCCATCGCCGAGGCGGTCCGCTTCATCCGCGCGTCCGGCGCGACCGTGGTCCGTCCCGAGCTCCTGGGGCTGGCCGACGTCAAGGCGGCCCAGGACATCGCCGACGACGACATCCTCTTCCACCACCTCCACGAGGGCAACGGGCGCGCCGCCCGCGGTGTCTTGCTCGGCCGCTACCTCGGCGGCGAGTCGGTGGCGGCGCTCGGCGACGGCCCCATCCGCGGCGCGATGACCCGCCTCGGCGAGCTGTGGCAGCACGCACCCGAGGGGGTGTTCATCGAGCACCGCGCCACCGACTGCTGCATCCAGGCCATCAGCGCGCTGCGCCAGATGATCGAGCCGCCCGAGGACGGCCCGGTCGCGGTCGGGGGCGCGCCGGCCGGCGACCCGTACATCATCCCGTCCCTCCTGGCCGCGACCACGCTCGCCGCCGAGGGCATGCGGCCGGTCAACCTCGGCCCGGAGACGCCGGTGGCGTCCCTGCGCCACGCCATCGCCGCCCACGATCCGGCCATGGTGTGGCTCTCGTGCAGCTCGCCGCCCTCCGCCGACGTCATCCATGGCGCGGTCGAGCTGGCGCGGGAGCTGCGCGCGCGCGAGCGCATGCTGGTGGTGGGCGGCCGCGAGAAGGAGCCGGTGGTGGCCGCCGCCCGCGCCGCCTACCCGGTCAACACCCTGGCCGAGCTGGCGGCCTTCGCCCGCGGCGTGGTCACCGCCCACGCGGCGCTGGGCGCGTGAGCGCGCCGCGAGCGACGATCTCCCGAGCGCTCACGGCGCGACGCGACGCGCTGCGACGCCGTGCGACGGCGTGCGACGCCGTGCGACCGCGCGTTTCCTCGTCGATCGTCGCTTCTCGCCGGCGGCCCGCGCCGCTAGGGTGACGATCGATGTCGAATCGCCGCCGCGAGCTCTCGCGCCGGGAGATCGTCCGCGGCGGCCTCGCCGCGACGGCGCTCGGCCTGGCCTCCACCTCGTGTACGAGATCGGCCGCGCCCGCGCCCGGGCCGACGCCGGCCGCGCCGGTCGTCGCGACGAAGCGCATCCTCATCCTCGGCGGCACCGGCTTCCTCGGGCCGAAGACGATCGAGGCGGCGCTGGCGCGCGGCCACACGGTCACGATCTTCAACCGCGGCAAGCGCGAGAAGCTCCAGCCCCTGCCCTACGACGTCGAGCACCTCTACGGCAACCGCGATCCCGAGCTGCCCGCCGACGACGAGCGCGGCGCCGACGGCGCGCTCCTGCGCCCCGACGCCACGCCGCGCGGCCTCGAGCAGCTCGCCGGCCGCGCGTGGGACGTGTGCATCGACAACTCGGGCTACGTGCCGCGCATCGTGGCGGCGTCGGCCCAGCTCCTGGCGCCCCGCGTCGGCCAGTACATCTTCATCTCCAGCATCTCGGCCTACGGCGAGAACCCCGCCACCGGCGGCGACGAGGACACCCCGGTGGCCAAGCTCGCCGACCCCACGGTCGAGACCATGGGCGCGAGCTTCGAGCACTACGGCGGCCTCAAGGCGCTGTGCGAGCAGGCGGCGGCCGCGGCCTTCCCCGGGCGCGCGACGCTCGTCCGTCCCGGCTACATCGTCGGCCCCGGCGATCCGACCGACCGCTTCACCTACTGGCCGGTGCGCATCGCCCGCGGCGGCGAGGTCCTGGCGCCCGGCGACCCCGGCGATCCGCTGCAATGGATCGACGTGCGCGACCTCGCGGCCTGGCTGGTGCGGCTCGCCGAGGACGGCACCGCCGGCACCTTCAACGCCGTCGGCCCGGCCGTGCCCGGGCGCGGGGGCGAGGTGCTCGACACCTGCGTGACCGCCAGCGGCGGCGGCGCCCGCCTGACCTGGGTCCCGGCGACGTGGCTCGCGGCCCGCGGCGCCGGCGGCGAGGCCGCCTTCCCGATCTGGACGGCGCCGGTCGGCGAGTACGCCGGCTTCCACCGCTGGAAGAACCAGCGCGCGCTGGCCGCCGGCCTCACCTTCCGCCCGATCGCCGACACCGTGCGCGGCCTCCTCGACTGGTTCCCCGGCGAGCTCGAGCGCCGGGCGCGGGTCACCCGCGAGCTGCGCGAGGCCGCCGAGGCCCGGGGCCAGCCGCCGCCGACGCTCGCCGACCCCGCGCTCCTGCGGGCGGGCCCGCCCGCGGCCCGCGAGCAGGAGCTGCTGGCGGCGTGGCACGCCCGCACGCCCTGACGGCCGCCGCCGTGCGCGCCGGCCACCGCTCGCGGCCGGCGCAGGGTGGCAGGATCCGGAGGGGTCGCGGCCGCTCAGGCCGGGTGCGCGCTAAGGAAGTGCTCGGCCTCGAGCGCGGCCATGCAGCCGCTGCCGGCGGCGGTGATGGCCTGCCGGTACTTCTTGTCCTGGACGTCGCCGGCGGCGAACACGCCGGGCACGGAGGTCGCGGTGGTGCCGGGCGTGGTGACGATGTAGCCCTGGTCGTCGAGCTGGAGCTGGCCGCCGAGGAAGTCGGTGTTGGGCTTGCGGCCGATGGCGAAGAACAGGCCGGCCGACTCGATCGCGCGCTCGGCCCCGGTCTTGAGGTCCTTGACCCGGGTGCGCTGGACCACGCCGTCGCCCTCGACCGCGGTGACCTGGTGCGAGTACAGGATCTCGACCTTGGGGTTGGCGCGGGCCCGCTCCTGCATGATCTGCGACGCCCGCAGCTCGTCGCGGCGGTGGACGATGTAGACCCTGGACGCGAACTTGGTGAGGAACGTGGCCTCCTCCATCGCCGAGTCGCCGCCGCCGATCACGAACAGCGGCTTGTCGCGGAACATCGGCAGGGCGCCGTCGCACACCGCGCACGCGCTCACGCCCTTCTGCCACAGCTCGCCGTCGCGGGTGCCGGGGATGTCGTCGCGCCGGGCGGTGGCGCCGGTGGCGATGATGAGGGCGCGGGCCTGGCCCTCGCGCTCGTCGGTGGCGTAGCGGAACGGCCGCGCCGACAGGTCGACCCGGGTCACGGTCTCGGTGTGGATGACGGTGCCGAAGCGCAGGCTCTGGGCGCGGAAGCGATCGCACAGCTCGGGGCCGCCGATGCCCTCGGGGAAGCCCGGGAAGTTCTCGACGTCGGTGGTGGTGGTGAGCTGGCCACCGGCGGCGACGCCGCCCGCCATCCAGCCCTCGAACAGGACCGGGCGCAGATCGGCGCGGGCGGTGTAGATGGCGGCGGTGTGGGCGGCCGGGCCGCTCCCGATGATGACGACGTGGTCGACCATGGCGGCGCAGTCTACCCCCGACGCCACGAGCCGGACAGCCGGAAGCCGGGCACAATGCCGTCATGGCAGACCCGTCCCGATCCGGCGACGGCGGCGGACGCCGCCGCGACGCCGCGCGACCCGCCGGCCCCGGCGCGGCCCTGGCCCAGCTCGGGTCGTCGCACCAGCGCCACGACGAGCGCCTGGCCCGCCTGGTCGAGGTCGCGGCGCAGCTCGCCGGCGGCCACGGCGGGCCGGCGGATCTCGAGGAGCTCGAGGACGCGGTCATCTGGTTCGCGCGCTCGGCGCCGCGCCACTTCGGCGACGAGGACGAGGTCGTGTTCCCGGCCCTGGCCGCCGCCCGCCCCGCGCTGGCGGCGCCGCTGGCCGCGCTGACCGCCGAGCACCCGGCGCTGCTCGACGCCCACGCCGCCGTCCACGACGCGGTGCTGGGCTGGGCCGGGCGCGAGCCGCCGGCCGCCGACCTGCCCGGCTTCGTCGCGCGCGTCCACGACCTCGCCGGCCGCTACCGCGATCACGCACGCCGCGAGGACGAGCTGTTCGCCACCCTCGGCGACCTCGCCGGCGTCCTCGACGAGGCCGCGCTGGCCCGCGGCCTGGCCGCGCGCCGCGGCCGCTGACCGTTCGGCGCTCTAGCGCTTGCCCTTGCGCGCCTTCGCGCCCTTCTTGCCGGCGCCGTCGTCGCCGACGGCGTCCCCGCCGGCCTTGACCCGCGCCGTGGCGAGCGCCACCAGCGAGGCCTTGCGCCCGCCCGGCCGCTTGCCCAGCTCCTCGGGCGTGGGCGCCGGGTTGCCGTACTTCCACAGCCACCACGCGCCGTAGGCGGCGACGGCCATCGCCACCGCCGAGCCCCACTGGGCGAAGGTGAAGCCGACGTAGCGCGGGTCCGACGTGTCGAGGCGCCAGAACTCGAGGAGGAAGCGGACCGGCGCGTAGAGGAGGCCGGTGAGGACGGCGAGGAAGCCCGCCGGCAGCCGCCGCGTGCGCTGGAAGGCCAACCACAGGATCACGACGTTGACCGGGATGAGGTAGGCGAGCTCGTACATGCCGAGGTTGTGCGCGCGCACCACCAGCTCGCGGGTGGCGAACTCGTCGTAGATCCCGCGCGCCACCAGCTCGCTCTTCGGGTAGTCGACCCCCAGCGCCGAGGTGGTGGCGCGGCCGACGTGGTCGTGGACGATCGTGCAGCCGATGCGGCCGATCGAGAACGCCGGCAGGAGGCCGACGGCGACCGTGTCGACGAGGAGGCCGGGGGTGGCCCGCTTCCACCACACCCAGAACGCGACGCCGAGCGCGCCGCCGACGAACCCGCCCCACGACGAGATGCCGTCCCACAGCTTGAGCAGGAGGATCGGCCCCTCGGCGGCCAGCCGGTCCTGCTCGTACATGAGGATGTCGAGGACGTGGGCGCCGATGAAGCCGGTCACGATCACCCACATCGTCAGCGAGCGGATGTCGTCGTCCTCCATGTTGTGGCGGAAGGCGTAGCGGCGCAGGAGCTCGGCGCCGATCAGCACGCCGGTGGCGACGATGATCCCGAACGGCTGCAGCGGGATGCCGATGTCGAGCGTGGGCAGGGAGAAGAACGGCAGACCGCCGGCGGTGGTCGCGCCGACGACGGCGGCGACGGCCAGGACGAGCACGGGTGCGAGCACGGCCGGAGCCTACACCGATTGCCCGCTCGCGGCCGGTCCGGAAGCGGCGGCGGCGCCGCCGCCGCGCCTTGACCCGGGCCGACGGCGGACGCTACGGTGCGCGGGCCGTGGTCTGGGAACCGTTCGCGCTCGCCGTCGTCATGGGCCTCCTGGTCTCGGCCGCGATCTACTTCATCGTGATGTGGCCGCAGGTGGAGCCGCCCGACGACCTGCCGGCGGAGGCCGCGGAGGCCGTCGCCGACGCGCCCGCCTCGTCGCGCGACGCCGGCGGGGCCGCCGACGGCGACCGCGGCTGACCGCGCCGCCCGGAGGCCGCCGACGGCGATCGCGGCTGACCGCGCCGCCCGGACGCGGGCAGATCGCCCTCGCCCGCGCTATCCTCGGACGACATGCGCCGCGCTGGGCCCGCCGTCGCGCTCCTCGCCGTCGCTACCATCGCGGCGATCGCGGACCGCGACGGGGCCGGCCCGCCGCCGGCGACCGCGCAGCCCGGCCCCGGCCGCGCCGTCCGCGTCGAGCACCGCGCGCTCGAGGAGGCGCCGACCCTGGGGCCGCCGGTGGCGCCGGTCACGATCGAGCTGTTCTACGCGCCGGGCACGGCGCAGGCCCACGCCGCCTACCTCACCCTGGTCGAGCTGCAGCGCCGCCACCCGGTGCGCGTCCGCGCCGTCTTCCGGCCGTTGCCCCGCAGCGGCAACGTCGCCGCCGTGCTCCTGGCCGCCCACCTGCGCGGCCGCTTCCACGAGCTCATGGGCGCGCTCGCCGTCGGCCCCGGCACCCCGACCGCCGCCGCCGTGCTCGACCTCGCGGTCAAGGCCGGCCTGCCGCGCGCGGCGGCCGAGCGCGCCCACCTCGACGACCGCGTCCAGGGGCTCATCGACCTCAACCGCCACCGCGCCTTCCGCCTCGGCACCACGTCCAGCCCCGAGCTGGTGGTGAACGGCCGACCCCTCGGCGGTCGCCCGTACCCCGGCTCCGCCAGCGTCGGCGACCTGGAGAAGATCTACCTGGCCGCGCTGGAGGACGCGCGCCGGGCCGAGGGCGAGGGCGTCCCGCTGCGCGCGCTGGTGGCGTGGGGGGCGCGCGCCGCGCTGTGCGGCGACGAGCCCGAGGAGCTGACGCCGGCGCCGGGCGCCCCGGTGACCGCCGAGGCGGCCGAGCCGCCGCGCTTCGCCTGGCACCTCGGCCGCCTCCTCACCCGCGGCACCGGCTGCGCCGTCGCCCGCCACCTGCCGGCCACCCTCGACGAGCTCGACCGCGACTCCCCGCCCGACCGCGCGCCGCCGCTCCTGGCCCGGCCCCTGCCCACCGCCGGCATGCCGGCGTTCGGCCCCGGCGACGCGCCGGTGCCGATCCACGTGGTGTGCAACCTGCGCGGGCGCTTCTGCCTCGACCAGCTCGATCTCGCGCGCCGCGTCGCCGAGCACCACCCCGGCCAGGTGCGGGTGGTGTGGGTGCCCTGGGTCGACCTCGCCCTCGACGACGCCGGCCGCGACCTGACCCTGGCCCAGGCCGCGCTGTGCGCCGTCGCCGAGGGCGACGGCTGGGGCTTCCTGCGCGCCGCCACCACCGCCGGCATCGCCGGCCGCGGCCGCATCGACCTGACGGCGGTCGCCGCCGCCGCCGGCCTCGACGCCGAGCGCCTGGTCGCCTGCGCCGCCACCACCGAGCCGGCCCGGGCCGCGGTCGAGGCGGCGCGCGCCGCCGGCGTCGGCTGGGGCCCGACGGTGGTCATCGGCGGCCGCGCCTACCTGGGCGGGTTCGGCGACGACCGCCGGGCCTCCGACCGCGTCGAGGCCGAGCTCGCCCCCGGCCTCCTCGAGTCGATGGCGCCGGCCTGGTGAGGCGGCGCCGGGGCCCCTCGCCGACGACACGTTGACCGTGCGCGGGCCGGCGTGTTACCCCGGGAGGTGATGGAGCTGACCTTCGCGGCGGCCACCGACGTGGGGCGTCAGCGCACGCACAACGAGGACACCTTCCTCATCGACAAGAAGCTGCGGCTGTTCCTGGTGGCCGACGGCATGGGCGGTCACGCCGCCGGCGAGGTGGCGTCCTCGATCGCGGTCCACGAGATCCGCGACGCGGTCTACAGCAACCGCGATCTGATCGAGCGCTACCGGGCCGACGGCGCCGGGGTCCAGGCCCTCGAGATCTTGCAGATGCTCGAGCACGCGGTGCAGGCGGCATGCTCGACGGTCTTCAGCCGCGCCCAGGCCGACCAGGAGAAGCGCGGCATGGGCACCACCGCGTCGGTGCTGCTCATCGCCGGCGCCCCCGATCACCTGCGCGGCTTCATCGCCCACGTCGGCGACAGCCGCATCTACCTCGCCCGTCAGAACCAGTGCCACCAGCTCACCGAGGATCACTCGCTGATGAACGAGCTGGTCCGGCGCGGCAAGCTCAAGCGCGATCAGGTCGAGAGCTCGCCCTACAAGCAGTTCAAGAACGCGGTGACCCGCGCGGTGGGCGTCTACGCCTCGGTCGAGGTCGACACCTTCGACTTCGACATCCTGCCCGGCGACCGCTTCCTCCTGTCGAGCGACGGCCTCTACGCCTACCTCGACGAGGCCACCCTGCCCGAGGTCCTCGGCGACGGCGACGTCAAGGACGTGCCGCGGCGGCTCATCGAGGTCGCCAACGAGGGCGGCGGCCACGACAACATCACCGGGGTCGTGATCCGGGTCGGCGGCGGCGCCACCGCCGGCGCCCAGCCCAAGGTCGGCGAGGCGTCGCTCAAGCTCGACGCGCTCAAGGCCATGCAGATGTTCCGCTACCTGTCGTATCGCGAGCTGGTGCGGGTGGCGAACTCGACCACGGTGATCGAGCACGAGGCCGACGACCAGGTCTTCGGCGAGGGCGAGCCCGGCGACAGCATGTACGTGGTCATGAGCGGCACGGTCCGCGTGTCCAAGGCCGGCGTCACCGTCGCCACCCTGGGCAAGGGCCAGCACTTCGGCGAGATGGCGCTGGTCGATCGCTCGACCCGCTCGCTGACCGCCACCGCCGCCGAGCCGGTGATGCTGGTGGTGGTCAAGCGCAAGGACTTCTACGAGATCATCAAGAAGGAGCCGGAGCTGGCCACCAAGCTCCTGTGGAGCTTCGTCCAGGTCCTGGGCGCGCGCCTGCGCAAGACCACGAGCGACCTGTCCGACGCCCTGCACGGCGACAAGCACGGCATCGACACCACCGCCGAGAACCTGTTCCAGGACTGACGCCGCGACGGTCCCCGGCTCGGAGCGTGTGAAGGAATCACACGCCCTGGTCGATCGGTCGGTCCCGGCGAGGACGCCGGTGCCGACCTGAGTCAGCGGAACTCGGCTCGCCTCGCTCGCCGCAGAGCGTGTGAAGGCATCACACGCTCCGGTCGATCGGTCGGTCCCGGCGAGGACGCCGGTGCCGACCTGAGTCGGAGCAGCTCGCCTCGGCTGCGCCTCGGCTCGGAGCCTGTCATCGAATCGAGGCCAGGATCTCCCTCGATCGATCGACCTCGCCCGCAGACGGGCTCGTCCGATCTCGACCGGACCAGAGCCGCCCCGCTGCGCTCGGCTCAGCGCGCCGCGCCGGCCCGGGCGCCGGCGGCGGTCAGCTCGCGGACCGCGGCGACCAGGGTCTCGTTGCGGAACGGCTTCTCGAGGAAGCTGGCGTGGCCGGTGGCGAGCAGGGCGCGGGCCTCGGCGTCGACGGTGTAGCCCGACGCGATGACGATGGGCAGGCCGGGGCGCCGCTCGCGGAGGCGGCGGAAGACCTCGGCGCCGCTCACCACCGGCATCGCCATGTCGAGCACGACCGCGTCGATGGTCGCGGCGGCGGCCTCGAAGCGGGCCAGGGCGTCGCCGCCGTGCACCGCGCAGGTCACGCTCATGCCGGCGCGCACCAGCGCGCGCTCGTACATCTGGCGGATGAGCGGCTCGTCGTCGACGAGCAGGACGTGCAGCGGCGCCGACGCGACCGCGGGCGGCGGCGTCGACGCCGCCGCGGGCGCGGGCGCCACCACGAGCGCCGGGGCCGGCACCTCGGTCGCCGGTCCGGACGCGGTCGACGGCGCCGCCGGCGCGCGCGCCGGCAGCCGCACCCGCATGGTCGTGCCCTGCCCCGGCGCCGACTCGACCTCGATCGTCCCGCGGTGGGCCTCGACCGTGCCCCAGACCATGGCCAGGCCGAGGCCGGAGCCGCCGCCGGGCGCGCGGGTGGTGAAGAACGGCTCGAAGATGCGCGACCGCGTCGCCTCGTCCATGCCGGCCCCGGTGTCGCGCACCTCGATCACGGCGCGCAGCTCGCCGGCGACCGCGGCGCCGGCGGCGGCGCCCCCGTCGGCGGGCTCGGCGGCGGTGGAGATCGTCACGGTCCCGGCCTCGCCGATGGCCTGCACGCCGTTGAGGGCGAGGTTGAAGACGGCCTGCTGGAGCTGCGCCGGATCGCCGTCGACGATCAGGTCGCGCCGCCCGTGCTCGGCGCGGACGGTGATGGCCTTGCTCACGGTCCGCCGCAGCACCGCCACCACCTGCTCGACGGCGGCGGCGAGGTCGACCGGCTCGTGGCGGTAGTGGCCGCGGCGGGAGAACGCCAGGAGGCTGCGGGTGAGGACGCCGCCGCGCTCGGCCTCGTCGATGATCTGGCGGACCACCAGCGGCGCGTCGGCCGGATCGGCGGCGCGCAGGCTCTCGGCGGCGCCGGTGATGCCGCCGAGGATGTTGTTCATGTCGTGGGCCAGGCCCGCGGCCAGGGTGCCGACCGCCTCGAGGCGCTGGGCGGCGAGCAGGCGGCGCGCCGCGGCGGCGGTCTCGGCGCGGGCGGCGTCGGCGCGGACCACGGCGCGGGCGTTGACGACGTGGCCGATCGCGGTCAGCACCAGCGCGCCGCCGACGAAGGCGGCCAGCGGTCCCAGCCGGCCGTCGTGGACGTGGAGCTCGATCGCCAGCCCGGCCAGCGCGCTCGCCGCCACGCCGGCCGCCAGCCAGCGCCCGACCAGGATCACGGTGGGCGCGGCCATCAGCTCCATGATGAAGGCGATGGTCAGGCGCGGATCGCCGCTGGCCTCCAGCGACAGGAACGTGCACAGCGGCAGGGTCGCCCACGCCGCGACGGCGAGCGGCGCCGCCCACGCCAGCGGCACGCGGCCGGCGCGGGCGGCCAGCGCCAGGGCGGCGGTGGCGACGACGCACACCGCGTTGACCGCGATCACCGCGGCGGTCAACGGGATGCCCGACGGCTCGCTGCCGATCGCGCCCAGGGCGAGGGCGCCGGCGATCGCGCCGGCCGCCACCGGCAGGCGCACCCGCGTCTCCTCGGCGAGCGCGCGGCCGGGATCGTGCGCGAGGTCGGCAGGCTCCCCCACCCACCCAGGATCGATCTAGCGCAGCCGGTTGTCGAGGGCGAGGCGCCCCGGACCGCGGGCGGCGATGTAGAGGAAGGCGAAGCAGTAGACCGCCGCCAGCTCGCCCCGGTTGACGATCGGCAGCCAGTGCCAGTCCGCGGACTCCCACTTCCAGTGGAACTGGAAGTAGGCCACCGCCATGGTCCCCGAGGCGAGGAAGGCCGACAGCCGCGTACCCAGGCCGACGACGAGCAGGGCCCCGCACACCAGCTCGATCGCGCCGCCGACCCAGAGCTGGGAGAAGACCGGCGGCGTGGGCTTGGTGGTGAGCCAGCCGAACAGCTTCTGCACGCCGTGAAAGGCGAACAGGAGGCCGAGCACGGCCCGCATCGCGGTGTAAGCGGGCGCTTCGAGGCGCGAGAGGAAGCCCATGGCCAGGTGTAGCCGGAGGCGCGACCTCGTGCCATCGTGAGTCGCGATGCGCGCCGTCGAGATGCGAGCTGCGATACGCGCCGCGTGCGCGGAGATCGGCGTGACGGTCGCGCTGGCCGCGGCGGTGGCGCTCGGCGCCTGCGGGCCGCGGGCCTCGTCGTCCTCGGCGCCCGGTGGGCGCGGCGACGGCGACGCCGGCGACGCCGCGCGGGCCCAGGACCGCGACGCCGCGCGCGGGGACGCGTCGCCACCCGCGACCGCGCCGTCTTCCGCGACCGCGCCGCCAGCCGGCG
>CAADGB010000251.1 GCA_900696455.1 uncultured delta proteobacterium
CCACCGGCCGCGCTGGCGCCGCCGCGGGCGCCGACCCGCGCTGGCAGCGCCCGCACCTCGCGCGCCGGCAGCCGGCCGGCGTCGCCGCGACCGCCGACCCGGCCCGAGCCGTCGAGGTTGAAGCCGCCGATCGACTCCTCGAGCTGGTAGGCCAGCTCGTGCAGGCGCTCGGCCTGCACCACCGACTCCTCGGAGCCGGTCAGGACCTCGCTGGCGATGTGCTGGACGGTGTCCATGTTGCGGGCGATCTCGTCGGAGACGATCGCCTGCTCCTGCACCGCGTGGGCGGTGTCCTTGACCACGGTGATGAGCTGGCCGAGGCCGGTGAGGGTCGCGGTGACGAGCTGGGAGCCGGTGTCGACCTCGGTGGTGCCCACCTCCATCGACGCCACCGCCGCCTGGGTCTGCTCCTTGATCGTCTGGATGAGGGCCTCGATGTCCTTGGCCGACTGGCCGACGCGGCGGGCCAGGGACGACACCTCGTCGGCGACCACCGCGAAGCCGCGGCCCTGCTCGCCGGCGTGGGCGGCCTCGATCGACGCGTTGAGCGCCAGCATCGAGGTCTGCTCGCTGATCTGGCGGATGACCTCGACGATGTTGCCGATGCGCTTGCTGCTCTCGCCGAGGTCCCGCATCTTCTCGGCGGCGTCGTCGACCGAGTGCCGGATCTGGTCCATGCGCGACACCGCGCTACCGATCGCGGCGTTGGTCTGCTCGGCGACGTCGGTGGCCTGGGCGGCGTTGGCCGCCACCTGCTGGATCGACGCCGACAGCTCGGTGACCGCCGCGGTCGAGCCGCCGATCTTGGTGGTCTGCTCCTTGACCCCGGACAGGGTCTGCTTGGAGGCGGCGCTGATCTCGGCGCTCGACGCCCCGACCTGGAAGGCGGCGGCCTGGACGTCGGTGGCGAGGGCGTGGACGCGGGCGAAGACCTGGTTGATGTTCTCGGCCAGATCGGCGGTCTCGTCCCGCGAGCTGACGACGATGCGCTGGGTGAGGTCGGTCTCGCCCTCGAGCAGGTCCTGCGACTGGCGCACGAACTGCTTGATGGGGCGGGTGATCCAGGTCGCCATCAGCCCGGCGATCAGCAGCGACAGGGTGACGCCGATGCCGATCTCCATCCACGGGATGCGCGAGCGATCGACGATGGCGCGGCGGCTGCGCATGATGAAGAGCTGACCCAGCACCCTGGAGTCGAGGCCGTGGTAGCCCTCCAGGTCCTCGACGTAGAAGTCGTGGTCGCCGTCGCGCAGGCGGATCACGTCGCGGACGTCGTCGCCGACCGAGACCCGCACGTGCTTGTCGGGCTGGGCGGCGCGCCCCAGCTCGGTCCAGCGGTCGGCCGGCCAGGCCGAGGCCACCACCTTGATGCCGTCGAGCAGCGTCACCCGCATCCGCATGTCGGTGCTCTCGTCGCTCTGCTCGGCGTACTCCTCGAAGTAGCGCTGGAGCTTGACCCCGGCCAGGAGGCCGCCGACCACCGTCTTGCCAGCGCGCACCGGCACCGCCGAGACCTGGTACGGCACGCCGTCGATGACCTGGACGCGGTGGGCGAACAGGTTGCCGGCGCGCGCCTTCTCGACCGCGGCCAGCTCCGGCAGGTCGCGGGCGTCGACCGGCGAGCCCTGCGGGGTCCACACCAGGGCGCCGTCGGCGGTGAACACCGCGAAGACGTCGGGCTTGAGGCCGTAGCGGGTGTTGAGGCGATCGTGGAGCGACTCGGCGGTGGCGCGGACGTCGGCGGTCGGCGGCGCGCCCTCGGGCGGCGTCGCCCCGCCGGGACCGGCCAGGCCGGCGGCGAGGGCGGCGTCGGACGCCAGCAGCTCGACGGTGGCGGTCATGGCCCGGCCGACGCGCTCCTCGTAGCCGTGGAAGCGGCGCATGTGCTTGGCCAGCCAGTTGCCCTGGCTGCGCATGCGGGTCTCGCTCTGCACCAGCCAGGTGCCGCCGCCGATCAGGGTCCCGGCCAGGAGCAGGCACCCGACCAGGAGCTTGAAGTACATGGGGAAGCGGAGTCGTTTGCGGGTCATGCCGGTTGGCTCTCCTCGCGGGCGAGCGCGCCGAGGCGCTCCGAGCTGAGCAGGGCGTCGAGATCGAGGACGCGGACCGTGCCGTCGGGGGTGGCGACGACGCCGCGCAGGATGGCGGCGACCTCGCCCGGCAGGCCGGCGGGAGGGGCCTCCACCGCGCCCTCGTCGATCGTGCGCAGCTCGCGCAGGCGCTCGACCAGGATGCCGGCGACGCGGGCGCCGCGCTCGACCACGACGATGCGGGCGTCGTCGCCGACCGCGGTGCGGGGCAGGCCGAGCAGCACGCCGAGATCGATGGCCGGCACGATCTCGCCGCGCAGGCTGAAGATGCCGGCCAGCCACGGCGGGGTCAGGAAGACGTGGGTGATGGGCAGGAGCGGCAGGGTCTCGCGCACGTCGGCGATGGCCAGCGCCAGCTCCTGCTGGCGCAGCTCGAAGCAGACCAGGCGCAGGGGTGGCGACCCGCCCGACGATGGGCTCTCGACCATGCGCTCCCGAGGCTATCACGCGGCCGCGCGCGCCGCGCCGACCGGCGCCGCCTAGCGCTGCTCGGCGCTGACCACCGGCGCCGGCCGGCCCGCGGTCAGGTAGGCCCCGGCCCCGGCGTCGCCCTCGAGGGTGGCCTTGAAGAAGGCGGTGACGTGGGCGGCGGTGAGCCCGCGGCCGGTGGCGGCGTCGAGGTAGGTGAAGGCCTGGCCGTCGGTCTGGCGGGTGCCGGCGCCGCAGCCGGCGGCGAAGGCCGGCACCAGCCCGACCAGATCGGACACCGACCAGTGGCCGGCGTCGGCGACCTCGAGCTTCCACGCCGGGCCGGCGGCGCGGGCGAAGTTGCCGCGGATGAGCTCGTTGCCCAGCTCGCTGATCGAGTTGTCCTCGCGCGCGACCAGGAAGCCGAGCGGGATCGCGAGCGAGGTGATCGTGACGCCGGGCAGGAGCGGGTTCTCCATGGGCGCGGCCAGGGCGAAGGCGGCGTCGACCGCGGCGCCCGCCCGCTGGGCGTGGAGGCCGGCGGTGACCGCGCCGAAGCTGTGGCCGACGACGCCGGTGCGCCCGGGATCGACGACCCCGCCGACCCCGAGCTCGCTCGCGGCGCGGGCCTCGGCGAGGGCGAAGCCGAGGTCGGCCTCGCGCAGGGCCAGGGTCGACGCGTCGAGCGGCAGGGCCTGGCCGTCGAGCCGGTCCCACAGCGTGTTGCCGGCGTGGTCGACGGCGACCACGACGAAGCCGTGGCTGGCCAGGCGCTCGGCGACGGCGAGCCCCGACAGCCGCGTGCACTCGTGGCAGTGCGAGTAGGCGACGAGCGGGAAGCTGCCGGCGGCGGGCGCCGCGTCGACGGCGACCCGCGCGGTCCGGGTCGGACAGCCCGCGTCGGCCTGGGCGAGGAGGTCGGCGTACGCCGTCCGCGCCGGCTCGGCCTCGAGCTCGGCGATCGGGACGTCGGCCTCGGCGGCGCCGGCGGCCGCCGGGTACCAGACCTGGACGGTGAGGGCGCGGCCGCGGGTCGCGTCGTCGCGCACCGCCCGCCGGGTGCCGACGGGGTGGGGGCCGCGCGCCTCGACGGCGAGGTCGGGAGCGGGCGCGTCCTCGCCGCAGCCGGCGCCGGCGGCCAGGGCGAGCGCGGTCACGGCGAGCAACGAGCGAGGTGCGAGGCGGGGCACGGCGACATCGTACCGCGGCCGGCGCCGCGCCGCCGCGACGTGGCCCGACCGCCGCGATGGGCGCGGTCGGGCGCGGGCGTCGACGTGCGCACCGCGCCGACCTGCGCTACACGGTTGGCGGTGCCCGGCCCCGTGGTCCTCGCCACCCACGACCTCTGCAAGCGCTACCGCGGGCGGACCGTGGTCGATCGCGTGTCGATCACCGTCGAGCGCGGCGACGTCTACGGCTTCCTCGGCCCCAACGGCGCCGGCAAGAGCACGACCCTGCGCATGGTGCTGGGGCTGGTGCGGCCCAGCGCCGGCCGGGTGGAGCTCTTCGGCCGCCCGCCCCAGGACCGGCGGGTGCTGGCCCGGGTCGGCGCCATCGTCGAGTCGCCGTCGCTCTACGGCTCCCTCTCGGGGCGCGACAACCTGCGCATGCTGGCCGACCTGTCGGGCGGCGCCCCGGCGGCGCGCCTCGACGAGGTGCTCGAGCGCGTCGATCTGCGCGGGCGCGCGGACGACCCGGTGCGCATCTACTCCCACGGCATGAAGCAGCGGCTGGCCATCGCCGCCGCGCTCCTGCCGCGGCCGGAGCTCGTCATCCTCGACGAGCCGACCAACGGCCTCGATCCCATGGGCATCCGCGACATGCGGGCCCTGGTCCGCAGCCTGGCCCGCGACGACGGCATCACCGTGCTCCTGTCGTCGCACCTGCTGGTCGAGGTCGAGCAGGTGTGCAACCGCGCCGCGATCATCGCCCGCGGCGCCCGGCAGTGGGAGGGCGAGGTCGCCGAGCTGCTGTCCGGCCGCCGCCGGGTGCGGCTGCGGGCGCGGCCGCTCGACGCCGCGCGGGCGGTGGCCGAGCGCCTCGGCGCCGGCGTCCGCGAGGTCGAGCCCGGGCTGCTCCACGTCACCCGCGACGGCGCGCAGGGCGAGGTGACGCCGGCGGCGCTGGTGGCGAGCCTGGCCGCCGCCGGGGTCGAGGTCGACGAGATCGTGGCCGAGGCGCCGACGCTGGAGGAGGTGTTCGTGTCGCTGGTGGAGGCGGCGTGACCTTCCTGCGCGTCCTCCGCTGGGAGCTGTTCAAGCTCTACCGCCGGCCGTCGTCGTACGTCGGCTTCGTCCTGTGCCTGGTGTTCTGCGCCGTGACGCTGTTCGGCTTCGGCTGGACCCAGTACCGCGGCCGCGAGATCCAGGGCCTCAAGATCGACGCCAGCGAGTACCTGAACGGCCCGTTCTTCGCCAACTTCGTCCTCAACATCGCGTTCTTCGCGCTCCTGCCCCTGGTGGTGGCGACGGTCGCCGGCAGCCAGCTCGCCGGCGAGGCCAAGGACGGGACCCTGCGCGCGCTGCTGGTGCGCCCGCCGTCGCGCACGCTCCTCTACCTGGCCAAGGCGACGGCCAGCCTCATCTGGCTCGAGCTGGTCGTCGTCTTCCTCCTCCTCCTGGCGCTGCTCATCGGCCACGTCGCCTACGGCGGCGGCGACCTGGTGGTCTTCATCTGGGAGTACAAGTCGATGGGGTTCTGGCGCGTCGACGCCGGCGACTGGCCGGCGGTGTTCGCCCTGGCCGCGCTTGGCGCCGGCGCCTCGCTGGCGCTGGTGGCGGCGGTCGCGCTCCTCCTGTCGGCGCTCACCGACAACCCGGTGGTGGCGCACGTCGGGACCCTCGGCGGCTTCTTCATCTCGACCGTGCTCCAGCGCCTGCCCGATCAGGTGATGGGCGAGGCCTTCAAGGACCTGCTGCCCACCACCCACATGAACTTCTGGCACGAGGTCTACCGCTGGGCCGATCCGTCGGGCCCCGGCGTCGACCGCGCGCGGCTGGTCGAGGACGTGGCCTGGTGCGGCAGCCTCACCGTGATCTGCTTCGTCGCCGGCCTGTGGGTCTTCCGGCGCCGTGACGTGACGTCATAGGTGCAGGGGGCGCGCCAGCGGCCCGCACGCCGAGCGCTCCCGTGCGATGATGGCGGCCATGCCCGAGGCGCCGCGCGCAGGTGATCTGATCGGCGGTCGCTACCGCCTGATCGAGGTCGCGGGGCGCGGCGGCATGGCCGACGTGTGGCGGGCCGAGGTCGAGGGTGACATGGGCTTCCGCCGCGTGGTCGCGGTCAAGCAGATGCACCCGGCGCTGGCCGAGCAGCGCAACTACGTCGAGATGTTCGTCGAGGAGGCGCGGCTGGGCGCGGTGCTGGAGTCGCCCAACCTGAGCGAGGTCCGCGACTTCATCGCCGAGGACGGCAACTTCTACATGGTGATGGAGTGGATCGAGGCGGTCGACCTGGGCACCTGGACGCGCTGGCACTACGAGCGCGGCGAGGGCCCGCGCTGGGAGCTGGTGGCGGCGATCGGCATCGGCATGCTGCGCGGCCTGGCCGCGGCCCACGAGCGCCACGGCGGCGACGGCGCGGTGGTGCCGGTGGTGCACCGGGACGTGTCGCCGCACAACGTCCTGCTGACCACCCGCGGCATGGTCAAGGTCATCGACTTCGGCCTCGCCCTCGCCCACGATCGGCAGGCCGAGACCACCGACCCGGGCGTGGTCAAGGGCAAGATGTCGTACCTGTCGCCGGAGATCGTGAGCGGCCAGCGCCCGGTGCCGCCCTCCGATCAGTTCGCGGTCGGCTCGGTGCTGTGGGAGGCGCTGGTCGGCCGCAAGCTCTTCGACGGCCAGAACGACTACGAGACCTACGTCCGCCTGCGCGACTGCCAGGTCCAGCCCCTGCGCCCGCTCCGCCCCGACGTGCCGTCGGACTTCGCCGCCCTCATCCACCGCGCGCTGTCGCCCCGGCCCGAGCAGCGCTTCCCGTCGACGCGCGAGTTCGCGCGCCAGATCGGCACCACGCTCAAGAAGGTGCAGCTCCGCCGCGACCTGCACAGCGTGCTCGCCCGCTCGGTCAACGACGCCCGCGCCACCCTCGGGCTCGGCCACCGCACCGGCGACCTGTCGGCGCTCACGCCGGTCGCCGAGCTCCGCCCCGAGGAGCCCGCCGCCATCGGCGAGCGCCTGCGCGGCCTGCGCCACCGCCTGCCCGGCTTCCTCGGCCGCAAGAAGGCCTGAGGCCCCGCGGTCGTCGCCGGGAGCGTGGCCAGGGCTCAGCCGGTCGCCGCCAGCCGATCGGCGAGCTGCGCACGCCGGGCGAGGAGCGCCTCGTCGTCGGTCGCGGGCAGGGCGGCGAGCCGGTCACGAACCCGCGCGGTGTCCACGACGTCGCCGGTGGCGCCGCAGTGGTCGAGCAACTCGAGGCAGTCCGCGAGGTCGGTGGCGCTGAGGCGCTCGAGCTTGAGCAAGAGGAAGAGCGTCGCGCTCGGCCGGTGGATCGTGGCCCGCGGGCCCCGGAGCAGCGGGACGAGCTGGTCACGCCAGCCGTCGACGCGGCGGACGAAGAAGTCCGCCGCCGAGTTGACGGCCTCGACCGGGAGACCGCTGGCGGAGGCGAGCTCCATCAGCGCCAGCCGCTGGCCGGCGGTGGCATCGAGCGGGATCAGATCGACGTCCTCCGTGACCCGCGCCGTGGAGAACCACGCCGCGGCCGCGGCGCCACCGACGACGAGCCACTCGCCCTCGAGCCGCTCGCTGGCGGTCACCAGCAGCGCCAGCAGGCGATCGCGGTCGAGGGGCAGGACGCTCACATGCTAACGTTAGAGAGATGGCGTCGCCGTGGCAAATCTTGCGGGCCGGCGGGCTGCCGCTCGTGACCGAGGCGGCGCCGTCGCGCCCCACGGCGACCGAGCTCGCCCAGGCGGCGCGGGCGGCGATCGCGCTGGCGCCGGCGGGCCGGGACGCCGAGGCCCTGGTCGCGTTCCTGGCGGCGTGGCGCCACCACTGGCCGGCGAGCTACCGGGCGGCGTTCGCGCCGGATCCGGAGGACCCTGGCGCGGGCGGCGTCGACGCGTGGGCGGCGGCGCAGGCCGTCGACGTCGATCGCTACCTCAAGCTGCGCCGCATCGCGATCGCGCACCTGGCGACCATCCTGTAGCCGGGGGCGACGCCGATCACGGCGCGCGGTGGGCCGCGGTCACGGCGCGGCGGCGGCGCCGGTCGCCAGCGCGCGGGGCGACGGCGCGTCGACGAGCGGGGCCTCGCCGGCGGCGACGCGGGCCCGGCGATCGTTCTCGAGCTCGGCGGCCTCGGCGTAGCGGTAGAGGTCGCCCATCAGGTCGGCGGCGAGATCGGGGGCGTAGGTGCCGACCAGGCGCGAGGTGAGCGCGGCCAGCTTGTCGTCCTGGTACCAGACGTTGCTGGTGCGGGCGCCGGCGACCGCGCGCCGGGTCGTGAACATGAGGGTCCCGGTCTTGACGTCGAACATCGTGGCCTCGATGTAGCCGTAGACCTCGTGCTGCTGGCCGGGGAGGAACAGCGCGCCGACCGCGGTGGCGTAGCCCCAGGCCACGCGGTTGAGCTTCTTCTTGCGGACGACGACCTCGCGGTAGAGCACGACGTAGCGCAGGCGGTAGCGGGCGGCGACCTCGCGCAGGGCCTCCATGCCGAGCGCGCCCGACGGGATGGGCATGATCTCGGTGACCAGCGAGAACGGCTCGCTGCCGCGCAGCTTGCGCACGAACGGCGCCACGCCCGCCGGGACCTGGTACGACGGGCTCGGCCCGCGCCAGTCGGTGGCCGTGAGCACCGGGATGACGCCGACCCGCGCCGGCAGCTCGAGCTCGATGGGCGCGGCCAGGATCTTCTGCAGGGCGTCCTCGCCGAGCTGGCCGTTGGGGTCGCGCGCGAACAGCGAGCGATCGAGCGGCGGGGGCTGGGGCGCAGCCGCGGCCGGCGCCTCGGCCATGCGGGCCGAGGCCATCTTCATCTTGGCGCCGCAGCCGGCGAGGACGAGGGCGGCGAGGAGGAGGACGAGGGTGGGCGCGGGATGGACCCCGGGCACGACGTGGCGAGGGCAGGGCGTCACGGCAGGCTCCTTCCGGCGCCGGGACGGCGGCGCCGTTACGCCTGCTGGAACGGCCGGACGCCGGCCGCGCTTACACCGCGGGCCGGCTCAGGCCGCGCGCGCGACGGTGATCGCGGACGGCGTGACCGGCGCGAACGTGACGCGACGAGCGCGGGCGGCGAGGCGCGCCGGGCCGGGCGGTGGCGGCGGCGTCTGCAGGACGGTCATCGCGGCGAGGAGGATGGCAGGATCGATCGTGCGCATGGGCGGCTCGGGGAGCGTGGGAGGATGCGGCGGCGGTGGCGTGGCGTGGGCGTGACGGGGCTGAGGCCGAGGGGCGGGGCCGGCGGGAGCGCGGCCGGTGGGAGCGCGGTGTGTAGGGCCGCGGCCGGGCTCGCGCAAGGCGGAACCAGCGGCGAGGTCTGGCAGAAGGAGGCCGGCGGTCGCGGTCCTGGTCACAACCGGGGTCGCAGGTGCGCGGATTCCCGCTGGCGACCCGGGTGGCCACGACACCGCCGCCGCGGTCCGGGCGCCGCAGCCCGAGTCCGGGTCCGAACCCGAACCCGATCCCGAACCCGATCCCGTACCCGAACCCGATCCCGATCCCGAACCCGATCCCGATCCCGATCCCGAACCCGATCCCGATCCCGAACCCGATCCCGAACCCGATCCCGATCCCGAACCCGATCCCGAACCCGAACCCGATCCCGAACCCGATCCCGAACCCGATCCCTGAGCCCCTTCGACTCCGCCCCTTCGGGGCTTCGCTCAGGGTGAGCGGGGCATTCAGCTCCGATCCCGATCCCTGAGCCCCTTCGACTTCGCCCCTTCGGGGCTTCGCTCCTAACGAACGGCGCCGGCAAGCACCCGACATCGCTCGCGCGGGGCCCATCGTTCCGGTCGGCCTGAGCCGCCCGAGCGACAGCGAGGGCGTGTCGAAGGCCGACAAGCCGCGGCTGCGTGCCG
>CAADGB010000252.1 GCA_900696455.1 uncultured delta proteobacterium
CTCGGGCACGACCTCGGGCACGACCTCGGGCACGGCTTCCACGATCGCGGCCGGCACCGCGTCCAGCCCGGCGAGCCCCGGTGCCGGGGCCTCGGCCTCGCCCGCCTCGAGCATCTGATCGAGGGCGGCGTCGAGCTCGAGCTCGGGGGCCGCGGCGGCGGCCGCCGGCTCGTGCTCGTCGGCCTCGATCTCGAGGACGTGCTCGCCGCCGGTGTCGATCGGCAGCTCCTCGGCGACGGGGCGACGGACGACGTGGGAGGTGACCCGACGCGCCTCGCGCGCCGGCTCGCCGCTGACCTCGTCGCCGGCCTCGTCGCCGCCGATCTCGATGTCGTCGTAGGGATCTTCCTCGGGTGGCGGCGGCGGCGCGTACGGCGCCGCCGGGGTCGGGCGGCCCGGACGCACCTCGCGGCGCGCGAGCTGCTCGAGCTGCGCCAGGTCGGCGACCCGGGTCGACTCGGCGCCGCCGAAGTCGTGCTCGGCTCGCCCCTCGCCGAAGAGATCGTCCCCGACGTCGTCGCCGGCCGCCTCGACCGGCGCCGGCGCCGGCGCGCCCCGGCGCACGATCGCCGGGCCGCTGCGCCGCGGCGCCTCGCGCTCGCCGCCGCGGGCCTCGGCCAGGAGCTCGTCATCCGGGCGGACCACCCGGGTGTGACCGCCGCCGTCGAAGGCGTCGCCGGGCTCGCTCGGGGGCCGCGCGGTCCGCGCCCGGCCCGCCGGGCGGTCCATGGTCTCGTCGATCTCGAGCAGCTCGCGGGGCACCTCGGCCACGCGGGTGGCGTCGCTGGAGGCGAAGCCGACGTCGCCGGGCAGGACGGCGACCGCCTCGTCCTCCGCGCTGTCCTCGGGGCCCGGCATGACCACGCCCGGGCGGACCGCCGAGGTGAAGACCTCGTCCTCCTCGAACCCGGTCGGCTCGAACGCCGCGACGTCGGCCACCTCGTGCAGCGGCGGTAGCTCCGGAGGCTGGCCCAGGAGCGACCCGAGGGCCTCGGGCGGGCCATCGAAGCCCAGCTCGGAGAAGTCGGTCTCGTCGCGATCACGCGGACCGGCCGGCTGACGCGGGATCGCGGCCGGCGGCGGGCTGGCCTTGGCCGTGGTGGCGGGCGCCACCGGACGCGGCGCCGGGATCGCCGGGATGCGCGCGCTGGTGACCTCGTCGTCGGCGAGCATCGGCGCGAGCACCGGGCTCGGCCGCGCCAGCTCGAGGGCGGGATCCCGCGCCGGGTCGCTGGCGGCGTCGAGCGGACCGCTGGTGAGGGCGTCGAAGGTGGCGTCCCAGGCGTCGAGGTCGAGCTCGCCCTCGAACATGCCCCCGGCGTCGGGCTTGTCGCCCCCGCCCCCGCTCCCGGACCCACCGCTCACCACGCACCTCCCACCGGCAGCGCGAGCTGCCGGGCGCGGCGCAAGCCGAGGTGCGCCGCCGACACCGACCACGCCACCAGATCGAGCGTGACCGGATCGGTGGAGACGTTGCGCCCGCCCTTGCCGACGTCCATCGCGCCCAGCGCCACCGCCAGGTCACCGCCGAACAGGAGGCCGCTGCGGCGCGCCGACGCCAGCTTGGCGCGCCGCCACGCCCGCGGCTCGCCGGGCTGCCCCAGGCGCGCGCCCAGCGCGGCGATGGCCTTGCGGTCGCGGCGCGCGATGTGCTTGGCGACCAGCCGCGCGCGCTCGGCGACCGCGGCGTCCTCGCCGGCGGCGAGCTCCAGCAGGGCCGGCGGCACCATCACCTCGGCCGCGCGCAGGCTCGCGATCAGGTACCAGATCACCTCGGCCTCCTTGAGGTCGGCGAGCGCGCCCGTGCCGTCGGCGGCCATCCACAGCGCGCGGCCGAGGAGGTGACGGCCGAGCGGGGTGGTCCCGGCGGCGACATCGGCGCCGACGCACAGGACCGGGGTGTCCCCCGACAGCACCCAGGCGGCGCCCGCGCGCTGCTCGCTGACGTAGAGCTCGGCGTCGAGGCCGAAGCTGGCGAGGCCCGCGGCCAGCGCCTCGTGCCGTGGCCCCAGCGCCTTGGTGGCGACCCGATCGCCCTTGCCGAACCCGAGGCGGGCCGGATCGACGCCCACCGCGGCGGTGATCGCGGCGGCGGCGTGGCGCCACACGTCGGAGAGGACGCCGTCGCCGGGCGCCCGCACCTGCGCGCGGGCGGCGGCGTCGAACGCCTGGCGCGAGGGCGGCGGCAGCGCGCGGCCCCGCCCCGCCGCCAGCACCTGGCGCTGCTCCGCGGTGGGCTGCCCCAGCGCCTCGATCGCGCACAGCGCCAGCCACTGCCCGTCGCGATCGCCGAGCCAGCCGAAGGCGGTGGCCAGGCGATCGTAGACCGCGACCGCGCCCGGGTTGGTGGCGAGCGCCGCGCGCAGATCGTCGATGCCCTGACCGATGACCTCGGCGCGCGCCGCCGGCCGCGCGCCCCCGACCAGCTCGGCCAGGTCGCGCAGCAGGTCGAGGTTGAGCGGATCGGGCTGGCGGCCGCGCTCGAACGCCGCCCGCGCCTCGGCGCGCTCGTTCAGGTGGTCGCGCAGGAGCTGCCCCAGGCGCAGCTCGTCGCGCGCCCGCTCGCCGGGGCTGGGGCGCAGCCGCGTCAGCTCGCGCAGCTCGCGCGCGGCCCGCCCCCAGTCCTGGGCGCGGGTGGCGAGGCCGACCAGGCGATCGCGCAGGGCGACGTCCTGCGGCCGCTGCGCGATGACGTGCTCGAGCTGCTGGATCGCGCCGCCGAGATCGCCCATGTCCTCGGCGAGGATGCGCGCCAGGATCACCTCGGCCTCGCCGCGCCGCGCCGGCTCGCGCTCGCTGGCCAGGTAGCCCCGCCACAGCTCGACCGCGCCCGGCGCGTCGCCCAGCTCGACGGCGATCTCGGCCGCCAGGCGCAGGCCGGGGGCGTGATCGGGGGCGCGCGCCAGGAGCTGCTGGAGATCGGCGCGGGCGCCGTGGCGATCGCCCCGGCCGTGGCGGAGCTGGGCGCGCTCGAGCAGGAGCGGCACCGCCGCCTCACCGTCGCCGACCTCGTCGAGCCAGCTCAGGCGCGCCGCCAGCGCCCGCACCAGCCCGCGCACGTCGTCGGCGCCGCGGAGGAGCTGGCACAGCCGCGCGAAGGCCGGCGACCCCGGCTCGTCGGCGAGCATCTGCCGGTAGACCGCGACCGCGGCCGCGACGTCGGACCCGGGCGCCGGGTTCGGCGGCGCGCCCTGGCCACCGGGATCGAGGATGGCCGCGGCGTCGGCCCACAGCGCGCGCCGGCTCTCGACGTCGGCGGTGCGCTGGGCCAGCGCCACCGCGGCCCGGGCCTGGGTCGGACGATCCTGCCCGCGCGCCGCCAGGCGGTGGAGGGCGCGCAGGGCGCGCAGATCGGCGGGGTTGGCGCGCAGCACGCCGGTCACCACCGCCCCGGCCTCCTTGAGCCGACCCGCCGCCTCGAGGGCCTCGGCGCGATCGAGCTCCCAGCCATCGCGCGCCGCCGGATCGTCGGCCAGGCTCGAGCGCATCGCCAGGATGTCGGCGCGCGCCAGCAGGCGATCCACCGCCGCCGCCGGATCCTCGCCGGGCGCGGGCGGCGTCGCCACCGCCGAGTGCTCGGCCGCCACCAGCAGGGCGCCGACGTCGTCGGGCGCGATCGCCCGCGCCGCGGTGACGCGCGTCATCGCCAGCTCGTGCTCGCCGGCGGCGGTGGCGAGGGCGGCGGCGCGCAGGTGCAGCGCGGCGGCGGCCTCGGGTACGGTGAGGCGCGCCGCCAGCCGCTCGTAGGCGCTGGCCAGCCCGGCGGCGTCCTGGCGGCGGGCCGCCACCAGCGCGGCGCCGAGCAGGGCCCCCGGGCAGCCCGGATCGGCGTCGCTGGCCCGGGCGAACGCCTGGGCCGCCTGATCGAAGTCCTCGAGCCCGAGCGCGTGCAGCCAGCCCAGATCCTCCTGGAGGGCGGCGACCACCGCGGCGTCGGCGGCGCGATCGGCGAGCGCGCGCGCGGCCTCGACCCGCAGCGGCGGATCGTCGGTGCGCTGGGCCAGATCGCCGAGCGCGATCGCCGACAGCGCGGCGGCCACCGTGCCCGGGCCCGCGACGCCCAGCGCGCGGCGGTAGCTGTCGACGGCGGCGGCGGTCTCCCCCGCCCGCTCCTGGGCGCGGGCCAGCTCGATCGCCGCCGGGGCCTCCAGGTCACCGCCGGCCTCCTCGGCGACGACCTCGAGCGCGCGCGCGGCGATGGTGGCGGTGGGTGCGGTGCGGACCAGCCCGGCGCGCGCGTGCAGGAGGGCCGGGTCCCCGGCCGGCGCGCGGTCGACGAGCTTGCCGTAGGCGTCGTGGGCGGCGGCGACGTCGCCGACCAGATCCTCGAGCACCCACGCCGCCTCGACCAGGGCCTCGACCGCCTCCGGGCCGTCGGCGAGGGCGCCGGCCTCGGCCAGGCGCGCCGCCGCCAGCTCCTCCCAGCGCCCCGCCCGGCGCAGGGCCGCGCGCAGCGCGACCCGGGCGAAGCCGTCGTCGGGCCACAGCGCCAGGGTCTCGCGGTACAGCTCGATGGCGGCGTCGCCCTGCCCCAGCACCTCGGCGAGCCGCGCCGCGGTCACCAGGGCCAGGCCCTTGCGGCCCGGATCGTCCTCGCCCGCCGCCAGCCGGCGCAGGTTGGCGAGGCGCTCGTCGTCGCGGCCGAGCTCGTCGAGGGTCGAGTCGATCCGCCAGCCGGTGACCAGGTCCGCGGGCTCGGCGGCGAAGCGGCGCTGATCGACCGCGAGCGCGTCCTCGAGCCGGCCCAGGCTGCGCAGCAGGCGGCCGAGGCGCGCGAGGAGCTCGGGGGCCTCGGCCGGCGCCGCCCGGGCGATGGCCTCCTCGAGGAGCGCGGCGGCCTGGTCGCTGCGGCCGGCCCGCTCGTGCAGGTCGATGACGGCCTCGAGCGCGACCGGGTGGCGCGGCACCAGCGCGAGGGCGCGGCCGAGCGCGGCCTGCGCCGCCTCGTCGCCGCGGGCGTCGGCGACGTCGTGGCTCCACACCGTGGCGGCGGCGACGTAGGCGTCGACCGCGGCGGCCACGTCGCGCGTGGGCCGGCCGGTGCCGAGGTCGGTGCCGGCGGCGAGCGCGTCGCCGGCCCGGCTCCAGGTCTCGGCCAGGGCGACGAAGTCGAGCGCGGTGAGCGCGTCGCGCTCGCGCAGGGCCGCCGCCGAGGCCAGGCCCGGGGCGGTGGCGTCGATGCTGGCGAGCAGGGCGAGCGCGGGCTCGCGCTGGCCGCCGCGGAGGAGCGCGTCGGCGCGCCGGATCGACAGCGTGAGCGCGCGCCGCGGATCGCCCTCGACCGACTGCCAGCTCTGGACCAGATCGGCGAGCTCGTCGTAGCGGCCGAGCTCCTCGGCGAGATCGGCGAGGTCGGCGAGCAGGAGCGCCTCGCCCGGCGCCAGCGCCAGCGCCGCCTGCAGGTAGTTCCACGCCCGATCGCCGTCGCCGGCGGCGCGGGCGAGCTGGGCCTGGCGGCGACGCAGCGCCACCACGCGCAGGCGCAAGGTGGCGCCGCGCGACGGCGGCGCGCCGGGCGCGGCGGGCGCGAGCTGCGGATCGGGCGCGCCCGCCGGCCCCGAGCGGGCCAGGATCAGCGCCGCCTCCTGCTCGAGCGCCGCCAGGAGCTCGTCGCCGTCGCCCGCCAGCTCGGCGACGCGCAGGCGCTCGCGCGCGACCCGCTCCGGCTCGACCCCGAGGGTCGCCGCCTCGGCCAGGAGCATGCGCGCGCGATCGAAGTCGCCGCCCTCGTCGGCCCAGAACCGCGCCTGGTCGATCAGGTAGACCAGCTTGCGCTCGGGGCGGGTCGAGACCTCGGCGAGCTGCGCCCACAGCTCGGCCAGCCGGGTGCGATCGTTGTCGGCCAGCGCCATGCGCTCGAGGGCGTACAGCGGCGACAGCGCCGTCGGATCGAGGTGGGTCGCCTCCTCGAGCGCCGTGCGCGCCTCGTCGAGCTGGCCCATGCGCTCGGCCAGCACCAGGGCCTTCTCGGCGTGGAGATCGGCGCGCTCGACGTCGTCGCGCGCGAACCGCCCCTCGGCGTCGATCAGCGTGACCAGGTTGGGCCACAGGCCGCGGCGGTAGAAGACGCGGCGGATCGCCCACAGGTTGGCGCGCAGGGACGGATCGGTGGCCAGCGCCTTGCCGAAGGCCTTGACCGCGCGCGCCTCGTCGGCGAGGCGGCGCTCGCACAGCTCGCCGAGCTCGTAGGCGAGCTCGGCCAGGCGCTCGCGATCGGTCACGTGCTCGAGCGCGCGGGTCAGCTCCTCGGCCCGCGCCTCCCACGCCGCCTCGCCCAGATCGCCGAGCGCGCGCTCGATGGCGGTCGGCGTCTCGAGGCGGTGCTCGAGCGGCAGCTCGGGCGGGGGCGACACCGCCACGCCGGCCGGTGCGCCTCGGGACGGCTCGGCCGCGACGTCGATGTCGACCTCGGCTTCGGCCTCGGCGAGGTCGATCGGGATCGAGGCGTCGCTCACCGCGCCGACGCCGGGCTCGCGATCCGCGGCCTCGTCGGCGAGCGCCGCCGGCGACGGCCCCCCGGGCACGACCGGCGGCACCGACACCAGCCGGGGCGGGATCACCGCGGCCGGCGGGCGCGGCGGCGGCGCGGGGATGCGCGCCGGCGGGCGGGCCAGGGGCGGCAG
>CAADGB010000253.1 GCA_900696455.1 uncultured delta proteobacterium
CGGCGGCGCGGCGGGCGGCGGCGCGGCGGGCGGCGGGCCACCCGCAGGCCGCGGCATCTGCACGCCGGGAGCCGGCTGCGCGCCCTTGGCCTGCATGTCCTTGAGCAGGTCAGAGGCCTGCCATCCCATCACCGTCTTGGCCTGGGCACCGGCGGGGGCGGGCGGCTGCTTGGTCCCACAGAACACGCAGTGCAGCGCCGCATCCGGCAGGTCCTTCGCGCAGTTCGTGCACTTCTTCACGTTCGTCTCCCTGGAGCGGGCACCGTCCGGCCCAGCGAGGTCGGACCCCGGTGGCGCATCCGTGACGACGACCCGCCCGAAACCAGGCCTTATTACCGTCCGGGCTCGCCCCGCTGTCAATTCGCCGGCCTGGCAAACGCCGACCTGGAATTGTCGGAGCGCGCGCGTCGCCGCGCGCTACAATTTTCCTCATGGACCAGTCCCCCCCGTCCAAGCGGTCGACGATCCTCTGGATCCTGCTGCTCCTCGCGGTCGTGTTCCTGTGGTGGTACCTGCGCCCGCACAGCGATCGCGGCGTCAGCGCCGCCGAGCTCGAGGCCGACCGCGCCGCCGCCCTGGGCACCGACCCCGACGAGATCCTGGTCGATCTGCGCGACGACGCCAGCGCGGCGACGGTCGCGGCGATCGAGCGCGAGCTCGGCCTCGACCTGGTCCTGGTCAGCCGCGAGGCCCGCGACGAGCAGCTCTACCGCGCCCGCGTCGAGCCGTCGCGCCGCGACGCCGTGCTCGCCGCCCTGTCTCGCCGCGCCGAGGTCGAGGTCGCCGAGCCCGACGCCACGTTCTGGCTGACCCCGGGCGAGGCCTACGAGGTCCAGCCGCCGTCGGGCACGTGGGAGGGCTTCCCCGACGATCCGCTCTACGCCAAGCAGTGGCACCTCAAGCAGATCGGCATGCCCGAGGCCTGGAAGCTCGCCGACGGCGACGGCGTCATCGTCGCCGTGCTCGACACCGGCGTCGCCTACGCCGACCGCGGCCGCTACCACCAGGTCGAGGACCTCAAGGGCCTGGAGTTCGTCAAGCCCTACAACTTCGTCGACGACAACACCCACGCCGAGGACGACCACGGCCACGGCACCCACGTCACCGGCACGATCGCCCAGGTCACCCACAACGGCGTGGGCGTGGCCGGCGTCGCCCGCAACGTCAAGATCATGCCGCTCAAGGTGCTGGGCGGGAACGGCTCGGGCTCGGTCGCCGGCATCGCCGACGCGATCCGCTACGCCGCCGACAACGGCGCCAAGGTCATCAACATGAGCCTGGGCGGACCGTTCCCGTCGAAGGTGCTCAAGAACGCGGTCGCCTACGCCCACAAGAAGGGCGTGGTCGTGGTGTGCGCCGCCGGCAACGACGGCCGCAACAAGGTCGGCTATCCCGCCGCCTACCCCGGCGCGATCGCGGTCGCCTCGACCCAGGCCGACGAGGCCACCGCCTTCTACTCGAACTACGGCAAGGACATCGACCTCGCCGGCCCCGGCGGCAACACCCGCGGCGGCGAGGCCGGCGGCGTCCTGCAGAACACGATCAAGGTCGGCGACCCGACCAAGAGCGGCTACTACGCGTTCATGGGCACGTCGATGGCGTCGCCCCACGTCGCCGGCGTGGCGGCGCTGGTGGTCGGCGAGGGCGTGACCAACCCGGCCATGGTCGAGCAGATCCTCAAGGAGACCGCCCGCCGCCCCAGCGGCAAGAAGTACTCGAGCGACCGCTACGGCGCCGGCATCGTCGACGCCCCGGCCGCGGTCAAGAAGGCGCGCTCGCACCACGGCGCGTGGCAGGCCGGCCTCGCCCTCCTGCTGGCGGCGGCGGTGGCGGCCAGCGCCCGGCGGCGCGGCCTCGGCGTGAAGCTCGGCGCCGGCTACCTCGGCGGCGCGATCGCCGGCTCGGCCGGGCTCCTGTTCTTCCTGCCGCTCCTCGCCGGCTCGATCGCGTCGTGGCCGGTGGTCGAGGCCATGACCCGCGGCCTGCCGTCGCTCGACATGGCGCTCCTCGGCGGCGCCGAGCGCGGCCACCCGCTGTTCATGAGCGCGCTCCTGCCGCTCGGCCTGGTCGCCCTCGGCGCCGGCCACCCGCGGCTGCGGGCCGTGGTCGCCGGCCTCGCCGTCGGCGTCGCCGCGCACCTCCTGTTCTTCGCGGCGGTGCCGGTGTTCGACGTGCGCTGGGTCCCGGGCGCGTTCGGCACCCTCGACGCGCTGTGGCTGTCGGCCAACGCCGCGCTGTGCGCCGGCCTCGCCGTGCTCACGCTGCGCCGCTGACCGCGGGCCGCCGCGCCGCGGACCGCGGGTCGCCGCGCCGCGGACCGCGGGCCGCCGCGCCGTCGAACCTGACCGGGTCGGTTGCCAACGCGGCGCCGACCCGCGATGCTGCGCGCATGCCGTCCGCCGCCCACGGCGCGCGCCGCCACCGCATGGTCGTGGCGCGCGAGCAGTACAAGTTCTCGTGCGCGCACATGACCGTCTTCCCCGACGGCAGCAAGGAGCGGCTGCACGGCCACAACTACCAGGTCGGCGCGGTGCTCGAGCTGTCCGACGTGAGCTTCGCCCACATGATCGCGTTCGCGCCGATCAAGGACGCGCTGGCCGCGATCTGCCACGCCTTCCGCGAGCGCGTGCTCCTGGCCGAGCACAACCCGTACTTCGAGCTCGTCCGCGACGACGGCGACGAGCTCGAGCTGCGCCTGTGCGGCAAGCGCTACGTCATGCCGCGCGAGGACGCGCTGCTCTTGCCCATCGACAACGTCGCGGTCGAGCCGCTGGCCGCGCACATCGCCGAGCTCCTGCTCGCCCGCCTGGGCGAGGCGCTGCCGGCGGGCGTGGTCACCGCGCTCGAGGTCTCGGTCCACGAGAGCCCCGGCCAGGGCGCGTCCTGCCACGTGCCGCTGGCCTGATCGCCTCGAGCCGGCGGCGCGCCGCCGACGCCGCCGAGGCCGCCGGCGCCTGACCGCGACGGCCGACGGACGCGCGCTGGGTCGACGCGCACCCACGACGCGGGCCGCGCGGGTCCGGGCGCACCCGTCGCCGGCGGTGGGCGCACGTGATCCCGGGCGCTTGCGAGCGGCACGGCCCGTGCTGATGGGGTCGGCACACGCGGGCACGACGCCCCCAACCCGGAACCCAAGGACACAGCCATGAGCACCATCCGCATCCTCTCCTCCCTCACCCTCGCCCTCTCCCTCGCCGTCGTCGGCTGCGGCGACAAGAAGACCGCGGAGGGCGGCAAGGCCACCGAGTCCGGTGGCAAGGAGGCCGGCAAGGCCGGCGGCGGCGGCAAGAAGAGCGGCGTCGATCTGTCGGGGCTGCAGGCGCAGGTCGACGCCGCCAAGACCAAGGACGACATCGACGCCGCGTTCGACAAGTGCATGGGCACCGCGATCGAGATGGCCCTCGAGGGCGTGAAGGAGCCGGACAAGGATCCGGGCTACCGCGCGGCGTGCAAGGTCGGCCTGGCCCGGCGGCGCGCGGCGATCGTCGTCGCCGACAGCACCCCCGACAAGATGAACGTCATGTGCCTGAGCGCGTCGATGCAGCTCGAGGAGCTCGCCGGCGAGGGCGGCGCCGAGGCCGCCGAGATGAAGCAGCTCATGGAGGACGTCAACAAGGCCTGCGGCCTGTGACCCGCGGGCGGTGACGACCGGGCGCGGGCCACCGCCGCGCCCGGCCCGGTCACATCACGCGCCGCGGCGAGACCACGGCGTTGGCGATGAGCAGCCCGGCGACGATCGCCATCGCCACCACGAACATCGCGAACGTGGTCTCGACGCCGTTGAGGGTGTCGCGATCCACCAGCGACGACACGCCGCGGAAGCCGAGGCTGCCCGGCACCAGCAAGATCATCGCCGGCACCAGCACGACCTGCTGCGGCCGGTCGAGGGCGCGGGCGTAGAGGTTGGCGAGCACGCCGAGCGCGAACGCGCCGACCAGCACGCCGAGCTGGGAGCCCAGGACCTCGGCGCCCCAGCGCGCGCCGACGAAGCCGGTGAGCGCGGCCACCAGGATCCAGCCCACCGCCCGCCGCTCGGCCTGGCACACGATCATCATGCCGGCGGCCGACACCGCGAACGCCGGCCACACGCTCCACGCCGGCAGCGGCGCGGCCACCGCCGGCGCGATCTCGAACAGGGTCTCGGCCAGGCGCTCGCCCAGCGCCACGCCCAGCGCCAGCTCGAGCAGCACGATCAGCGCGGCCATCAGGCGCGCCGTCCCCGACACCAGGTTGCGCGTCGCCAGCTCGGTCATGGCCGTGGTCAGGGTGAGGCCGGGCAGGAGCGCGATCAGGGCCGCGACCGTCACGATCGACGGGTGGACGCCGCCGAGGGCCGCCGCCAGCCCGCCGGCGCCGAACGCCGCCACGAACGCGCCGACCAGCTCGAAGGCGCGGGCGGCGTGGGTGCGGGCGCGGGTGACCAGGGCCAGCACGCCGATCACCAGGCCGATCGCCGCCGCGGCGCCGACGTCGCGCAGGCCGCCGCCGAAGAACACCGCCACGCCGGCGGGGGTCAGGACCGACGACAGGAGCTCGAACGGCTTGCCCCACGCCGGGCGCGAGGCCTCGATGGCCGCGATCCGGGCCAGCCCGGCCGCCGGATCGATCTCGCGCTCGGTCACCGCGTCGGCGATGGCGTCGAGACGCGCCAGCTTGCCCAGGTCGAGCTGGCTGGTGTCGACCCGCATCATCGACGTCCGCAGCTCGGCCGGATCGCCGAAGCGCACGGTCAGGAAGGTCGGGGTCGAGAGCACCTCGGCCGAGAGCCCGAGCTGGCGCGCCACCTGGCCCAGCGCCTCCTCCAGCCGGTGGGCGGGCGTGCCGTAGCGGTGCAGCGCCCGGCCCCGCGCCAGGACGAAGCCGATGCGCGCGCGCTCGTCGTCCGGTGGAGTCACGGCCGGCAAGCTAGCGCCAAATCGGGCCCGCGCCCCCGGCCAGCTCCCCAGAACCGCTCCGAAAACCAGAACGCCTCCGGCCGGGGTGGCCGAAGGCGTCGGTGTGCGTCAGGCTGGAATCGAACGAAGGATAAGGCGCAGACTAAGCTAGCTAGCGGAGCGGCTGCACGGCACTGCCGCCGCTCGGGCGAGATCCCAAGCAAGGGGTGGGCCACGTCGAGGCGCCCGCCTGCAATGCCTTGTATTCACGGATCTTCCGTGATACGGAGCGGGTCGATTTCCCCAGGCGCCCTGGACCGCTGCACGACATCCGTGTCAGGGGGGGCCAACCTGGTTGCACACCCCTTTCCCCGAGCGCGGACCGTGCGCGGCCCGCGTCGACAGAGCGTTCGATGGGACAGAACATCCTGGTGGTCAATGCGGAGGGACCCGAGACCCGGGTCGCGGTGGTGGAGCAGGGCGCGCTCGCAGAGCTCTTCGTCGAGCGCAAGCACGACCGCGGGCTGGTCGGCAACATCTACCGCGGCAAGGTCACGCGGGTGCTGCCGGGCATGCAGGCGGCGTTCGTCGACCTCGGCAAGGGCGTGGAGCGGGCGGCCTTCCGCTACGTCGGCGACGTGCTCGGCGCCGACGACGGCAAGAAGCTGTTCGACGACGTCGACATCGAGGACGGCGACGAGGCGCCCGAGGGCGCGGCCTCGCGCATCGCCCGCAGCAAGAAGCACCTGGCCCAGCGCAAGATCGAGGACCTGCTCCGCCCCGGCAACGAGGTGCTGGTGCAGGTGGTCAAGGATCCGATGGGCCTCAAGGGCGCGCGGGTCACCGGCTACCTGTCCCTGCCCGGCCGCTACAGCGTGTTCATGCCGGCGGTGAACCAGGTCGGCGTGTCGCGGCGCATCCAGTCCGACAAGGAGCGCAAGCGCCTGCGCGAGCTGGTGGTCGAGGCCCGCGGCAAGCACGGCGGCTTCATCGTCCGCACCGCCGCCGAGGGCACCGCCGACCAGGAGATCAAGGACGACGTCGAGTACCTGCAGCGGCTGTGGAAGGAGATCGGGCGGCGCGAGGAGCAGGTCAAGGGCGCCGGCCTCATCTACGGCGAGCTCGACCTGGCGCTGCGCCTGGTCCGCGACCTGGTCCGCGAGGAGACCACCGAGGTCCACATCGACGACGAGGACCAGTACAACCGCGTCCGGCGCTTCACCGAGACCTTCCTGCCCCGCTACGCCGAGCGCCTCAAGCGCTACGAGGGCCGGCGGCCGATCTTCGATCACTTCAACATCGAGCCGGCGCTGCGGGTGGCGGTGGCGCGGCGGGTGCCGCTGCGCTCGGGCGGCTCGCTGGTGATCGATCAGGGCGAGGCGCTGACCGCGATCGACGTCAACACCGGCAGCTTCACCGGCAGCAACAACGACCTCGAGGAGACGGTCACCCGCAACAACCTCGAGGCGTGCGAGGAGGTCGCCCGCCAGCTCCGGCTGCGCAACATCGGCGGCATCATCGTCATCGACTTCATCGACATGGACAAGGAGGGCAACCGCAAGAAGGTGTGGGACGCCTTCCAGAAGGCCCTGTCCCAGGATCGCGCCCGCTGCAACGTCACCAAGATCAGCGAGCTGGGGCTGGTCGAGATGACGCGCAAGCGCACCCGCGAGTCGCTGTCGCAGCTCCTGACCGAGCCGTGCCCGATGTGCGAGGGCGCGGCGGTGGTCAAGTCGACGACAACGGTGGCCTACGAGATCCTGCGCGAGGTCCGGCGCTCGGGCAGCAGCGTCGACGCCGACAAGGTCGAGATCGAGTGCGCGCCCAAGGTGGCGGAGCTCCTGAGCGCGCGCGAGCGCGACTACCTCGACGGCCTGGAGAAGAAGTTCCAGAAGCTGGTGGTGGTCGTGCCGCAGAAGAGCTGGAAGCCGGACCAGTACCGGGTGGCCGGCCGCATGTCGAGCGACATCGCCGCCGAGGAGGCCAAGCAGGCGGCCGCCCTCGGCCACGCCCCGCCGCCCTCGGGCGGTGGCGGCGGCGCCGCCCGAGGCGGCAAGCGCCGGCGCCGCGGCGGCCGCGGCCGCAGCTAGCCGCCGTTGCCGCCGTTGCCGCCGTTGCCGTTGAGGTGCGCCTGCAGCCCGTTGTAGGCGGTGGTCACGCGCATCGACAGCTCGTTGGCCGCCTTCTGCTTCTGCGGGTTCCCGGCGTGCATGTCGGGGTGGTACTTGCGCATGAGCTGGCGGTAGGCGGCCTTGACCTCGGCGAGGTCGGCGCCGACTTGCAGGTTGAGGGTCTTGTACCAGTCGGCGACCTGGGCGTCGGCGGAGCCGGGGCGGGCCGGTCGGCCGCCGCCGCCGGGGCCGCCGCCGCCGCCGGTCGTCCGGGATCCGGACGTGGGGCCGCCGCCGCGCGCGGCCTGCTCCTTGATCCGGCGGAAGGCCTCGTCGGCGGCCCGCCGCGCCGCCGCCTCGCGGGCCTCGCGCTCGCCGCGCACCTTGCGCGAGCGATCGGCGGCCTGGCGCGCCCGCTCGGCGTGGGCGGCGGCCGAGGCCCCGGCCAGCTTGCCGACGCGCGACTCGCCGGGCTTGCCGGTGCGCGCCTTGCGGCGCGCCGCCAGCTCGGCCTCGAGCGCGGCGCCCTCGATGTGCGACAGCGGCTCGTCGTCGACGATGACCAGCGACGTCAACTGGGACAGCCCGGAGCGGGCGCTCTCCAGGATGCGACGCGTGAGGCTCACCCCGCCAATCTAGCAGAACCCGCCCCGGCGCCCGCCGGAAAGCCCGGGTAAGGACCCGGGCCCGGGCGCCGTGGTACCGACGAGGCCATGCAGGGAGCCAGCAAGACCGCGCTCATGGTCTGCGCCTATCGCGCGCGCTGCAGTCGCCGGGAGCGGCCGCTGTTCGTCGACCGCTGGGCCGGGGCCCTGGCCGGCGACGAGGGCGAGGCCCTGGCCCGGGCCTTCGATCGCCACTGGCCGGCGATGGAGGAGTGGATGGCGCTACGCGTGGCCTACCTCGATCGCCTGGTCGCGATCACGAGCGACCGCCTGGGCGTGCGCCAGGTGGTGCTCCTCGGCGCCGGCTACGACACCCGCGCCGCCCGCCTGCCCTACGCCGGCGTGCGCTGGTTCGAGGTCGATCACCCCGACACCCAGGCCGCCAAGCGCGAGCGCCTCGCCGCCCTGCCCGGCTACCCCGTCGACGCCGCCACCTACGCCGCGTGCGACTTCGAGCGCGAGGATCCGGTCGAGCGCCTGCGCGCCGCCGGCCTCGACCCGCGCCAGGCCACCCTGGTCATCTGGGAGGGCGTGGTCCCGTACCTGACCGAGGCCGCGGTCCGCGCCACCGCCAGCCGGCTCGCCGCCGGCCTCGACCCGCGCTCGCTGGTCGCCTTCGACTGCGTGGGCAAGAACATGGCCGAGGGCCAGAAGCTCTCCGCCCGCGACCAGGAGACCCGCGCCTTCGTCGGCGACCTGGCCGAGCCCGTCCGCTTCGGCAGCGACCACCTCACGCCGCTCCTCGCCGACTGCGGCTACCGCTGGGTCCGCACCGTCAGCTTCGACGACCTCGCGCTGCAGTACCTCGGCGACTACCGGCGCGATCGCCTCTTCCGCTTCCAGCGCATGGTCACCTGCTCGCCGTCGGTGCCCGACGCGCCGTGGCCGTGACCGCGCCGGATCAGTCCGGCCGGCAGACGCCGACGACCAGGTCGGTGCCGGGGGCCGGCTCCTCGACGCAGCGCGGCCCCGGCGACGCGCACGCGTGGGCGTCCTCGCGGTAGTTGCACGCGCAGTAGACGATCGTGGCCTCGTCGGCGCAGGCGGTGCCGCGGTGCCCGTCGCAGAGGGGGTCGGCCGCCGGCAGCGGGCTGCAGAACGCGGTGCCGACGCACGCCGGATCGAAGCCGGGCGCCTGCGCGTCGACGCAGGTGCGATCGGCCGGACACGCCGCCGCCGCCGTCCGGTACCCGTAGCGCCACGTCGTCAGGGCGCCGTCGACGCAGCCGAGGACCTCCGCCCGATCGCGGAGCTCGGCGGGGCTGCGCGGATCTGGCGCGCGATCGAGCGCGCAGAACGCGCGGCCCGGCGCCCCCGGCGGCGGCGTCCGGCAGTGGCGGTCGCCGCAGTCCTCGCGCGACAGCGTGGTGTGCCCGTCCAGCTCGTTGTCCCACTGGAAGCTGCAGGTCTCGGCGACGTGGCCGTCGCAGCGAGCGCCGACGGGCGCACACTCGTCGGCCGGCCCGCAGCCGGCGGCGGCGGCGGCGGCGAGGACGAAGGCGGCGCGTCCGGCGGCGCGACCGAGGACGCTCCGGGCTCTCGACGGCGGTGGCGGCATCGGCATCGGCATCGGCATCGGCATCGGCATCGGCATCGGCATCGGCACGCTCCTCGGTCAGGCGGCGCGCGGCCGCGCGGCCCGGGGGCAGGGATCAGCGCGTGGGAAGGGATCAGTCGAGGGTGAAGCGGAAGGCGGCGCCGATGGCGAAGAACAGGTCGTCGTCGACGACGTCGGCGGGGGGGCTGACCACGCTCGACTCCTCGAGCCAGAAGTGGGTCATGGTGGCGCCGACGAGGACGGCGCGCTCGGGGCGCCCGAGCTCGACGCCGGCCGTGACGTGAGCGCTGACGTTGTCGGGGAGGCGCAGGGTGTAGGCGTCGCCGTCGGGGGTCGTGACCGTGAAGGTGCGGGCGCCGAACGGCCGGCTCATGCCGCCACCCACGCCTACCAGCGGGCGGACCCAGCGGTGGTTGCCCGAGAGGACCGCGCCCAGGTCGACCGTGCCCCACGAGCCGGCGGTCGACGAGTGGCCGCCGCCGGCGCCGAGCTGGAGGGCGACCTTGACCTCGTCGTCGGCCGCGGGCACCGGGAAGAGCAGCACGCCGAGGCGGCCGGTGAGCGCGGTGCGCGCGCCGCCGTCGCCGTCGTTGACGAGGTGGAGGAGGCCGGCGTCGGCCTCGAGCGCGACCCCGGGGCGCACGCCGTGACGGACCCGGGCGTCGCCGCCGGCGAGCTCGGGGCCCCACAGCGTGCCGATGCGCGAGATGCCGAGGGCGACGTCGCGCTGGCCCGGGGCCGGGGCCGCGGCGGACGACAGGGCGAAGGCGCGCGAGGGAGGGGTGACCGCGCGCGGCGTGCACGCGGCGGCGCTCGCGGCGGTGGCCGCGGTGGCAACGAGCGGCAGGAGGAGACCGCGAGGGAGCATGTCCCCTCCTGAATTCAACGCTCGTACCAGGCGCCAAGCCGCCGGAACCACGGCCGCCGCGTGTCAGCGCTCCGACGCCGGGGTCGCCGTGCTGTCAGCATACGCGCACCGGATCGCCAGAGGGTCACCAGCCGCGCTCGATCCCGCGCCGCCGTCAGTCCAGCGGCATCTCGTAGCTGAGGCCGAGCGCGAACATGGCCGCGTTGGCGCCGAGGTCGTTGCCCGGATCGTCGGCGAGGTAGGCGCCGTTGCGCATCGTGAAGCCGAGGGCGACCCGTCGCCGGTCGTCGTCCCACAGGCGGAAGACGTAGCCGCCGCGGCCACCGACGACGATGCCGGCCACGTTGGCGCCGCCGAGCTGGGCCATGCCGCCCAGGCCGAGGCGCAGCTCGAAGCCGAACACGCCGCCGAGGAACAGATCGAAGCCGACCTCGGGCGCGACCAGCAGGTAGAGATCCTTGCTGTCGCTGCCCCAGCCGAGGTGCCCGCCGAGATCGACCGCCCACTGGAAGAAGCGATGGCGCACGCCGAGCCAGAGCGGCCGGGAGACGCCGAGCGCGATCCCGGGGTCCTCGAACGAGCCCGGGTACGAGGCGAACATGGCCAGCTGCGCGGAGAGCTCCAGGCGCCGGGGGTCGCGGCCGGGGTCGCGCGCCACCGGCGGCGGCGACGTCAACCCGGGCTGGGCGCGCGCCGGCGGCGCGGTCAACGCGCCGAGGGCGACGCCGAGGCCGGCGCCGAGCGCGGCGCGGAGGAAGCGGTCCATCGACCGAGGGCGCCTTCAACAATCACACCAGGCCGCAAGCCACCGGAAGCCGTGGCGCGGCCGGGGCCGACCAGGACATCCGTGTCAGCGCGCACGACGCGCGCGGCCCGCTACGCCGCCCCCAGCTCGCGGCGGACGATGCGGGTGCCCTCGACCAGGGCGCGCAGCTTCTCGCGGGCGCAGGTGCGCGGGAGCTGCTTGAGGCCGCAGTCGGTGGTGACGGTGACGCGGGCGGCGTCGATGTGGCGCAGGACCTTGCGGATGCGCTCGGCGACCTGCTCGGGGTGCTCGATCTCGAGGGTGCGGACGTCGATGACGCCGGCGGCGATGCGCTTGTCGTCGGGGAGCTGGCGCAGGAGGTCGGCGTCCTCCATCTCGCGGCAGGCGAAGTCGAGGACGTACTCGTCGACGGCGACGCCCAGGTAGTGGGGGAGGATCGCGCGGTAGCCGCCGGCGGTCATGCCCTCGAGCTTGTTGCCCCAGGCGTTGCCCATGCAGAAGTGCCACGAGGTGTGGACCGCGGCGCGATCGATGCCGCGCATCGTGCGGTCGACGATCTCGTTGACCCACGCCCAGTCCTGGTCGCCGGACAGGTAGGGCATCCACGCCCCCAGGTCCTCGAGCTGGACGTGGCGGCAGCCGGCCGCGATCAGCTCGTGGATCTCGGCCGAGAAGACGTCGGCCAGCGCCCGCGACAGGTCGTAGCGGTCCTTGACCGGGCCGCCGCGGAAGTGGGCCAGGGTCGAGAGCTGGACCGGGCCGGCGCCGACGCAGGCCTTGATCGGGCGGTCGGTGTGGCCCTGGGCCCAGCGGTACAGGAGCGCCATGCGCACCGGCCCGCGCGCGATCTCGCCCTCGACCGCGACGCCGCCGGCCTCGTCGAGCGCCCACACGTCGCGGCCCTGGGCCTTGGCCCGCGCCGGGTGCGGCAGCTTCTCCGGCGAGAAGCCGCGCGTGCGCTCGAGCCAGTACCAGAGGAACGAGCCGATGCCCATGTGATAGTCGTCGAACCACATCTGGCCGTCGGTCAGGAGGTCGAGGCCGGCCACCTCTTGATCCTGGATCACCGTGCGGGTGGCGTCGTGGAAGGCCTCGGCGTGGGCGGCGACCTTGAAGGCCTCGAGCACGTCGCGCCCGGCGAGCTGGTGCGTGAACCACGCCGGCCGCGGGTAGCTGCCGACCATCGTCGTGGGCAGGATCGTCGTCATCGCCGCGACGATACCGGGGATGGCGCGCGGGGTGTCAACTTCGTGAGCCAGGCGCTCGCCCGCAGGAGCCGGGCGCCGGCGAGCCGGCTAGTCCGTGCCCTCGGCTGGGTCGTCGCCGAACAGGGTGCCGACCGCGATCTCGATGGCCTCGAAGGGCTCGGCGCGCACGACCTCGCCGCGCTCGGCGCGCAGCCGCGTGACGTAGCCGGCCTCGCTCCAGCGCATCACCGTGAGCGTGGCGTCGCGCGGATCGACCAGCCAGTAGTGCTCGACCCGAGCGGCGTGGTACACGCGGAGCTTGGTGACGGTGTCGTGGTTGGCGTTGCTCGGCGAGACGACCTCGCAGACCCAGTCCGGGCGCTGCACGACCGGCAGGCCGGTCGGCCGCGCCGGGCAGCTCGCGCGCCGCCAGCCGGCGACGTCCGGGCGCACGATCGCGCCGGCGTCGAGCCGGACGTCGACCTCGGTCGCCAGCCACCAGCCGCCAGGGCCACCCGCCCCGCCCCGCCGCTGGAAGGGCCCGCGGAGGAGCCCGACCACGCCGGCCTGGACCGAGCCGTGCTCGCCGCTGGGCGCCGCCTTCTCGACCAGCTCGCCCGCGACGAGCTCGTGCCGGCGGCGCTCCTCGGGGATGGCCCAGAGATCGGCCTCGGTCGCCTTGCGTCGCACCGGGTCGCTCACCCGATGAGTCTACCCCGGCGGCGGCGGGGCAGGAGCCGGGCCGGCGACGGGGCAGGAGCCGGCCGGCGACGTCAGGAGCCCGGGCCGGCGACGTCAGGAGCCCGGGCCGGCGACGTCAGGAGCCCGGGCCGGCGACGTCAGGAGCCCGGGCCGGCGACGTCAGGAGCCCGGGCCGACGACGTCAGGAGCCCGGGCCGGCGACGTCAGGAGCCCGGGCCGGCGACGTCAGGAGCCCGGGATGAGGTCGATGGTGTCGCCGGAGATCCGCTTGCCGCGCAGGACGCGGTAGTCGGCGCCCCACTGCTCGAGGACGACGGTGTCGTCGCCCGGCGCCGAGTACAGCCACCAGCGGCAGCGCTCGACGTGGCCCTCGGGCCGGGTCTGCTTGCCGCCGACGAGGTTGCCGAGCTCGCCGTGGAGCTTGGCGGTGGCGTTGCCGCGCTTGTCGAGGGCGTAGCGGACGTCGCCCACCACCAGCGCCTCGGGCGGATAGCCGGCGACGTCGGTGGCGGTGTCGAGCTCGAGCATGCGGACGTGCTGGCTGCCGACCCGCTCGAGGCCGACGACGCACCAGCGCACGTTGGCGCCGTCGACCAGGCGCCCGCCGATCCAGCGGTGGCCGTCCTCGTCGTACTCGATCGCGCCCTCGCACAGGTAGTCCTTGCCGTCGACGGTGACGACGTCGCCGACCCGCAGCTCCTTGAGCGTGCGCTCGCGCAGGACGTCGCCGGGCAGCGCCTTCTGGCCGCCGCCGGGGAGGCCGCGGCGCCGCTTCTCGTTGTTGTAGACGACGACGCCGACGGCGGCGCCGCCCATGGCGACCACCAGCGCGACCACGATGAGGAAGACCAGCACGGCGGGATGATTGTGGGGCCGATGCCCCGGGAGTCAACGGCCGGACCAACCTCGCGACCCACGCGCCGCCGATTGCGGTCGCGCCGCGTCGCGCGACGCGACCCGCGCGCCGCGTCGCGATGGCGCGTCGCGTCGCGACCCGCGCACCGGACCGAATTCACCCCGCCGCCTTGACACCCACCGACGCGGCTCGCTACACCGTCCCCGCCGACGTGGAACCTCGCGATCTCGCATCGACCGACGCTCCTCTTCCTCCGCCGACCTGGCTATCGCCTCATGACGCCGAGCCCGCGCTCGGCCGGGAGTCCCCGATGGTTGCCGTGCAAGCTCAGGACGATCTGCGCCGCGTGCTCGACGACGAAGGTCGCGTGCTCCCGGGCGCCCGCGTGCCCGACGTCAGCGACGAGCAGCTGCGCCGGATCTTCGACGTGATGTCGCTCATCCGCATCATGGACGACCGCATGATGCGCCTGCAGCGCCAGGGCCGCCTCGGCTTCTACATGAAGGCGATCGGCGAGGAGGCGACCCACTTCGCGGTCGCGCCGCTGCGCCCGGGCGACTGGGTCTACCCCAGCTACCGCGAGCAGGGCGCGTGGTTCTGGCGCGGCTACACGATCAAGGACTTCATCAACCAGCTCTTCGGCAACGTCGCCGATCCGGTCAAGGGCCGGCAGATGCCGGTGCACCACTCGGCCAACTGGCTCAACCTGGTCAGCATCAGCTCGCCGGTCGGCACCCAGATCCCGCAGGCGGTGGGCTCGGCCTACGCCGCCAAGCTCCTGGGCAAGGACGACGTGTCGATGGTGTACTTCGGCGAGGGCACCTCGTCGACGGGCGAGTTCCACGTCGGCATGAACTTCGCCGGGGTGTGGAAGGCGCCGTGCGTCTTCATCTGCCGCAACAACGGCTGGGCCATCAGCGTCCCGCGCGAGAAGCAGACCGCGGCCAAGACCTTCGCCTCCAAGGCGGTGGGCTACGGCATGCCGGGCATCCGCGTCGACGGCAACGACATCCTCGCGATGCTGCAGGTGGCGGGCGAGGCCATCGACCGCGCCCGCGCCGGCGACGGCCCGACGATGATCGAGGCCCTCACCTACCGCGTCCAGGGCCACTCCAGCTCCGACGACCCGTCGGTCTACCGCGACCCCAAGGAGCCGGAGCTGTGGGAGCGGCGCGATCCGCTCAACCGCCTGCGCAACTACCTGCGCCACCGCACGCTGTGGGACGAGTCCTGGGAGCGCGAGCTCACCGAGCGCTACAACCAGGAGATCACCGACGCCCTCGCCGCCGCCGACAAGCTGGGGGCGCCGCCCCTCGAGTCGATGTTCGAGGACGTCTACGAGGACATGCCCTGGCACCTGCAGGAGCAGAAGGCGTGGCTCCTCGCCCAGGCCCGCACCCGGTCCCCGCACTTCCACGGCTAGCCCCGGCTCGCCGCACCGCCCCCGCTCGCCCGAGGTCGACCATGCCCGTCATGAACATCATCCAGGCCGTCAACGACGCCCTGCGCCTGCAGATGCGCGCCGAGCCGCGGACCGTCGTCCTCGGCGAGGACGTCGGCAAGTTCGGCGGCGTCTTCCGCGCCACCAGCGGCCTGCACGAGGAGTTCGGCGCCGAGCGCGTCATCGACACCCCGCTGGCCGAGGCCGGCATCATCGGCACCGCGATCGGCATGGCGCTCTACGGCCTGCGCCCGGTGCCCGAGATCCAGTTCGGCGACTTCATCTTCCCGGCCTTCGATCAGATCGTGAACGAGCTGGCCAAGTTCCGCTACCGCTCCGGCGGCCAGTACCCGTGCCCGGTGGTCATCCGCACCCCGGTCGGCGGCGGCATCCGCGGCGGGCATTACCACTCGCAGTCGCCCGAGGCGCTGTTCATCCACACCCCGGGCCTCAAGGTGGTGGCGCCGTCGAACCCGTACGACGCCAAGGGCCTGCTCCTGGCCTGCCTGCGCCAGAACGATCCGGTCCTGTTCATGGAGCCCAAGCGCATCTACCGCGCCAGCAAGGGCGAGGTGCCCGAGGGCGACTACACCCTCGAGCTCGGCAGGCTCCACGTCACGCGGCCCGGCACCCAGGTCACGCTCATCGCCTGGAGCGGCATGGTGTCGATCGCCGAGGAGGCCGCGGCCAAGGCCGAGCAGGCCGGGATCTCGGTCGAGGTCCTCGACCTGCGCTCGCTCCTGCCCTTCGACATCGACGGCATCCTGACCTCGGTCAAGAAGACCGGACGCGCCGTCATCGTCCACGAGGCGCCGCGCACCTGCGGCTTCGGCGCCGAGCTCATCGCCTCGATCCAGGAGCGGGCGATGGAGCACCTCGAGGCCCCCATCCTCCGGGTGTGCGGCTTCGACACGCCGTTCCCGTACACGCTCGAGCACGAGTACATGCCCAACGCCGATCGCGTCCTCGGCGCGATCCGCCAGACCCTGGAGTGGTGAGATGGCCTTCGAGTTCCACCTGCCGGACATCGGCGAGGGCGTGGTCGAGGGCGAGATCGTCTCCTGGAAGGTCGCCGAGGGTGACGTGGTCACGCTCGACCAGCCCATCGTCGAGGTCATGACCGACAAGGCCACGGTCGAGATCCCGTCGCCGCGGGCCGGCCGCATCGCCAAGATCAACTACCAGGCCGGCCAGATCTGCCCGGTGGGCAAGGTGCTGGTGGTCATCGACGACGGCGGCGCCGGGGCGGCGGCCGCGGTCGCCCCCGCCGCCACCGGCGGCGGCAACGGCCACGGCCCCCACGCCCCGCCGGTCGCCGCCGCGCCGGCGACCCTGCCGATCACCGTCATCGACGCCACCGCCGGCCGCGACCGCGCCCTGGCCACGCCCGCCACCCGGCGCCTGGCCCGCCAGCTCGGCGTCGACCTGTCGCGGGTCGCGCCCACCGGCAAGCGCGGCCGGGTCACCTCCGAGGACGTCAAGCGCACCGCCAGCGGCGGCGCGGCGCCCGCGGCCGACAGCCACGCCATGGTCCCGGCGGCCCGCGCCTACGCGCCGCTGGCCATCGCCCCCGGCGGCGACGAGGAGCGCATCCCGTTCCGCGGCATGCGCAAGCGCATCGCCGAGACCATGACCCGGTCCAAGCACACCGCGGCGCACTTCACGTACGTCGAGGAGATCGACATGACCGAGCTGGTCTCGGTCCGCGAGCGCGCCCGCGCCCGCGCCGCCGACCGCGGGGTCAAGCTCACCTACCTGCCGTTCATCGTCAAGGCGGCGGTGGCGAGCCTCAAGCGCTGGCCGATGCTCAACGCGTCGCTCGACGAGGCGGCGCAGGAGATCGTCCGCAAGAAGTACTACCACATCGGCATCGCCGCCCAGGGCCCGCAGGGCCTGGCGGTGTCGGTGGTGCGCGACGCCGACCGGCGCTCGATCTTCGACCTGGCGCGCGAGATCGACCGCCTGGGCGAGGCCGTGCGCGGCGGCACCGCCACCCGCGACGACCTGGTCGGCTCGACCTTCACGATCTCGTCGCTGGGCAAGCTCGGCGGCGTGATGGCCACCCCCATCATCAACTTCCCAGAGGTGGCGGTGATGGGCGTGCACAAGATCGAGGAGCGGCCGGCGGTGCGCGACGGCCAGATCGTCATCCGCGCCCTCATGAACCTCTCGATCAGCGTCGACCACCGGCTGGCCGACGGCTGGGACGGCGCGATGTTCCTGCAGGACGTCAAGGCGCTGCTCGAGGACCCGACCACGATGTTCATGGAGATGATCTGAACGTGGTGACCGTCGCCGACCCGGGCCCCGACGGCGCGACCGACGGCGCGACCGACGGCGCGATCGCGCCCGCGGCGTACTTCGCCGGCGACGACGAGGCCCGGGCCCGCGGCCTCTACCGCCTGCTCGACGAGGGCGGCGCGCTGCTCGCCGACGTGCCGTGGCTCGACCGCGCCCTGGCCCGCCGCCTGTTCGAGGGCATGCTGACGATCCGGGTCACCGACGCCCGGATGATGGCGCTGCAGCGCCAGGGCCGCATCGGCTTCTACGGCGAGGCCATGGGCCAGGAGGCGGCGGTGGTCGGCTCGGCGGCGGCGTCCTTGCCCGACGACTGGATCATCCCCGCCCTGCGCGAGGCCGGCGTCGGCCTGTTCCGCGGCCTGCCGCTCGAGAGCTACCTGGCGCAGATCTTCGGCAACGCCGCCGACCCCAGCAAGGGCCGGCAGATGCCGTGTCACCCCTGCGATCGCGCCACCAACTACGTGGTCATGTCGTCGTGCGTCTCGACCCAGATCCCGCACGCGGTCGGGGTCGCGATGGGCATGAAGATCCTCGGCCACGGCGGCCGCTGCGCCTTCGGCTACATGGGCGACGGCGGCACCAGCGAGGGCGACTTCCACGTCGCGATCAACTTCGCCGGCGTCACCCGCGCGCCGGTGGTGCTGATCTGCCAGAACAACCAGTGGGCGATCTCGACCCCGGGCACGCTGCAGACCGCGGCCGAGACCATCGCGCTCAAGGCCCTGGGCTACGGCGTGCCGCCCATGCGCGTCGACGGCAACGACGTGCTCGCGGTCTACGACGCCTGCGGCCGCGCCGCCGCCACCGCCCGCGCCGGCGGCGGGCCGACGTTCATCGAGCTCCTGACCTACCGGGTCAGCGCCCACTCGTCGTCAGACGATCCGTCGCGGTACCGCGACGAGGCGGTCACCGAGATCTGGCGGACCCGGCGCGATCCGCTCCACCGCATGCAGCGCCTGCTCGAGGCCCGCGGCTGGCTGGCGCCGGGCGAGACCGCCACCCTCGCCGCCGCGATGGAGGCCCGGGTCCGCGACGCCATCGCCGCCGCCGAGCAGGTCGGGCCGCCGCCGGTCTCGACCCTGTTCGACGACGTCTACGAGCAGCCGACCTGGCTGCAGCGCGAGCAGCGCGCCCAGCTCGTCGGCGCGTAGCGCGGCGCCCACGCGCGAGGGGCGGCCGCGGCTCGTCGCCCTTCGACACGCCCTCGCTCGCGCTCGGGCGGCTCCTGACGGACGGCGCCGGCAAGCGCCCGACCTCACTCGCGCGGGGCCGCGGTTCGTCGGCCGTCGGCCGTCGTCCTTCGACACGCCCTCGCTCTCGCTCGGGCGGCTCAGGCCGACCGGAGAGTTGTGATCGCCGTTCGGTTCCCGCGATCTCCGACCGCGGCCGGTGAACCGCTCCTAACGAACGGCGCCGGCAAGCGCCCGACCTCACTCGCGCGGGGCCGCGGTTCGTCGGCCGTCGGCCGTCGGCCTTCGACACGCCCTCGCTCTCGCTCGGGCGGCTCAGGCCGA
>CAADGB010000254.1 GCA_900696455.1 uncultured delta proteobacterium
CACGCCGACGCGGTCGCCGACCGGGTCGTGCGCGGCCAGAGCGCCCCGGACCTCCTCGACGCCATGGCCCACCGCGGCGCCGCCGGCGGCCAGGGGGCCCGGGGCCGCGCCATGCAGTCGCGCGCCCGGCGGCGTCGCCGCCGGCGGTGGACGGCGCCGCGGCCTGCAGCCGGCGCGCGTCGGCGACCGGGATCTCGAGCTGGTACGTCTCGCCGCGGTGCTGGAACGAGACCCCGACCCGGATCTGCATGGTCGCGACGTGCTCGAGGGCCTCGTCGAGCGCGGCCCGGAGGTCGCGCGCCTCCGCCGGGCTGGCGCTGGCCATCAGCCGCCGGTAGGTCGCGACCGCCGCGTCGTCCGATTGCCGGACACGCAACTGCACGGCGCGGCCCTGCACCGCCTTGCCGCCGGCGGCGCCGCGGTGGGCCATGGCGTCCAGGAGGTCCTGGGCGCTCTGGCCGCGCACGACCCGGTCGGCGACCGCGTCGGCGTGCTGCTCGTAGGGGTCGCCGACCTGGCCGACGCCGCCGGCGAGGCGGACGCCGCCCCGCTGCTGGACGACGTGGGCGGCCTCGTGGGCGGCGGTGTGGAGATCGGGCGCGCCGGCGAAGGCGACGGCGTCGCCGGTGGCATAGCCCTGGGCGCCGAGGGCCGTGGTGGCGTCGCGGGCCGGGCCGTCGACGTGGGCGCGGACCCCGGTGACGTCGTGGTGACCGAAGCTCGCCTGGATGGCGTCGAGGTGGGGCAGGGGCTGTCCGGCTCCCCGCACGCCCTGCTCGGCGAGCTGGTGGACGGCGAAGGGGTCCTCGACCGCCCCGCGCTCGACGCGGAGCTGGATCGGCCGGGCCATCGACACCGCCAGGGGGTGGAGGGCGGAGGCCGGCGGCGCGTCGTCGCGGGCGTGCAGGCGCTGGGTCAGCGAGGCCTTGCCCGGGGCCACGGGCTGGGGCCGCTCGGCCTCGAGCTCGTCGCTCGGGTCCTGCCACCACTGCCGGGTGTCGCGCATGGCCTACATGGTACGGCCGGGACGGCGAGTTAACCCCCTGGCGGTGAGGTAGGCGTCGGGCTCGGTGATCCTCCGGGGCCGCCGCGACGCACCTCGAACCGGCGCTGGTCGCGCAGGCGGGCGATCTCGCTCTCGACCTCGAGCACGCACTCGTACCAGCCGCCGTCGTCCAGCACGAGCGGCGCCAGGGCCAGGACGAACGTGTGCTCGTCCTGCGCGGGATCGTGGGCCTCGCGCGACAGCGGCGGCGGCTCGTGATCGTGGGCCCCGGCCGGGACGACGTAGTGACGGTACGCCACCTCGCGCTGGCCGCGCAGGTCGCCGACCACCGCGAGGAAAGCGAGCCGCGGCACGATCAGCGGTCCGTCCCCGGGCTCGGCCTCGATCCGCGCGCCGATGCCGACGGCGGTGAGCTTGCCGCCCACCTCGAAGCGAACGTCCTCGCACACCAGGCTCGCCCGGAGCCTCATCCCGACGGCGTCCGGCTGATGCTCTGGCCGCCCTTGGTGACGGTGACCGTGCCGTCGGCGCGGATGCGGAAGGTCTGGGTCACGGTGGTGAAGCGGTGGCCCTCGCCGCTCTCGCCCTGCACGCGGTAGGCGTACGGGATGTGCCACGCGTAGCCGCCGCTGGACCACGGCTGGACGTAGGTGCCGGGGCGAACGCCGGCGGTGTCGCCGATGTTGGCCCCGGTGTTGGTGCGGTTGGTGTCGAGGATGTCGGTCCACTGCGGCGAGGCGTCGTGCCGGAGCTGGGCCGCGGAGAAGCTGGTCGCGAAGTAGCCGGTGACGTCGTGGGCCGCTCCGTCGGAGCCGCTGCCCAGCTCCTTGAAGTAGATGGCGCCGAACGAGACCGAGTGGGGCTGGATGTCGATCTCGAGGCCCATCGCGGCGCCGGCCTGGTTCGGGGCGTAGATCGAGTTGAGGTTGCGGATGCGCCGGAAGCGGACGCCGGTGGGCGCGATCACCCGCATCGTCACCGAGGTGCCGCCGCCGAACGTGATCGTCGCGTCGGTGGGCTGGCTGGGCGCGATCCACCGGAACGTCGTCCCCGAGCCGGTCGTGGCGCGGCCCGCGCTCGCCGTCCATGCGCCCGCCTGGCCGCCGGGGGCGGTGAAGGTCACGTGCTCGCCGACGCCGACCGTGGTCCGGTTGTGGCTCGAGTGGCCCGGCGACGGCGCCGCGGTGCGGATCGTGATGGCGCTGGCGGCGCCGGGCGAGCCGGCGCCCTGGCCCTCGCTCGCCGTGGCCGTCGCCGGGTCGGCCGCGCTCGCGCCGCCGCCGCTCCCGGGCGCGCTCGCGGTCCATGCGCCCGGCTGGCCGCCGGGGGCGGTGAAGGTCACGTGCTCGCCGACGCCGACCGTGGTCCGGTTGTGGCTGGGGTGGCCCGGCGACGGCGCCGCGGTGCGGATCGTGATGGCGCTGGCGGCGCCGGGCGAGCCGGCGCCCTGGCCCTCGCTCGCCGTGGCCGTCGCCGGGTCGGCCGCGCTCGCGCCGCCGCC
>CAADGB010000255.1 GCA_900696455.1 uncultured delta proteobacterium
CCCGCGCCTGCGCCCGCCGCGCCGCCGCGGGCTCGGCGCACCACCCGCCCCCCGGACGCCCGCCCCGCCGAGCCTGTCCGCGCCCCGGCGCGCCGACCGGCGTCGCCGCCCCCGCCGACCGGCGCCACCGGCAGCGAGGGACAGACCGTGGGCCGCATCACCGTCCACCCCGCCGGCTACGGCTTCGTCGCCCTCGACGACGGCCGCGACGTCTTCGTCCCCGCCAAGTACCGCGGCCCGTCGCTCGACGGCGACCAGGTGCGGCTGTCGACCTGGGTGGGCGTGAAGGGCACCGAGGGCCGGGTCGACGAGGTCCTGGCCCGCGGCCGGGCGCGCCTCACCGGCGTCGTGCGCCGCATGCCCCGCGCGCTCGTGCTCCAGCCCGACGACCCGCGGGTCGCCGCCGACTTCGGCGAGGTCGCGCTCGACGGCGCGCCGGCGGCCGAGGGCCAGGCGGTCCTGGTCGAGATCACCCGCTACCCGACCGAGCGCGGCGGCGACATGGCCGCGCGCGTGCTCAAGGTCCTGGGCGACCCCGACGATCCGCGCACCGAGATCGAGAAGCTGCTGGCGGTGGCGGCCTTGCCCATCGAGTTCCCGTCCGCCGCCCGCCGCCAGGCCGAGGCGACGGCGCAGGAGGTCGGCGTCCGCGACCTCGCCGATCGCATCGACCTGCGCGATCGCCGCTTCTGCACGATCGACCCCGAGACCGCCCGCGACTTCGACGACGCCCTGTGCATCGAGGACGGCCCCGGCGGCGGCACCCGGGTGTGGGTCGCGGTCGCCGACGTCTCGCACTACGTGCGCTGGGAGGACGCCCTCGACAAGGAGGCGACCCTGCGCGGGGTCTCGGTCTACCTGCCCGATCGCATGATCCCGATGCTGCCGCTCGAGCTGTCGAGCGGCATCTGCTCGCTCAACCCCGACGTCGACCGCTGCGCGATGGTGGTGCGGCTCGACTACGACGACGCCGGCGTCCTCGTCGACACCGCGTACGCGGCGGCGGTGATCCGGTCGCAGGCCCGCCTCGACTACCCGGGCGTGGCGGCGGCGCTGCGCGGCGACTTCCGCGGCCGGCGCGAGGCCTACCGGCCGTGGGCCGACGAGCTGGCCCGGCTCGACGCCCTGGCCCGGGTGCTGCGCGCGCAGCGGCGGGCCCGCGGCACCCTCGACCTCGATCTGCCCGAGGCCAAGGTCATCCTCGATGCCGACGATCCGCGCCTGGTGCGCGACGTCGTCCGCGCCAAGGGCGACCCCGACGTCAAGGGCGCCTACCAGCTGGTCGAGGAGTTCATGATCGCGGCCAACGAGGCGGTGGGCCGCTTCTTCAAGCGTCGCGGCCTGACCACGGTGTGGCGGGTGCACGCGCCGCCGCGCCGCGAGCGGGTCGAGGAGCTGGCCGAGATCCTGGGCGCCCTGGGCATCGACGTCGACGTCGACGAGGCGATGACCCCGGTCGGCATGAAGGCCGTGCTCGAGCAGGTGGCGGCGACCCAGGCCGCGCGGGCGCTGTCGTTCCTGGTCCTGCGCTCGCTCAAGCAGGCGGTGTGGGACACCGTGCCCATCGGCCACTTCGGCCTGGCGTCGGGGGAGTACGTCCACTTCACCTCGCCGCTCCGGCGCTACCCCGACCTGATCGTCCACCGCCTGCTCAAGCACCACCTCCACCGCGACGGCTTCCCCGCCGGCGGGGCGTACCGCGAGCCGCCGCCGCCGGTCGAGCGCCTGACCGAGCTGGCGGCGGCGTCGAGCGGCCACGAGCGGCGGGCGCTCGAGGCCGAGCGCGAGGCGGTGGCGATGTACCGCGCCTACGTCATGCGCGACCAGATCGGCGAGCGCTTCGCCGGGACGGTGTCGGCGGTCACCAGCTTCGGCGCCTTCGTCGAGCTCGACCAGCCCTACGTCGAGGGCCTCATCCGCCTCGACTCGCTGGGCACCGACGTCGGCTACGACGAGCTCCACCTGCGGCTGCGGGCGCGGCGCAGCGGCTTCACGATCACGATGGGCGACCCGGTCGAGGTCGTGGTCAAGGACGTGTCGGTGGCCCGCCGCCGCATCGAGCTCGAGCTGGCGCGGGGCGCCGGCGCGGGCGCGGCGACGGGCGCGCGGCCGGCGCCGCCGCCTCCCGCGCCGACCCCGGCGCGCCGCGCGCCGGCGCGGCGGCCCCTGTCCGAGGTCGACGCCGACGATCGGCGGGCCGTCGACCGGCGGCGCAAGGCCGGGCGCGAGGTGGCGCGGGTCGCCGATCGCGATCGCCAGGGCGGCGGCGGGGCGCGCGGCAAGAAGCCGGTGCTCAAGGTCTCGCACAAGGCCCGCAAGCGCTGACGCGGGGCGGCCGCCGGGGCGCCGGCGCGATCGGGTGGCGCCGGGTGGCGCCGGGTCGTCCCCGGTCGTCCCCGGTCGTCTCCGGTCGTCTGGCGATCGGCGCGCGAGCTAGCCGCGGCTGGGATCGCGGTCGGCGCGGTCGGCGGCGCCCGGGTACAGCACCTCGAGCAGCTTGCGGCGGGTGAGCGGCTTGGTGATGACGCCCTTGCCCCCGAGCTCGCGGGCGCGCCGGCGGACGTCGGGGCTGACCCGCGACGAGACGATCACCACCGGGGTGGCGCGGGTGCGGGGCTCGGCGCGCAGGCGATCGATCAGCTCGAAGCCGCCCATGCGCGGCATCTCCAGATCGGTGACCACGAGGTCGTAGGGGAGCTGCTCGGCCAGGGCCAGGGCGCGCGCGCCGTCCTCGGCGACGTCGACGATCCAGCCCTCGCGGGCCAGCATCGAGGTCAGCGCCTCGCGGATCGCCCGCGAGTCGTCGACCACCAGGGCGCGGCCGGCCAGGGCCTCGGGGGCGGGCTCGGCGACGGCCGCCGGCGCCAGCGGGCGGTCGGGGTAGGCCGCGCGCACCAGCGCCGCCGGATCGAGGATGAGCTGGACCTTGCCCGAGCCGCTGATGGTGGCGCCGGCGAACAGCGGCAGGGGCGCGAGCAGCGGCCCGAGCTGCTTGACCACGATCTCGCGCGGCCCCACCAGCTTGTCGACGGTGCACACCAGGCGCTGGTCGGCGTAGGCGACGACCACCGCCGGCCGCCGCGGCGGCGCCTCGCCGGCGGGCGTGCTCGGCACCGCCAGGAGCTGCTCGAGGCGGACCACCGGCGCGCCGCCGGGGCCGGGCGGCCAGGTGGTGGCGTCGGCGTCGACGAGGGCGGTGTCGACGACCTGGGTGTTGGGCAGGGCGTAGACCTGGCCGTGGACCTTGAACAGCATGGCCTGGCTGACCGCGGTCGAGACCGGCAGGCGCAGGGTGAAGGTGGTGCCCTTGCCCGGGGTCGAGGTCATGCGGATCTCGCCGCCGAGGCGGGCGATCGTCTCGCGGACCAGATCGAGGCCGATGCCGCGGCCGCTCAGCTCGTCGGCCTCGTCGCGCGACGACACCCCGGGATCGAACAGGGCGTGCAGGACGTCGTCGTCGGTGGCCAGCTCGGCGCGCGCCCGCGACCAGCGGCCGCTCTCGACGAAGCGCTCGCGCAGCTTCTTGACGTCGATGCCGCGGCCGTCGTCGGCGACCTCGACCACCACCAGGTTGCCCTCCTGGCGGGCGTGGACGCGGATCGTGCCGGTCGCGGCCTTGCCGCGCAGCACGCGCTCGGCCGGCGGCTCGATGCCGTGGACCACGGCGTTGCGCAGGAGCTGGATCAGCGGATCGGTGACGCGCTCGGCGACCGCCTTGTCGAACTCGGTGTCCTCGCCGCGGGTCCGCAGCTCGACCTTGGCGCCGGCGGTGCGGGCGGCGGCGCGCAGGGCGCGGGCGAGCTGGGCGAACAGCGCGCGCGCGGTCTGCATGCGGACCCGGGTGAGGCCGCGCTGCAGCTCGCCCAGGTTGCGGCGCATGGCCTCGGCCTCGTCGAGCAGGGCGGCGGTGGTCTGGGCGAGCTGGGTGGTCAGCGCCGCGATCTGACCCTCGACCGCGCGCAGCCGGGCCTCGAGCGCGAGGCGCAGGGCCAGGGTGTCGGCGCCGCGCACGCCGCTGGTGTCGTCGCGCAGGGCCGAGCGGGCGCGGCCGAGCTCGCGGGTGAGCGTGCGCAGGAGCTGGACCCGGCGCTCGATGCGGTTGCGGTCGAAGAGCAGCTCGCCGGCCGCCGACATCAGCTCGTCGACCCGCTCGGGCTCGACCCGCAGGAGGGTGCGGGCGTCGTAGCCGGTCGAGGTGTCGACCAGCGGCATGCTCATCGAGGTCGAGGCGTCGTCGGCGTCGGCGCCCACGCCGTCGCTCACGAGCTCGCCGGCCAGGCTCGCCGGCAGGCTGCCGGGCAGCATGATCGAGCGGCTGGCCGCGCCGCGGTCGTCGGTGTCGTCGGCCGGCTCGGGGGGCGGCGGCACGTGATCGGGCGGCGGCGGCGACATCCCGTACGGCGGCGTGGTCGTGCGCGGCGCGCGGCGCTCCGACCACGGCGCCAGGAGCTCGTGGACGCGAGCGGCGAGGGCGGCGGCCCGCGTCGGGTCGCCGACGGCGTCGACGTAGGTGCGGATGCCGTCGGCGATCTCGATCACGGCCTCGGCGAAGGCCGGCGTCCACGGCCGCTGCCCGGAGCGGACGGCGGCCAGCGCGCCCTCGAGCTTGTGGGCGAGGTCGACCACGTCGCCGAGGCCGACGGTGCCGGCCGAGCCCTTGAGGGTGTGGGTCACCCGCATCATGTCGTGGACGGCCTCGGCCACCGGCTGGCCGCGGGCCACGCCCTGGGCGCGGGTCGTCACCTGCTCGAGCGCGTCGTGGGCCTCGTCGCGGAAGAGCTGCCGCAGGAGGGCCAGCTCCTCGGCGTCGAAGTCCACCAGCAGATCGCGGTCAGCCAAGCGTGGTGTCTCCGTCGAACCCGGGCGGGGTCCTGGCGCCGGTGGTGGGATCGCGGACCGGGCGCAGGCTCTCGGCGGTCAGATCGCTGGCGCCCTCGCCCTCGGCCTCCTCGCGCACCGCCTGCGACAGGGCGATGGCCCGCCGCACCACCGCCGACGGATCGACCAGCGGCACGCTGCGGCCGCGGCCGTCGATCACCGCCGCGCCGTCGCGGGTCTGCTGCAGGGTCGCGACCTCGTCGACCTTGTCGACGCGGAGCGCGGCGACGACGCCGTCGAGCTCGACCAGGAGCGCGCCGTCGCCCTGGCGGGGCGGGGCCGAGGCCCGGCCGCCGACGAGGACCCCGGTGTCGAGGACCGGCACCAGGTTGCCGCGCAGGTTGAAGGCGCCGGTGACGCCGGGGGGCGCGGTCGGGATCTCGGTGACGAAGCCCAATGTAACCACTTCTCGCACCCACCTCAGCTCGGCGGCGTGGCGGACGCCTGCCAGCGCGAACACGATCACGTTCCGGAGCTCGGCCCCCACCGGTCGAGCATAACCAGAAGCGGCGCGAGCGCCAGATCGCGTATGCTCCGTCGCCATGGCGCGTCCCCAGATCTCCGGGTTCTTCTCTCCCCTGGTCGGTTCCCTGGCGGTGGCGGTGGCGCTGGGTGGCTGCGGCGGCGACGGCGACGACGGCAGCGGCGATCCCGACGCCGCCGCCAACGTCGACGCCGAGATCCCCTCGGACTACACGCGCCTCATCGGCCGCGAGTGGACCCTGCCGCCGGGCGCCGCCGACACGTACCGGTGCGTGCGCGTCACGGTTCCCACCGAGACGTACATCACCAACATCATGGCCCAGGCGCCGCTCGGGACCCATCATACAGTCCTCTCGATCTCCGACTCCCGGACGTCGGGGCCCGATGGGGTCTACGACTGCACGGTGTCCGAGCTCGGGATGGTCATGCTCTACGCGTCAGGCGTCGGAACGTCGCCCCTGGACTTTCCAGACGGTGTCGGAGTGCGCGTGCCGGCTGGCACCCAGATCCACCTCAATCTCCACCTCTACAACGCCAGCGATGCTCCCCTCAGCGGCGAGTCCGCGATCCTCGTGCGGTCGCAGGCGACGCCGACGCCGACGCTTGCCGAGATGGTCTTTGCAGGCACCTTCCTGGTGTCGATCCCGGCGAACTCGACCGAACACACGATCTCCGGCGGCTGCACCGCGAACGCCGACTACAGTCTGTTTGCGGTCTGGCCCCATATGCACCAGCTGGCGACGCACCAGAAGGTCGAGCACACGCGGAGCGGATCGACGACGGTCCTCCACGACCATCCGTTCTCGTTCGCCGAGCAGAACTACTACCGCATGGAGCCGCAGCCGTTCGCGGTCCAGTCGGGCGACCAGATCCGTGTGACCTGCACCTACGACAACCCCACCGGCAGCACGGTGACGTTCGGCGACAGCTCCAACCAGGAGATGTGCTTCAGCGGCCTCTATCGGTACCCCGCGCAGGGCGGCAACATCTTCAGTTGCTCCACCGGGGGTGGGTTCTTCTGACCGAGGAACCGCGTAGCATGTGGAGGGTGATGGGGCGCATCGTCTGGGTTTCGGTCATGCTGGTCGCTTGCAGGTTCCCGGACCTGCCGCCCATCGATGAAGGTGACGGCGGCAACGTCGACGCGGATCTTCAGCAGCCGCAGCCGATCGCAGTCACCGTCGTGGGGGAAGGCACCGTCACGACGGCGCCGCCGGGTATCGACTGCGGGATGCAATGCACCGCGGAGTTCGAGCCGCTCAGCACGGTCACGCTGACGGCCGCGCCGTCGGCCACGTTCCTCTTCGCGGGCTGGGCGGGCGATTGTGCGGGCAGTGGCGACTGTGTCCTCACGATGGATGGCGCGAAGGCGGTGACTGCGCGCTTCGTGCGGCGCGGCTCGGTCCGATGGGTCAAGCACGTCTCGTACCCGGAGCATGATCACATCGCGGCCGTCGTGGCGGACCCGCAAGGGGACGTGCTCGTCGCCGGCACCGTCGACGACGGAGGCGGGAACGACCTTTTCGTGGCCAAGTACGCGGCGAGCAACGGCCAGCTCGTCTGGATGAACCACCTCGATACTCCCGGGCTAGCCCTCGAGACCTTTGGTGGGCTCGCGGTTGACGCGGCCGGTAACGTGTACGTGGCTGCACGTCTCCAGGGCGACGGCAACGCGGTCTCGTACGGTGCCCATAGCGTCGCGGGCGACGTCTTGGGGAACATCGTCGTGCTTCGGCTCTCCGGCGAGACGGGTAGCGTCGGGTGGGCGAAGCAATGGGGAGGTGCCGGGCAGGACGTCCCTGCCGCGATCGCGGTGTTCGGGAACGACCTCTACGTCGTCGGCAAGACGAGTAGCAATCCAGCCGTGTTCGATGGCGTGAGCGTCGCTGCCCAGACGGGCGACGGGTTCGTCGTGCGTGCGAGCACGTCGAGTGGTGGCGCCGCAGCGGTGCGGAGGATCCCCGGGCCGGTCGACCTGGACGCTGTGGCGCTGAACGGAACGAACCTCCTGGTCGGCGGCGCGGTGCGGGCGTCGTTCACCCTCGATACTTGTGTCGCTGCCCCCACCGGAGCGGGCAGCGACGCGCTCTTGATCGCGCTCTCCGGTACGACCTTGAACTGTCAGTGGGTGCAGAACCTCGGGGACACGGTCAGTGGCAACGACGCGTTTGTGAGGGGAGTCGCCGCGTTTCCGGGAGGAGGTTGGGCCATTGCGGGGGTCTTCGAGGGAAGCCTCTCCGGGCTCGGTTCCACGGCGCTGGGATCGCGTGGTGGTACCGATGTCTTCGTCGCGCGGCTGGCGGTCGACGGCCAGCGACTCTGGTCGTTTCGGTACGGCGAAGGCGCGAACGAATCGGTGTCAGGGATCGCGACCACGCAAGAGGGCAACGTCATCTTCGCCGGCGGCTTCCCGGGGCCTTCGCTGGACCTCGGAGCCTTCACGGTCACGGGGGACTTCAACGTGTTCGTCACGCGGATGACGGACGCCGCGGTTCCGACCCACGAGTGGGCTGTCAGCCTCGGGGGTGCGGAGAGCGATGCCTCCGACGGCCTCGCTGTCTCCGCGGACGGTTCGGTCTACGTGGTGGCCAGGTTCAGTGGGTTCACGACGGTCGGGAACACGCCGCTTGCGTCACAGCTGAGCGACAGCTGGCTGGCCGCGCTCGTCCGGTAGCAACCGCGCCGCCGCTACTTCTTGAACAGCTTGTCCCAGGTCCGGCGCATGGCGCCGGGCTTGCGCGGCGTCTGGTAGTGGCTCTCGTAGGCGTGGCGGGCCGAGGGGTCGACGCCGTAGTGGACGTAGAGCGAGATGAGGTCGTGGACCATGGCCGAGATGCCGGTGGTGCGCAGGTCCCACGAGGTGCAGTAGCTGTCGGGCTTGTTGCGGACCATGGCCTTGGCGATGATCAGCATGATCACCGGGTCGATGAGCTCGCCGTTGCCGTCGAGGTAGTGCTTGTACGAGAAGAAGCGATCCTCGGGGGCGAGCTCGACGCCCTGGCCGTCGGTGCGGGGCGCGCGCATGTTGGCGATCGTCCGGTACTCGTGGTCGACGTAGGCGGCGACGGTGTTGGTCTCGTCCTTCTTGTCGTACTCGACGAACTTGCGGAAGGCGTCGGACAGGTTCTTGGGGTTGGCGTAGGCGCCGCTCACCAGGTAGTAGAACAGCGCGCCCAGCGAGTAGATGTCGGCGGGGCGGCCCACGCTCTTGACCACGCGGCCGCGGACGTTGGTCTCGGACGGCTCGGCGAACGGCCGGTTGAGCAGGATCTTCTTGCGGGCGCGGTCGGCGGCCATGATCAGGTACTGCTCGGGCCGGTTGAACAGCGAGAAGACGTCGTTCTCGTAGATGTCGATGTAGAAGTCCTCGAAGAACTCGATCTCGGGCGAGCCCTGGGTGGCGTTGACCAGGACGTCGAAGGTGTTGGTCTCCTGCTCCGGGCTCTGGAAGAACAGCGTGCCCGGCACCGCCTGGAACCGGGTCATCGACAGATCGACGTCGGGATCGTTGACCTTGCCGACGTTGAAGTCGGCGAGCTTGACCCGCATCTGCGAGCCGCGCAGCGCCGGGTCGGGCAGCTTGAGCAGGACGTTGGCCGGCTTGATGTCGCGGTGCACGGTGTCGCGGACCAGGTGCGAGAACTCGATCGCGGTGGCCACCGGGATCACGTACTCGAGCACCCGGAAGATGCGCTCGCGCAGGGGCACGGCCAGGAGGTCGTCGCGCCGCCGCTTCTGGCGCGCGCCCTTGAGCCGCTCCTCGAGCGACATGTCGAGCAGCTCCAGGATCATGAAGTCGTTCTCGACCCGGTCGCGGATCGGCGGCGGGATGAAGGCCGGGCTCTCGCCCTCGCCCGACGACAGGAGCTCGATGATGTTGGGGTGGCCCTGGACCCGCTCCAGGATCTCCTTCTCCATCTGGAAGCGGAGCTGGTCCTCGCCCGACACCCCCTTCTGCAGGATCTTGATCGCGACCGGCCGCCGCAAGGTCGTCTTGCTCTCGACCCAGCGCTCCTCGCCGAGGTAGGCCTTGGCGAAGCGGCCGGAGCCGAGCTCGATGGGCTGGCCGTGCTCGTCGACGATGAAGGCGTAGACGCGGCTGCGGGTGACGTACGGGCTGGTGGCGGCGGCGCGCGGCACGGGCGGCGCGCCGGCGGTGATCGGCGGCGCCGGCGGGGCCGCCGCGCTGGTGGTGGTGCCGCCGCCGGGCAGGGGGCCGCCGGGCGACGTCCGGTCTTCGTACTCCTCGAAGGCGCCGAAGGCCGAGGCCTCGGCGACGTGAGGCCCGGGGGATGGACCGCGGGGCGGGCCACCGCCGGCGGGGGGAGGCGGGGTGGTGGGCATCAGGGATGTCTCCGCTTGCGCGCGCCCGGCGCGGCTGGCCGCACGCCCGGGGTGTAGACGAAGGCGGCCTCGGCGCCGGGGCCGAAGTCGACCAGGACGACGTCGGGGCACTCCTCGCTGCCGATCGCCACCTGCTCGTCGCCGACGCGGAAGACAGTGTGGCCGGCGGCGGGCTGGCCCAGCGCGAACCGGACCCGCCCGACCGCGGCGCTGGCCGGATCGACGAGCTCGAGCACCGCGTCGTCGTCGAGCTGGACCGCCACCGAGGGGCGGCCGCCCTGGGGGGCGACGAAGGTCGACAGGCCCTTGACGTGGAGCTGGCGGCGGCCGGCGACCGCGGGCAGGAACGTGACGCGGAGGCGGGCCCTGCCGCCGAGCCCGCTGACGTCGACGTGGCCGCGCTCGAGGGGCGCGAAGCGCGCGGCGCGGCCGGCGACCTCGATCACGCCCGGGGCGACCGTGACCCGGCGGGCGCCGCGGCTGGCGGCGCGCGCCGGCGGCTCGATCCGCTCGACCACGGCCGGCGCGGGCGCGGGCGGCGACGCCGGCTCGGGCGCCAGCGTCGCCACCGGCGCGGTCGCCAGGCGATGGGGCCCGGCGGTGGCGGTCACCGGCTCGTCGTCGGCGAGGGCCTCGGCCAGGGCCACGCCGAAGGCGCCGGCCTCCTGCGGCCGGTCGGCGGGCTCGAAGGCGGTGGCGTCGACGAGGAGCGCGACCACCGCCGCCGGCAGGTCGAGCGGATCGAGCGCCGCGCGCACGAACGAGGCCGCGGTCTTGCGCCGCCGGTACCCCTCGTAGACGTCGTCGTCGGCGAAGACCGCGCGCCCGGTCAGCATGTAGATGGCCATGAGCGCCAGCGAGTAGATGTCGGCGGGCGGCCCCACGCCCTGGCCGGCGAGCTGCTCGGGCGCCGCCCACGACGGCGAGTACATCGCCATCTTCTGCCCCGACACCACCTGGGTGTCGCCGGCGCGGCCGCCGACGGCGGCCCGGCCGGCCCCGTCGCCGTCCTCGAGCCACTTGGCGATGCCGAAGTCGGCGAGCTTGGGCAGGCGGGTGCCGCCCAGCGCCGCGAACAGGATGTTCTGAGGCTTGAGGTCGCGATGGATGATGCCCAGCGAGTGGGCCTCGGCCAGGGCGTCGGCGACGGCGACGGTGATCCGCACCACCTCGGACGCCGGCTGGGCGCCGCGCTCGCGCACGAGCTGGGCGAGGGTGCCCCCGTTCATGTACTCCGAGACGTGGAACGGGATGCGATCGTCGTCGTGGGCCGGGTCGCCGACGAGGTGCCCGAAGTCGTAGATGCGCAGGGTGTTGGGGTGGGTGAGGCGCGACAGCGCGAACGCCTCCTGCACGAAGTGCTCGTAGCTGGTCTGCGAGATCCCCGGATCGCCGGGGTAGCGCGTGAACGCCTTGATGCACACCGGCCGCGCCAGCCGCTCGTCGCGGCCGAGGAAGACCACGCTGTGGCCGCCGCTGGCGATGTGCTCGACCGCGCGGTAGCGATCGAGCACCACGTCACCGGGAGCGAGCGGCGAGGGCGGAGAGTCGAGCACGGGTCCCTTCCCGAAAAGATCCTAACATCGAAGGATCTCCGGGCCGGTAGGCCCGACGGGCAGAGATGTGGGTCCGCGCGCGACATCGTCGCCGCGTCGATGTGGCCTTACCACACGCAACCAAGGTTCAGGCGTGACCGCGGCGCCGGCGATCGCGCCGGTGGAGGTGCTCCTCGTCGACCAGCGCGACGTAGTCGAGCGGGGGCGGCGAGGTCGGCCACGGCAGGGGCCGCGCGCCCTTGAGCTCGCGCACCCGATCGGTGAACGCGCGCGCGATCTCGTCGAAGGGCGGCAGATCGGGGCGGGCCAGCGTCGCCGGCGTGGCGAGCGCGATCGCGCGCACCTCGTCGGCGAGGCGCAGCGCCTCGTCCTGGACGAAGCGGTTGCGCCGCATCAGGTCCTGCAGCGAGTTGGCCAGGATCGCGAGCTGGTACTGCCGCGAGTCGAGCATCTCGAACGCGATGAACAGGACCTGGCGGGCGTCGAGCAGGCGATCGGCGTAGAGGACGAGCGCGGCCTGGAAGTAGTTGTAGACCGGCACCAGCCGCGGCCCGAAGCGCCGGAAGCCGGCGGGCGGCGACCGCCGATCGAGGTGGATGATCACGCGCCGCACGACGTCGCCCTTGGGCGCGCGCTCGGCGGCGCGCAGGGTGCGCGTGATCTCGTCGGGGTAGGCCCGCGCCGCCGCCAGCACGCGCTCGAGATCGGCGAGCGGGACCCGGCCGGCGACGACGTCGGCGTAGAGGCAGTAGATGATGGCGTCGGCCTCGGCGTCGTCCCCGAACAGGGTCTCGGCCGGCGCCGGCGGCGAGCCGCCCCGGCTCTCGAGCAGGGCCGGCAGCTTGTACGGCACCTGGGCGCGCAGCGCGCGGAAGCGGCCGCGCAGGATGTTCTTCAGGTTGTTCTTGAGGACGAACTCGTCGAACTCGACGCCGTCGAGGCGGAGCTTGGCGGCGAGCACGGTCCGCATCTGGCTGGGGCTGCCGCTGATGATGCAGACGCGGTGGCCCTCGCCGGCGCGCAGCGCGCGCAGCAGCGACGTCGCCCCCGGGTAGGCCTGCTTGTCGGCCGCGTTCTCGATCGCGCTCTTGACCAGATCGCCGAGGCTGTCGAACTCGGTGCGGAGGTAGGTCTTGTCGAGATCCCAGCGGAAGACGTGGCGGGGCGCGGTCACGTGGGGGCCTCGCCGGGACCGCCGGGCGGCCGCCGCCGGGCGGCGACGTCGGCGACGCCGCGGGCGATGTGGCCGCACAGGTCGCCGGCGTGGGCCTTGGCCGCCACCTTGATGGCGTTGGTGACCGCGGGCGCGCTGGAGCGGCCGTGGGCCTTGATGAAGAGGTGCTCGAAGCCGAGCAGCGGCGCGCCGCCGTACTGCTGCCAGTCGGTCACCGCCTTGAGCTGGGACAGCGCGCTCGACAGCGCCATCAGCCCCAGCCGCCAGGTCAGCTTCTCCTTGTGGGCGTAGCGGGCGAGGCGGACCACGGTCTCGGACACGCCCTCGAGCATCTTGAGCACGACGTTGCCGACGAAGCCGTTGCACACGATCACGTCGGCGACGCCGCGCGGGATGTCGAGGCCCTCGACGTTGCCGATGAAGTTGAGCTCGGTGGCCTCGAGCAGGAGCTGGTGGGCGGCGACCACCGCCTGCGGCCCCTTGCCGGCCTCGGTGCCGTTGGACAGGAGCGCGACCCGCGGCCGCCGGTTGCGCGACACCAGCCCGGCGTAGGCCGAGCCCATGATCGCGAAGGTGACCAGGTCGTCGGCCGAGGCGTCGATCGTGGCGCCGACGTCGAGGATGAGGGAGAACGGGTCGTTCTTGTCGCCGCGGCGCAGCTCGGTGGGGTAGACCGAGGCCAGGGCGGCGCGCCGCACCCCGGGCAGGAGCCGCCAGCGACGGGCGCAGGCCAGGACGCTGGCGCCGGTGTTGCCCGCCGACACCAGGGCGTCGCCCTCGCCGGCGGCGACCAGCTCGGCGGCGACGACGATCGAGGCGTCGGGCTTGGCGGCGATGGCCTCGGCCGGCTTCTCGTCCATCTCGATCGTCTGGCTGGCGTGGTGGACGCGGACGCGGGCGCCGTCGTGGCGCAGGCTGGGCAGCAGCGCGCCCAGGGCGGCGGCGTCGCCGACCAGGATGATCTCGGCGTCGGCCAGCGCCAGCGACGCCTCGGCCGCGCCCTTGACGATCTCCTCGGGGGCGTGATCACCGCCCATGGCGTCGACGACGATCCGCTGCATCCGCGCCGGCGATGATGGCACGCGTCGCGGCGCGTCGCCAAGCGACCCCGAACCGGATCCCGACCCTCCCCGCCCCCGGTCCCCGCCCCGATCCGGATCCCGATCCCGCTCCGGATCCGGCCCCGGCGCCGACGCGGCGCTCGCGGGTCAGAGCGTGTGAAGGAACCACACGCGCTGGTCGATCGGTCGGTCCCGGCGAGGACGCCGGTGCCGACCTGAGTCGGAGCCGATCGCCTCGGCGGCGCCTCGGCTCAGAGGTACGCGGGGTCGCGGTGCTCGCCGAGCACGCGGCGGAACTCGTCCGAGATCTCGCCCACGGTCACGCCGTCGCGGACGGCGTCGAGGATCGGCGGCATGACGTTCAGGTCGTCGCGCTCGAGCGCGGTGCGCACCGCCGCCACCCGCGCCGCCACCACCGCCGGATCGCGGCGCGCCTTCCACGCCTTGATCCGCGCCACCTGATCGCGCTCGACCTCCTCCTCGATCTTGAGGGTGGGGATGCCGTCGCCGTCGCCCTCGTCGGTGTGCTTGTTGACGCCGACGATCGCGCGCTCGCCGCTGTCGACCTGACGCTGGAACTCGTAGGCGGCGCGCGCGATCTCGCGCTGCGGGTAGCCCTCCTCGACCGCCCGCACGATCCCGCCCATGGCGTCGATCTTGTGGATGTACTCCCAGGCCGCGGCCTCGACCTGATCGGTGAGGGTCTCGATGAAGTAGCTGCCGCCCAGGGGATCGGCGACCGCGGCCACGCCGCTCTCCTCGAGGATGATCTGCTGGGTGCGCAGGGCCAGGGTGGCGGCGTCCTCGGTGGGCAGGGCGTAGGTCTCGTCGTAGCTGTTGGTGTGCAGGCTCTGGGTGCCGCCCAGGACCGCGGCCAGCGCCTGCAGCGTCGTCCGCACCACGTTGTTGAGCGGCTGCTGCGCCATCAGCGACACCCCCGCGGTCTGGGCGTGGGTGCGCAGGATCCACGACCGCGGCTCGCGGGCGCCGAACCGCTCGCGCACGATCTTGGCCCACATGCGGCGGCCGGCCCGGAACTTGGCCACCTCCTCGAAGAAGTCGTTGTGGACGTCCCAGAAGTACGACAGCCGCGGCGCGAACTCGTCGACCGCGAGCCCGGCGTCGACCCCGAGCTGGAGGTAGCCGATGCCGTCGGCGAGGGTGAAGGCCAGCTCCTGCACCGCGGTCGCCCCGGCCTCGCGGATGTGGTAGCCGCTGATCGAGATCGTGTTCCACTGCGGCATCTGCCGCGTGCACCACCCCAGCATGTCGCGGATGATCCGCATGTGGCCGCGGATCGGGCTGATCCACTCCTTCTGGGCGATGAACTCCTTGAGCATGTCGTTCTGCAGCGTGCCGCGCAGCTTGTCGGGGCCGACCCCCTGCCGCTCCGCGACCGCGACGTAGAGGGCGAGCAGCACCGCCGCCGGCGCGTTGATCGTCATCGACGTCGACACCTGATCGAGCGGGATGTCGCCGAACAGGCGCTCCATGTCCGCGAGCGACGCCACGCTCACGCCCTCGCGCCCGACCTCGCCCAGCGACCGCGGGTGATCGGGGTCGTAGCCCATGAGCGTCGGCATGTCGAAGGCGGTCGACAGGCCGGTCTGGCCGTTGGCGAGCAGGAACTTGAAGCGGCGGTTGGTGTCGTCGGGCGTGCCGAAGCCGGCGAACATGCGCATCGTCCACGGCTTGCCGCGGTACATGGTCGCGTGCGGGCCGCGGGTGAACGGGTACTGCCCGGGATCGCCGAGCTGCTGCTCGTACGTCCAGCCGCGGGCCGCGAGATCGGCCGGGCCGTAGCTGGCGGCGAGCGGCAGCCCCGACAGCGTCCGACGCTCGTCGGCGGGGCGGGTGACAGGAGGGACCGGCCTGGGGAGCGACGCCATGGCATGCGTGTACCACGGTCGTCGCGACCCGGGCTCACGCCTCCAGGGTGATGGAGGAACTGGGAGAATCGTGACATGCTCGCGTCGTGCTCGTCCGAGGCCCGAGTGATCTGTCCGCGCTCCGGGACCGCATCCCGATCCCGCCGCGCCTGCGCGGCCGCTGGGCCGCCGGCCGTCGGCGCCCGCGTGCGGTCGCCGGCTACGAGCCGTCGCCCATGGAGCTGGTGCTGTGGATCCCGGTGGCCGAGGTCGGGGCCGGGCAGGGCGACGACGCGCCGAGCTGGGACGAGATCGCCCGCGTGGTCGGCGCCGAGGGGCCGCCGGCGACGATCGCGGTCCACGTCGACGCCGCCCGCGCCCTCGCCCCCACCCACCTGGCCGCCATGCCGGCCGAGGGCTTCGAGCTGCGCGCCACCGGGCCGCGCTACCCGGCGGCGGTGTTCGAGGGCGGCGGCTTCGCCGGCGGCCGCGCGGTGCGCGTGCCGGGCGGGCTCCTGGTCGGGCTGACCTCGCAGCTCCCGCCGATCCCGTCCTGACGCGGCGTCACGCCGACCGCGCCCGGCGCGGCGGGCGACCGGCCGACCCGCGCCTTGACTCGCACCGCGCGCGCGCCTATACCGCCCGTCGGCGCGATGACCGTCCACCTCCGCGACGTCGTGGCCTACCGCGACGCGACGCTCGAGATCGACCGCTTCCGGGACTACGCGCCCAACGGCCTGCAGGTCGAGGGCGCGCCCGAGGTCGACACGGTCGTCACCGGGGTCTCGGCCAACCAGGCCCTCCTCGAGCGCGCGCTGGAGCTGGGCGCCGACCTCGTCGTCGTCCACCACGGCCTCATCTGGGGCGGCGGCATCGCCCGCGTCACCGGGCCGACCGCGGTCCGGCTGCGCCAGCTCCTGGCCAGCGGCGTCTCGCTCGCCGCGTACCACCTGCCGCTCGACAAGCACGCGCGCCTCGGCAACAACACCGGGCTCGCCGACGCCATCGGCCTGGCGCTGGCGGGGCGCGAGGCCTTCGGCGACGTCAAGGGCGTGGCCCTGGGGCTGGCCGGGGGCTGGCCGCAGCCGCTGTCGCGCGACGAGGCGCTGGCCCGCATCACCGCCGGCGTGCTCGGCGGCCGCGCGGCGCCGTTCGTCTTCCCCTACGGCCCGGAGGTGGTGCGCCGGGTCGGCCTGTGCTCGGGCGCGGCCGGCGACCTGCTCGAGGCGGCGGCCGCCGAGCGCTGCGACCTCTACCTCACCGGCGAGCTGTCCGAGCGCGCCGCCGAGCTGGCGCGGGAGCTCCAGCTCACGCTGGTCGCCGCCGGCCACTACGCCACCGAGGTCTTCGGTCCGCAGCGGCTCGCCGACGAGCTGCGCATGCACTTCCCGTCGCTCTCGGTCCACTTCGTCGGCGTGCCCACGCCGATCTGAGCCCGCGCCGCCATGTCCATCCCGCCCAGCCCCGTCCGCCTGCCCGCCGGTGTCCGCGATCTCCTGCCGCGCGCCGCCGCCCGCCGCCGCGCCATCGCCGAGCGCGTCCTCGCCGAGCTCGAGGCCTGGGGCTACCCCCGCCTCATCACGCCGGTGTTCGAGTGCGCCGACGTGCTGGAGCGCGGGCTCGGCGCCGACGCCCGCGCCGCGGCGCTGCGCTTCGTCGAGCCCGGCTCGGGCGAGGTGGTGGCGCTGCGCCCCGACTTCACGCCGCAGGTGGCGCGCATCGCCGCCACCCGCCTCGCCGACGTCGACGGGCCGCTCCGCCTCTGCTACGAGGGCGCGGGCAACCGCCTGACCAGCCCGACCCGCGGGCCGCTGGCCCAGCGCGAGATCCTGCAGGCCGGGATCGAGCTCATCGGCGCCGGCGGGGTCGACGGCGACGCCGAGGTGCTGGCGGTGGCGTCGGCGACGCTCGCCCACCTCGGCGTCGAGGCCGCGCCGCTCGACGTCGGGCACGTCGCGCCCGCGCGCTGGGTGCTGGCCGGGGTCGGCGACGAGGCGCGGCCGGCCCTGGCCCTGGCCCTGGCCCGCAAGGACCGGCAGCAGGTGGCCCGCGTCGCCGCCGGGGCGCCCGGCGAGCTGCCGGCGCTCGCCGTCGCGCTGGTCGGGCTCACCGGGCCGGCCGACGACGCCCTGGCCCGCGCCCGCGCCCTGCCGTGGCCCGCCGCCGTCGACGCCGCGCTCGCCGAGCTGGTGGCGGCGCTGGCCGCGGCCGCGCGCCTCTACCCCGGCGCCCGCTTCACCGTCGACCTCGGCGACCTGCGCGGCTTCGACTACTACACCGGCCTGCGCTTCGCCGGCTACGCGCGCGGCGCCGGCGACGCCGTCCTGCGCGGCGGTCGCTACGACGAGCTGGTCGGCCGCTACGGGCGGCCGGCGCGCGCGGTCGGCTTCGCCGTCGACATCGAGGCCATCGCCCAGGCCCAGCGCGCGGCCCAGGTCGCGCCGCCGCGGCCGTCGCCGGGCGCGCTGGTGGTCGCCGCCGACGACGTCGGTCGCGCCACCGCCGCCGCGGTGGCCGCCGCCCTGCGCGCCGCCGGGGTGCGGGCCGCGGTCGACCTCGCGACCGGCGCCGCCGCCGCGCGCCTGCGCTACGCCGCCGAGACCGGCTGGACCCACGTGCTCGAGCTGGCCGCGGCGACCGCCCACGAGGTCGCCGCCACCACCACCACCCCGATCCCGGCGACGGCGATCACCGCCGCCGCCAGTGGCGACGGGCTCGCCCTCGCGACTATCCTGACCGGGAGGAGCTGATGTCCGTCGTCATCGTCGTAGGCGCACAGTGGGGAGATGAGGGCAAGGGCAAGGTCGTCGACCTCTACACCGAGCGCGCCCACACCATCGTCCGCTATGGCGGCGGGGCCAACGCCGGCCACACCCTCGTGATCGGCGGCCAGAAGATCATCACCCGCCTGGTGCCGTCGGGGGTGTGTCACCCCGGCAAGCCGTGCGTCCTCGGCGACGGCATGGTCATCGACCCGGCCACCCTGCTCGAGGAGATCGCGCAGCTCCAGGCCCGCGGCCTGCTCCAGGACAGCGAGCTGGTGGTGGGCCAGGACGCCCACGTCATCCTGCCGTACCACAAGCGCATCGAGGGCGTGCGCGAGGATCGCACCGCCGGCGCCATCGGCACCACCCGCCGCGGCATCGGCCCGGCGTACGAGGCCAAGGTCGGCCGCCGCGGCGTGCGCATCCGCGACCTCTTCCGCCCGCCGCGCCTGCGCGAGGTGGTGCTGGCCAACCTCGACGAGCTGACGCCGGTGCTGCGCCACCTCGGCGGCGAGGTGCCGAGCGAGGCCGAGGTCGATCGCTGGATCGACGACGCGGTCGCCGCCGGCGAGCGCCTGCGCCCGTACGTGCGCGACGCCAGCCGCTTCGTGGTCGACGAGATCGCCCGCGGCCACCACGTCCTGTTCGAGGGCGCGCAGGGCACGCTGCTCGACATCGATCACGGCACGTACCCGTACGTGACCTCGTCGTCGACGATCGCGGCCGGCGCCTGCCAGTCGACCGGCATCGGCCCCAGCAAGATCGACCGCGTCATCGGCATCACCAAGGCCTACGCCACCCGCGTCGGCGGCGGGCCGTTCCCGACCGAGCTCCACGGCGACGCCGCCGAGGCGCTGCGCCAGGCCGGCGGCGAGTTCGGCGCGGTCACCGGCCGGCCGCGCCGCTGCGGCTGGCTCGATCTGCCGGCCCTGCGCCTGGGCGTGCGGCTGTCGGGCATGGACGGCCTGGCCCTGACCAAGCTCGACGTCCTCGCCGGCCTGCCCGAGGTCGCGGTGTGCGTCGCCTACCGGCTGGACGGCAAGGAGCTCGACGAGCTGCCCACCGACGTCGACGACATCGCCCGCGCCGAGCCGGTCTACGCCCGCTACCCGGGCTGGAGCTCGCTGTCCGGGGTGCGGACGTGGGACGACCTGCCGGCGACCACCCGCGCCTACGTCGAGACCGTGGGCCGGCTGGCCGGGGTCCCGTTCTACCTGGTGTCGGTGGGGCCCGACCGGGTCGAGACCATCGTGCTGCGCGACCCGTTCGCGCCCTGAGCGCGGCCGCGAGCCGCCAAGTTGCCACCATCGCTGGCGTTTGCGCGATCGGCGGTGGTAGCATTTTTCGCCAAGCTGGCCGGGGGCCGTGGGGGTCCAAGCCAGCACATCCTCGCCACACGAGGAACAGGGAAGCGCCCATCATGAAGATCGTCTGCGACGCATGTTCCGCCAAGTACTCGATTGCCGACGAGAAGGTCAAAGGCAAGGTCTTCAAGATCCGCTGCAAGAAGTGCAGCAACATCATCGTCGTCCGCGGGAACGCCGGGGCCGCGGCCGAGGAGCCCGCGCCCGCGCCGGCGGGCCAGTTCGATCAGAAGGAGACCCGGGTCTACGACTACGGCGGCTACGAGGGCGAGGGCGCCCCGCCGTCGGCCGACGACGCCGTCTGGCACATCGTCGTCGACCAGGAGCAGGTCGGCCCCATCACCGCCGCCGAGGTCGGCCAGCGCTTCGCCGCCGGTGAGCTCGACGCCGAGTCCTACATCTGGCGCGAGGGCTTCGCCGACTGGTTGCCCCTGTCGCAGGTGCCGGAGTTCACCGCGCTCGCCGCCGGCGGCAGCACCACCACCGCCCAGCCCAGCTCGGGCGAGGACGCGGTGGCGAGCATGTTCGGCGCCGGCGCCGGCTACGAGGACGGCGGGACCTCGCGCAGCGATCCCAACGACGTGTTCGCGGCCCACGCCGCCAAGGCCACCGCGGCCGCCGCCGACGACGCCGACGACGGCGCCGACGATCTGTTCGGGCAGGGCGGGGCGCGCACCGCCAAGGGTCGCGCCGAGCCGGCCGCCGGCGCGGGCAAGGCCGCGGTCAGCCCCTCCAGCCTCAAGGGCCAGCGCAGCGAGAACTCGGTCCTGTTCTCGCTCAACAACCTGGCCGCGCTGGCCTCCGACAGCCCCAAGGCGGCGGCGGCCCCGGTGTCGTCGTCGTCGTCGTCGGGCGCCGCCCAGCACGGCGGCGGTGAGGGCTCGGGCCTCATCGACATCCGCTCGATGGCGTCGGCTTACCTCGGCGCCGCCAAGTCGAGCGACGCGGCCCCGGGCGGCCGGAGCGTCGGCTCGATCGACGATCTGCCGGTGTTCTCGACCACCGCCTTCAGCGAGCCGGCGGTCATCATCCCCTCGGTCGGCGCCGGTCGCGGCAACAACAAGCTGATGTACGGCCTGCTCGGCGCGGTCGCGCTGCTCGCGATCGTGCTGGTGGTGGTCGTCGTGGTGCTGGTCACCGGCGGCGACGACAAGCCGAGCACCGCCGGTCAGGTCGCCGTGGGCTCCGGCGGCGGCACCGCGACCCAGCCCGACCAGCCGGCGGGCGGCACCGAGCCGGGCACGGCGGCGGGGCCGGCCGGGACCGGCGCCACCGGTGGCGGCGCCCCCGGCGGCGGCACGGATCCGGCGGCGGGTGGCGCCGCGGCCGGCGCCGGGAGCGGCTCGGCCGAGGAGCCCGGCGCGGGGACGACCGGCGGTGGCGCCTCGGGCACGGCCGACAGCGGCGACCGCAAGCCGGGCGGCTCGACGGCGTCCAGCGACCGCAAGCCGGGCGGCTCGACGGCGTCCAGCGACCGCAAGCCGGGCGGCTCGACGACCACCAGCGACCGCAAGCCGGGCGGCACGACCGCGACCAGCGACAAGAAGCCTCCCGCCGACAAGCCGCCCGCCGACACCGGCGGCAAGTGTCTCGACGAGGTCGCCTGTCTCCTCGCCGACAGGCCGCCCGCGTGCTGCGCGAAGTACCGCGGGTCGAGCGGCGGTGGTGGTGGCGGCGGCAGCACCACCAAGCCGCCGAGCGGCGGCGGCGGCTCGAACCTGCCCGAGAGCCTGCAGAAGGCCGACATCTCGGCCGGCATCGGCGGCGTGCGCGCGCGGGTCGACGGCTGCGCGGCGAAGTCGAGCGCCAAGGGCACGGTCAAGGTCTCGGTGAAGGTCGACGGCAGCGGCGCGGTGTCGAGCGTCACCGTGCGCGAGACCCCGGACGCCGGCCTCGGCTCGTGCGTGGCGGCGGCGGTGCAGAAGGCGACGTTCAAGAAGACGCAGACCGGCGGCTCGTTCAGCTACCCGTTCACGTTCCGCTGAGCCCGCTCGCGGCGGCGCGCGAGCAGCGCGCCGCCCGCGGCCAGCGCCAGCGCGAGCCCGGCCAGCCACGGCCACCGCCGGGGCGGGCTGGCGGCCGCGTCCCCGCACCGCCCGTCGGCGGGGCGGGGCGCGCTGGCGTCGACGGTCCACCGCACGTCGAGGCCCACGGTGAGCGGGCCATCGGCGCCGGTCCAGGTCTGCGTCAGCCCGTCCATCGCGCGGTCGCCGAGCCGCTTGTGGACGAAGCGCACGCCCGGGCCATCCTCGAGCCGGACCTCGGTCTCGCCGGGGCGATCGACGCGCACGCGGTCGACGAGGCGCAGGTGGGGCTCGCGCCCGCTCGTGCACAGCCAGCCGACCAGGTCGACCGAGAACGCGCCGGCCGCGACAGACGGTGTACCAAGGCCGACGTCGACCGTGGTCCACGCGATCGTGGCCGGGCGTCCGCCGAGCGTGACCTCGACCGCGGGGCGGACCATGGCCGCGAGCTCCTCGCCGTAGGCGCGCGCCTCGGCGGTGGAGAGCTGCCCGTCGCGATCGCGATCGAGGCGGCGGCGGAGCGCGGCGCCCGGCCGTTCTCCGAGGAAGATCGTGTACGCGAGGCGGACGCGATCGCCCATCGGCGTCAGCTTGAGGTAGCGGTTGTTCTCGTCCACCGCCGGCGCGACGTGACCGGCGGCGGGCGCGGCGGCGAGCGCGAGGAGCGCGAGGGCCAGCGCGGACCCGACGCGCCGGGGCCCGGCGCCGCGCGTGCGATGGACCACGGCGGGCCGGGGCGGGTGATCGACGAGCGTTGACCCGCGGGGAGCGCCGTGCCTATGCTGCGCGCCGAGGAGGATGTATGCAGCGTAGCCTATCCCTGACGTTGTGGGGGGTCGCGGCGGCCGGGTGCCTTGCGGCCTGCGGCGGCGACGACGCCCGCCTGCCCCCGCTGTTCGAGCCCAGGCCCGAGTGCATGGGCGAGTCGATCGTGCCCCTGGCGGGCCAGCACCAGCAGTTGATCTCGTTCCTCGAGATCGGCGACCTGGCCGACGGCTTCGACCTCGACGGCGACGGCCGGCCCGACAACAAGCTGGCCGGGGTCGGCGCGCTGGCGCGCGACGCCATCCAGGAGTCGCTCGACGAGTACGACATCCTCATCCCGCTCGAGATGTTCGACTTCGCGACGCCGGCCGCCGATAGCTGCGTCAAGTTCGCCCTCTACCTCGGCGTCTACAAGCTGGACCTCGACGAGGACGGCGAGGAGACCGCGGTCGACGGCGGCGACTGCAACGACCACGATCCCAACATCCCCGGGGTCGAGATCCCCGGCAACGGCAAGGACGACGACTGCGACGGCCTCGCCGACGAGGCCGAGGACGGCACGCCGTCCACCGACACCGCCGACGCCGACCAGGACGGCCAGACCATCGCCGACGGCGACTGCGACGACACCAACCCCATGGTCAAGCGCGGCATGGCCGAGATCTGCGGCGACGGCCTCGACAACGACTGCGACGGCGTCGCCGATCGCACGACCAACGAGCTGGGCGTGGTGACGGCGTGCAACCCCTACGACGCCACCCCGGACACGATCTACATGGATCCGCGCGGGCTGGACAGCCAGGGCCGGCCGCTCATCGCCTTCACCTCGGGGGAGGTGACGTCGACCCCGAACGGGCTCCAGCTCACCGCCGGTCCTTCGCTGTTCCAGGTCAGCGTCCCGGTCACCGATGGCATCGAGCTCACCCTCAAGATCACCGGCACCCAGGTCGAGGCCGACGTCGTCATGGTGGACGGCCGGGTGGCGGCGATGAACGGGCGTCTGGGCGGCGTCATCGACGCCGTCACCGCCGACACGATCCGCGGGCTCGACGTCCCGGAGATCAGCCTGACCCCGGAGAACTCGCTGCTCGACGCCGTGTTCGCCAACGTCCTGGGGCCGCTGCTCGCGCTGCCGGCGCTGCCCCCGGGGCACCCCCACGCCGGTTGCCGGACGCCCGACATCGACGTCGATCGCGACGGCCTCGAGGCCTTCTGCGACAAGAACCTCGACGGCGATCCCATGACGCAGCAGGTCGACACCTGCATCGACGGCGACGGCACGGTGATCGAGGACCGGGTCGTGAACGGCGTGCTGGTCCAGTGCACCGAGGCCGTGGACAGCGCCGGCCGCAAGCGCTTCGTCGACGGCATCTCGGTCGAGCTCAACTTCGCGACCGCGCCGGCCAACCTGGTCCAGCCGTAACCGAGATCACGGTGGTCACCTCGGGTGACCGCGCGCGCGCCCCCGGTCGTTCGGCCGCGGGGCGCGGGCGTTTTCGGGTAGGCTGGGGGACATGGCGCGACTCATCCCCACGCTCGGCGTCGTGATCCTCTGCGGCCTGGGGGGGCTCGGGGCCTGCGGCGGCGGCGCGCTCAAGGCGGCCGGCGAGCCGTGCGTGGCCTCGGCCGAGTGCGCCGAGGGCCTGGTCTGCGACTTCGGGCAGTCGCCGGCCGTGTGCGCGGGCAACGTCACGGTCGACGCCGCCCAGATCGACGCCGTCGACGAGCCGGTGGACGCCGCCGAGCCCGACGCCGCGACCACCGACGGGGCGGCGATCGACGCCCGCCCGGTCGACGCCGCCATGGTCGACGCCGCCATGGTCGACGCCACGGTGGACGCCGAGCCCGACGCCGAGCCGCCGCCCGACGCCGAGCCCGGCGACGCCTGAGCCCGGCTCGCGCCGACCGGCCGTGTTAGCCTTGCCGCCGATGCGCGAGCGCGGGCTCGAGTTCAAGGTCGGCCTCCTGATCATCGTCGCGGCGGTGATCCTGGCGGGCTTCGTCTTCGTGCTCGGCAACTTCTCGCTGGCGCGCGGCTTCACGATCTACGTCGACTACGACTACAGCGGCAACCTGCAGCCGGGGGCGCCGGTCAAGGTCGCGGGCATCAAGGTGGGCAAGATCGAGGACGTCCGCTTCCTCGGCGGCGCCCTCGACGAGGCGAGCGGGCGCCGGGTCTACGTCCGGGTCGAGGCCTGGATCGAGGATCGCGCCCGCTCGTCGATCCGCCGCGACGCCGAGTTCTTCATCAACACCGCCGGCGTGCTCGGCGAGCAGTACCTGGAGATCGTGCCGGGGCGGAACTGGGACGACGAGCCGATCGCGCCCGGGACCAAGGTCGTCGGCCGCAACCCGCCGCGCACGGACCTGGTGCTGTCGCGGCTCTACGACGTCCTCGACTCGCTGTCGGAGGTGCTGACCGAGGACAAGGACACGATCAAGGACCTGCTGGGCAACAGCGCCAGCGCCGTGGGCTCGGTCGACCGGCTCCTCCGCGACAACCGCGAGCAGCTCGGTGGCCTGATCGCGTCGACCAGCGGCCTGGCGGCCGAGGCCAACCAGACCCTGGCCAAGGTCAACGCCGGCCTCGATCCGTCGATGATCCGGCGCACGGTCGGCGACGCCGACGCGCTCCTGGTGTCGAGCAAGCGCGCGATCGATCAGGTCACCCCCGAGGCCGTGGCCCTGCTGGCCGACGGCCGCCGCGTCACCGGCATCGTGACCGAGGCGCGGGTCGAGCGCGCCATCGGGGTCGCCGACAAGGCGGCGACCGCGGCCCAGAAGGCGGGCGGCCTCATCGACAACGTCGACGGCATGGTCACCGATCTGCGCCAGGGCAAGGGCACCGCGGGCGCGCTCCTGGCCAAGGACGACGTCTACGTCGACGTGCGCGAGCTGATCCGCGACCTCAAGCGCAACCCGTGGAAGTTCTTCTGGAAGGAGTGAGCGGGTGACGGCCGGCGCGAGGTCGGGGCCGAGGTCGGGGCGATGATCGCCGGCGGCGAGCCCGGCGCCCAGGCCCGGGTCGGCGCGATCATGATCGGGCTCATCCTGGCCGGCGCGGTGTTCGTGGTCGCGATCCTGCCCCGCCTCGAGCTCGGCGGCGGCGTCCGCGCCCGGGTGGTGTTCCAGCACGTCGGCGCGCTCAAGGTCGGTGCGCCCATCATCGTCGCCGGCCACACCGTCGGCAGGGTCGAGGGCATCGCGCTGGTGGCGGCGGAGGGCTTCCCGCCCGGGCACGACCTGGCCGCCACCGGCGGCAGCGGCGTCCACATCCGCGTCGACGACGGCCGGCGGTGGATGCTGCCGGTCGACGGCGACTACTTCATCTCGTCCAAGGGCGTGCTCTCGGATCGGTACCTCGAGGTCGGGCCGCCGCGCGGCGGCGGCGCGCCCGGCCGGCCGATCGCCGCCGGCGACGAGGTCCGGGGCGTCGACCCGCCGTCGCTCGATCGCGCGCTCCTGCGGACCTGGGACAACCTCGAGCGGTCGCGGCACTTCCTCGAGGCGGTGGAGCCGGAGGTCCAGGTCCTGCGCGCGGCGCTGGCCGAGCTGTCGACCACGCTGGCCGCGGTCGAGCCCACGCCCGGCGCCTACGCGGCGCTCGGCGTCGAGCTGGCGACGCTGTGGCGGGAGGCCCGCCGCCTGCGCGCGACCCTGGCCGCGGCCGGGGCGACCCCGGCCGCGCTGCGGGCGCTGGCCCGGCGCGCCGGCGCCACGATCGACGAGGCGCGGGCGGCGGTGGCGCGGGTGCGGAGCGCGGCGGCGGCCGTCGCCGCCGACCTCGACCGCGTCCGCGGCCACGCCGATCGGGTCGCGCCCGCCGCCGTGGCCCGCCTGCGGGCGGTGATCGACGACGGCGATCGGCTGCTGGCCCGGGTCGATCGGCTGCTCGCCGGCACCCGCGCGCTGGTGGCGATGATCGATCGGGGCGAGGGCAGCATGATGAAGCTGTCGCGCGATCCCGAGTTCCCCGAGGACGCCAAGGAGCTGGGCAAGATCCTCAAGCGCTCGCCGTGGCGGATCATCGGCAAGCCCGACGATCGCGAGGGCCTGCCGGCGCGGGCGCCGCGGCGCGAGCGCTGATCAGAACCCCGGGGTCTCCATCGGGCCGGTGGCGTGGCCGCCGATGAACTGCTGGACGACCGGGTCGGGGCTCCGCCGCAGCTCGTCGGGGGTGCCGAGGGCGTGGACCCGCCCCTGGTAGAGGAAGGCGACGCGGTCGGCGATCGTGAAGATCGCGGTCAGATCGTGGGAGACGACGATCGAGGTGACGCCGAGATCGCGCGACAGCTCGCGGATGAGGCGGTCGATGCGGCGGGCGTTCACCGGATCGAGGTCGGTGGTGGGCTCGTCGAACAGCACGACCTCGGGATCCATGGTCAGGGTGCGGGCGATCGCGGCGCGCTTGCGCATGCCGTCGGACAGCTCGGCCGGGTAGCGGTCGGCGAAGCCGGTCAGGTAGACCTGCTCGAGCCGGCCCATGGCCTGGGCCAGGGCGGCGGTGGGGCGCAGCCGCTTGTGCTTGCGCAGGGGCAGGGCCACGTTCTCGGCCAGGGTCATCGAGTCGAACAGGGTGGCGTTCTGGAACACCATGCCGACGCGGCGGCGCACCGCGTAGAACCCCTTCTCGTCGAGCTGGTCGACGCGGCGGCCGTCGAACCAGATCTCGCCGCGGTCGATGCGCAGGAAGCCGACCAGGTGCTTGATCGTCACCGACTTGCCCACGCCCGAGGTGCCGATGATGAAGAGGATCTCGCCCTGGCCGACCGCGAGGTCCATGCCGCGCAGCACCGGCTTGCCGTCGAAGGCCTTGTGGACGTCGCGGAAGACCACGAGGCCGGCGGCGCCGGGGTCGCCGCCGCTCACAGGTCGCCTCCCAGGAGCCACAGCGCCCCCACCGACAGCGCGAAGTCGATCGCGATCACCGCGAACGAGCTGCCGACGACGGCGGCGGTGGTGGCCCAGCCCACGCCCTCGCTCGAGCCGCGCGCCCGCAGCCCGCAGGACCCGGCCACCACCGGGATGGCGGCGCCGTAGGCCGCGGCCTTGAGCAGGCCCAGGATCACGTGGCGGGGCTCGACGAAGCCGAGGTCGACGAACAGCCGCGGGTTGACCCCGAACGACAGGTAGGCGGTGACGGCGCCGGCGCCGTACATGATGGCGGAGCCGATCACCGAGAGCACGATCGTCATCACCAGCGAGGCGAGGAAGCGCGGCACCAGGAGGTAGTCGACGGGCAAGACCCCCGACAGGCGCAGCGCGTCGACCTGCTCGGTGACCTTCATCGAGCCGATCTCGGCGGCGATGCCGGCGCCGACCCGGGTCGCCAGCATCATCGCGGTCAGGGTCGGGCCGAAGTCCGACACGATCAGGCGGACGAACTGCGGGCCGACCTGCGACAGGTCGCCGATCGAGCGCGAGAACTGGAGGCAGGCCTGGTAGATCATGACCATGCCGATGAAGCCCAGGGTCACGGCCACGAACAGGAGCGAGCGGTTGCCGATGACGTGGAGCTGCTCGACCAGGTCGTCGGTGGGCCGCGGCGCGCCGCGGCGGCCGTACTGACGCCAGATGCCGGCGATCGTGCCGACCAGCACCAGCCACAGGTCGCGGGCGGCGACGACCGCGGCGATCGTGCCGGCGCCGACGCGGGTGACGCGGGCGAGGAGCCAGGTACGGACCGCGGTCATACGTCGAGGTAGGTGAGGAAGAAGTCGAGGAGCATCACCGACACCGCCGCCGCCACCACGGCGGCGTTGACGGCGCGGCCGACGCCGACCGCGCCGCCGCGGACGGTGACGCCGAAGTAGCAGGAGGTGACGGCGATCGAGAGGCCGAACGCGCACGACTTGTAGACGCCGTGCAGGAAGTCCTGGGGGGTGAGGTTCTCGGTGAAGCTGGCGTACATGATGCCCCACTCGATGCCGAGCACGGCCTTGGCGACGGCGGCGGCGCCGAGCAGCGCCACCAGGTCGCCGATCACGGTCAGGCACACCAGCATCACCATCATCGCCAGCACCCGCGGCACGATCAGGTACTGGATGGGGTCGATCGCCAGCGCGCGCAGGCCGTCGAGCTGCTCGGTCACGGTCATGGTGCCGAGCTCGGCGGTGTTGTTGGCGCCGACCCGGCCCGAGAACATGAGGGCGATGAGGATGGGCCCGATCTCGCGCAGCACGGCGTAGCCGGCGGCCCAGCCGGCGAGCGAGGTGGCCTCGAACCGCTGCACGAACGGCGCCGACTGCACCACCATCAGGCCGCCGGCGAAGAACGCGGTCAGGGCGACGATGGGCACCGAGCGGTTGCCCATCTTGTGCAGGTTCTTGATCAGCTCGCGGCCGTCGAGGCGCGGCGGCAGGAGCGCGCGCAGGATCTGACCGAACAGGATCGTGATGCCGCCGATCTCGCGGCTGACCGCCAGCGCGCGGGCGCCGACCTGGGTGATGGTGCGCTCACCGATCATGGGACGGCACCGGGACCGGCACGGGGGCGAGCCTACCCCACCAGGGGGCCGTCGAGGGCGCCGCGGACGAACTGCCGCACCACCGGGTCGTCGGCGTCGGCGAGGCCGGCGGCCGGCCCCTGGTAGTGGGCGCGGCCCTGGTAGACGAAGACCACGCGGTCGACGAAGCCGCACAGGGCCGCGACGTCCGACGACACCGCGATCGCGGTGGCGCCGCTGCGGTCGTGATCGGCGCGCAGGAGGTCGTACATCTTGGAGGTGGTCACCGGATCGAGGCCGGCGGTAGGCTCGTCGTACAGCACCAGCTCGGGGGCGGCGATCGTCGCGCGGGCGATGCCGACTCGCTTCTTCATGCCGCCCGAGAGCTGCGACGGCAGCTTGCCCTCGCTGCCGGCGAGGCCGACCGCGCGCAGGCGATCCGCGACCCGGGCGGCGACCACCTCGGCGGCCTCGCCGCGGCGGACCAGGGGGAACCCGACGTTGCCCTCGACGGTCAGGAAGTCGTAGAGGGCGTAGTTCTGGAACAGCATGCCGATCCGGGCCCGCACCGGCGCCAGCCGCTCCTCGGACAGGCCGGTGACGTCGACGCCGTCGATGAGGACGCGGCCGGCGGCGGGCGCCACCAGGCCGGCGACGAGCTTCACCAGCACGCTCTTGCCGGCGGCCGCCGGGCCGATGATGCCCAGGCGGGCGCCGCGCGGGACGCTCAGATCGACCCCGGCCAGGACCGTGGTGGCGTCGAAGCGCACGCTCACGCCGCGCAGCTCGACCATCGGCGGCGGCGATCCTGGCCCGGGCGCCGGCGCCGGCGACGGCGGTGGCGTGGCGGCGGTCATCGCCGACCCCGGGCCGCCCCGCACGTCTCGCCGAGGGCGCGGGCGCGGGCGGCGAAGCGCGACTCGGGATCGTGCGCGACCAGGCGGGCGGCGGCGGCGCAGGCCCGATCGCGGTGGCCGCGGCCGAGCTCGGTCGTGATCCGCTCGTCGAGGGCGTCGTCGACCAGGATCGAGCGCGGGTAGTGGCGGGGCAGGGTGGCGAAGGCGGCGGCGGCGGCCTCGGGGTCGGCGAGGTCGTCGCGCAGGACCCGGCCGAGCTCGAGCTGGGCGTCGTCGAGCCAGATCGAGAAGTACGAGCCGGCGCCGACCGCGACCTCGCGGGTGGCGAGGAGCGCGCGCAGGCGCTCGACCGCGCCCGCCGGGTCGCCGGCGGCGCGCGAGATCCGCGCCGCGTGCCAGCGGGCGTCGTCGCGCAGACCGCTGGCGGGATGATCGCGAGGGATGCGATCGTAGAGCTCGCGGGCGGCCCCGGGGTCGGCGAGCTCGTGCTCGGCGAGGTCGGCCAGCGCCCACAGCAGGTTGTCGGCGACGGCGGTGTGATCGAGGGCCGGGTAGAGGTCGCTCAGGCGCCGCCACAGGGCGCGGGCGTCGACGGCGCGGGTGCGCTCGACCACGAAGGCGACGGCGTCGGCGGCGAAGGCCTCGTCGGGGTACTCGACCACCAGCCGCCACAGGAAGCCGGCGGCGTCGGGCACCCGATCGGCCTCGTAGGCGAGGCGGCCGGCCCGCCACAGCGCCTGCGCCGACGGCGCGGCGACCCCGCCGGCACGCTCGGGCACCGCGGCGTACGCGGCCAGCGCCTCGTCGGCGCGGCCGTGGCGCTCGAGCAGCTCGGCCTCGCCGAGGAGGGCGCGGGCGCAGTCCTCGCGGGCGAGGCGGCGGGCGCCGGGGTCGCCGCACGGGCGCTGGGCGGCGCGGTAGGCGGCGAGCGCCCCGTCGACGTCGCCGGCGGCCTCGCGCTCGTAGGCGAGGCCGAGCTCGGCGGGGAGCGCGGGCGCCGAGCACGCGGCGGCCGCCGCCGCGATCAGCCCGGCGGCGGCCCGCGTCACCCGCGCGTGTGCGGCCGGGCTCACGTCGCCTCGCGCGCGACCTCGGCGAGGACGGCGGCGGCGCGCATGCAGGCGGCGCGGTCGACGTCGAGGTGGGTGACCAGGCGCAGGCGGCGCGGCGTGATGGCCGAGATCCGGACGCCCTGCGCGGCGCAGGCGTCGACCAGGGCCTGGGCCGAGCGCGGCGCCGCGACCTCGACCATGACGATGTTGGTCTCGACCCGCGCCGGGTCGACCGCCAGCCCGGGGACGTCGGCCAGACGCTCGGCGACGAGCCGGGCGTGGGCGTGGTCGTCGACGAGCCGGGCCCGGTGGTGGGCGAGGGCGTGGAGGCCGGCGGCGGCCAGGATCCCGGCCTGGCGCATCCCGCCGCCGTACATCTTGCGGAAGCGGTGGCAGGCGGTGACCAGCGCGCGGCGGCCGGCCACCACCGAGCCGGCGGGCGCGCCCAGGCCCTTGGACAGGCACACGCTGATCGTGTCGAAGCCGCGGGCCAGGTCGCGCTCGGCCGCGCCGGTCGCCGCCGCCGCGTTCCACAGCCGCGCCCCGTCGAGGTGGGTGCCCAGCCCGAGGTCGCGGGCCGCGGCCAGCACGTCGTCGAGGAGCGGCCGCGGCCACACCGCGCCGCCGCCCATGTTGTGGGTGTTCTCGACCGCGACCACGGTGGTCGGCGACAGGTACGACAGCGGCGGCTTGTGGCCGTCGCGCACCGCCCGGCCGTCGAAGCGGCCGTCGCCGGGGAGCTGCTGGGTCTGGGCGCCGGCGAGGGCCGCCAGCGCCCCCGACTCGTGCAGCCAGCAGTGGGCGTCCTTGCCGATCAGCACCTCCTCGCCGGGGCGGGCGTGGGCGCGGAGCGCGATCTGGTTGGCCATCGTGCCGCTGGGGACGAACAGCGCGGCCTCGGCGCCGAGCAGCTCGGCGACGGTCTCCTCCAGCCGGCGCACCGTGGGATCCTCGCCATAGACGTCGTCGCCGACCTCGGCCGCCGCGATCGCCTGGCGCATGGCCGGCGTGGGGCGGGTGACCGTGTCGGACCGCAGGTCGATCATCGGCGCGACTGTACCGCACGCGGTCGCCGCGAACGCGCGGGGCGCGCGGGGGCCGGGCGGTGGCGACCCGCGCGAGGCGGCGTCAGGCGCCGGCGGCCGCGTCCCGAGCCGGGGCCTTGTCGGGCGCCCGGTCGGGCGCCCTGTCGGGCGCCTTGTCGGGCGGCGGCCGGCGCACCGGCGGCGGCTCGCTGCCGAGCTCGGCCCGCAGCTTGCGCTCGAGCCGCTCGAGCATCGCCGCCTCGACGTACGACGGCCGGTCCTCGATGCGCAGCACCAGCCGCACCGCGGGCCGGCCGGCGTTCTCGGTCACCACCAGCTCGAGGGCGCCGGGGAAGACCTTGCCGTCCTCGGCCAGCTCGAACAGGACGTAGCCGGCGGTGGCGTCGCGCTCGGTGATGGTCAGGCCCTCGTCGACCCGCAGGAAGCGGACCGCGGTCGGGAAGACCTTGTCCGCCGGGTAGGCCACGGTCCTCTCGCTGCGCGCCGCCGCCGGCCGCGGCGGGCCGAGGGCCAGGGCGGCGAGGGTCAGGGCGAGGAGCCAGCGCGGCCAGATCACGACGCCGGAGCGTCGCTCGCCGCCGGCTCGGGGTCCAGTTTTCGGGCGGCCCACAGCTCGGAGAACGAGACGTGGGGCGTGGCCACGGCCAGGAGCCCGGTGCCCACGTACCAGACCACCTGCATGCCGTGGAGGATGACCGCGAAGGCCAGCACCTCGCCGAACAGCACGGTGCCGTCGGTGATCGCGGCCCGGCCCAGCTCGAGCGAGCAGCCGAGCGCGGTCAGCCACTGGTACTGGCCGATCATGCCCGGCGAGTTGGGCAAGGTGATGCCGACCGCGACCAGCCCCATCATCGCGAACGCCCCGGTCACCGACAGGTTCACGCCCAGGCCGCGGGCCAGCACCCAGCACGACAGGCCGTTGGCGATCCAGTAGACCAGGGTCCAGGCCAGGAACGCGGCCAGGTTCTTGCGGTCGCGCAGGACCGCGAAGCCGCGGATGAGCTCGTGGAGCTTGCCGTCGAGCCGCGCCGCCAGCCGCGGCGCCAGCGTGGTGAGCAGCGTGAGCCGCAGGAAGGTGCTCACCGTCCACGCCGGCCAGGTGAGCGCGAACACCAGGCCGATCAGGCACACCGTGAACAGGCCGAACGCGACGTAGGCGGTCGGCATCATCCACCCCGGCGAGTCGGGGCCGCGCAGGGCGATGAAGGTCGCGAACACCGCCACCGACACCACCAGGCCGTCGATGATGCGCTCGACCGCGACCGTGCCCAGCGCCGCCGAGGCCGAGATGTGGCCCTTCTTGCGGATGAGGGCCGGGCGCACCAGCTCGCCCAGGCGCGCCGGCACGACCAGGATCGCCATGAAGCCGACCGACGACACCGCCATCAGCCGGCCCAGGCCGAGGCGCACGCCCAGCGGCGCGAGCAGGTTGTTCCAGCGGTAGGCCCGGCAGAAGTGGACCAGGCACAGGAGGCCGAGGTAGAGCGCCAGGGTCGGGGCGAAGCCGGTGACGGTGAGATCGGACAGGGCGGCGCGCAGGACCTCGCGGCTGACCTCGTTGGGCCACACCAGCCACAGCGACAGCGCGAGCATGATGAGGCTCAGCGCCAGGTTGATCGCCAGCTTCATTCGGGCAGCTCGCCGGCGAGGAGGGCCCGCGGCCCGTCGTCGAGGAGCCGGGCCACCGCCGGCCGGCCCAGCCGCTTCGCGATCCAGGCGATGCCCTCGGCCGCCGCCCGCACGTCCTCGACGGTGTGGGCGTCGGAGGCGACGGCCGCGGCCACGCCCTCCTCGAGCAGGCGGCGGGCCATCTTCTGCGGCTGCTTGCCGTGGTAGCCGGCGACCGCGCCCAGGTCGCAGACGAAGCCGCAGTGGGCGCGCAGGCGCTCGATCAGGCCGTCGTCGGCCCACAGCGGCTCGTAGCGCTCGGGGTGGGCGAGCACCGGCGTCTTGCCGGCCATGCGCAGGCGGAAGAGCTGGTCGACCAGGCCGAGCGGGAGCTCGTGGGGGCGCAGCTCGACCAGGAAGACGTCGCCGCGGTCGTAGGAGGGGATCTGACCGCGCTGCAGCCGGTCGAAGAACACATCATCCCACATGTTCTCGGCGGCCAGGCCGAGCCGGAGGCCGGGGACGGCGAGGGCCTGGATCGGGGCGAAGGCGGCGTCGATGGCGTCCAGCCCGGGCAGGAACTGGCCGGCCTTCTGATGGGGGGTGGCGTAGACCTCCGAGAACCCGAGGGCCTCGAGCGCCGTCAGCATGGCGCGCGAGGTCGCGAGATCGCGCGCGCCGTCATCGAGGCCGGACAGCACGTGGGAGTGGAGATCGACGAAGCCCACGACGGGGCGGATGTATCGCACGGCGGGCGGCCGGTGCAACAGCGCGTCGCCCCACGGTGTCCTCGTCGGCAGCCCGCCCGCTGGCCGTTGCCCGGCCCGATCGCGCGTGGTACAGATGGAGACGCGAGGACCCGATGGCCCAGTCCGAGAAGCGAGAGAATTCTGTCCTGTTTTCGCTGCGTGAGCTCCGCTCGATCGAGGAGTCGCGCGTCAAGGAAGAGGAGGACGCGGCGAAGGCCGCGGAGGAGGCTCGCATCCGCGCGCGGATGGACGAGGAGCGCCGCAAGCGTGACGAGCAGGAGGCCAAGGAGCGCGCCGCCGCCGAGGCCATCCGCCTCGAGAACGAGGCCCGCGAGCAGCGCCTGCGCGAGGAGGCCCTGCGCGTGCAGGAGGCCGAGGCCCGTGCCCGCGCCGATCACCAGGCCCAGCTCGAGGCCCACCGCCTGCAGCAGGAGATGGAGCTGCGTCGCCAGGAGGTGCAGAAGAAGTGGCCGGTCTGGCTGGTGGTCGCGGTCGGCATCTTTGCCGTGATCACCGCCGCCGCGGTCATCTTCATGGTCCAGAGCTCGAACAAGGCCGACGAGGAGGCCCGGCGCCGCCAGGCGGCGCAGGAGGAGCAGGCCAAGGCCGAGGCCATCGCCCGCCAGAAGGAGATCGAGACCGCCGAGCTCAAGGCGCAGGTCGACGGCCTCATCGCCGCCCTGGCCGATCTCGACAACCAGATGAAGGAGGCGGAGCGGCAGCTCGCCGCGGCGACCACCCAGGCCGACCGCGACAAGGTCGCCGCCCGCCAGGCCGAGATCCGGCGCCAGCAGCGCGAGGCCCAGGCCCGGCTCGACAAGGTCAAGGCCGGCGTCAAGCTGCGGTGCCCGCCTGACCAGCCGCTCTGCTGACGGCGCGCACTCCACTCCACGCGTTCGCTCCTCGCGCCGCCGGATCGCCTCCGGCGGCGCGACGGCTTTTCGGCGCCGCCGGCGGGCGGCTGCGCTATGATCGAGGGCGACGCACGGACCTCTGTCGGGAGCTGTCGATGAGCGACTCGAAGCCCGTCTGGGACCCCCTCGCGAGCCAGCGGCCGCCGGACGCCGAGCCCGGCGCCGAGCCGGGCGCGGCCCGCCCGGCGCCGGTGCTGCGCTGCGAGTCGCGGCGGCCGCCGCCGCTCGAGCGCGGCCTCCTGCTGTGGACCCTGGCCGCCGCGCTGGTGGGCGCCACCGCGCTCGACGCGCTGTGGGCCTCGCCGCGGCGCGCGGCGCGGGAGCGGGCGAGCGCCGTCGAGCGGATGCCGCCGCCGTGTCGGGCGACGGCGCGGCCGGCCAGCTCGACGCCGGCGCCGCGGACGACCTCGCCGACGACGCCGCGCAAGGTCGAGGACATCCAGCTCCTGCGACCGGCGCCTGCTGCCCGTTGAGCCTCCCACCGACCGCGGTCGGACTCGCGGCGACGCCGAAAACAGCGACGCCGACCCGGAGGTCGGCGTCGTGTCGACCCGTCACCGCGGGGTGCCGGGCGTGCGATCGCTGCGGACGCTGATCAGAGCGTGCAGCCCATCGCCTGCGCGCTCTGCTTGAGCGCGTCGGTGCCGGCCTTGCAGCCGGTGGCCGCGGCGTCGGCGGCCGCCTTCTTGCTCGCCTCGTCGAGGTCCGCCCACATCTTGAACGCCTCGGCCTGCGCGTCGCGCGCCTGCTGCATGGCGTCGAACGCCGGGCCGAACTTGTCCTTGCACTTGGTGGCGACGTCGTCGAAGGTCTTCAGGTACTCGTCGCACTCGGCCGAGCCGGTCGAGCCCGCGGCGGCGGCGGGCTTGTCGGCGGTGTCGGCGGGCTTGTCGGCCGGCTTGTCGGCGGGCTTGTCGGCCGGCTTGTCCTCGACCTTGCCGGCCGGCGCCTTGTCGCCGCCAGCGGCCTCGTCCTTCTTCTTGCAGCCCACGAGGGCGAGAGCCGAGGCGAGGGCGACGATGGTGATGAGCTTCTTCATGTTCGTTTCTTCCTCCGGGACCGTCACGCGGGTTGGGTGGTCCTCTTGGGGACAGACGCTACGTCCTGGCAGGCGCGCGCACCAATCTTCTTTTGTCATTTCATGGTATTGCTTCGTCGCGACATGTAATCGACCGGTGACGGTCGGACCCGAAACCGGCGCGTGGCCAGGCGATCGGCGGCGAGGTCCGGCAGGGAGTGGCAGGCGCCCGGGGATCGCGCCGCGCCGCTCAGGTCGTCGCGCGTACCGCCTCGTCCCAGTGCCGCCAGCACACCGGGTGGTACTCGGCGTCGCCGAGCTGCACGGTGGGGCCGTCGAGCGCCGCCTTGCCCCCGGCGAGGCGCAGGTTGCACACCGCCTTGGCGTTGCAGTACTGGCAGGTCACCTTCACCTCCTCGATGCGGTCGGCGAGCTCGAGCAGGCGCTTCGCGCCCGGGAAGAGGTGGGTGCGGAAGTCGGTGCGCAGGCCGTAGCAGATGACCGGCACGCCCGGATCGACCGTGGCCCGCCGCAGATCCTCGACCACCTGCGGCGACAGGAACTGGGCCTCGTCGACCAGCACGCAGTGGTAGCCGGCGAACACCTCGGGGCCGAGCCGGCTGTCGTCGTCGACGACGAGGTCGGCCTGGGCGGCGAGCCCCGACCGCGAGCCGATCGTCGCCTCGCCGAAGCGCGTGTCGAGACGCGGCTTGACCAGGAGGCAGCGCTTGCCCTGCTTGCGGTAGTTGTGGGCGACGGCGAGGAGGTTCAGCGTCTTGGCGCTGTCCATGGTGCCGTAGCGGAAGTAGAGCTTGGCCACGGCGCGACGCTACACCACCGCGGGCGCTTGCGACCCCCGCCCCGCCTGGGGTAAGAACCTGGCAGCTACGGAGCCGTAGCCAAGTGGTAAGGCAGTGGTCTGCAAAACCACCATTCCCCGGTTCAAATCCGGGCGGCTCCTCTGAACGGAACGGCGGCGCGAGCTGCTAGCGCGGCGGCGCGGCGTAGCCGCGGGCGGCCGGGAAGGGGTCGGCCTGGTCGCGGCGGTCGAGCTCGGCCGGGGTCCAGCGCGCGCCGCGCTCGGCGAAGATCGCCACGCCGATGACGCCGACGCTGGCGTCGCCGCCGGTGCGGGCGGCGTAGGAGGCGGCGACCCTGCCGAAGCGGAAGGCGGCGACCGCGGCGTCGGACTGGCGGAAGCCGTCGATGACGAGCTCGTCGCGGGGCTCGACCAGGTAGCCGCGGCGGGCCGGCGACGCCGGCTTGCCGTCGATGACGTCGAGGCCGTCGACCGAGGTCACGACCTCGAAGCGGGCGCTGGTGGCGTTGCGGATGACGATGCGGTAGCGGGCGCCGTCGGCGCCGACCACCAGGTTGCGGCCCATCGCCGCGACGCCGGGCAGGAGCTCGCCACTGTCGCCGACCAGCGCGACGCCGATCGAGCCGTCGCCGACGAAGGTCTCGAGGGGCGCCAGCGCGCCGCCGACGTGGGCGGCGTGGGCGAGCACGCCGTCCCGATCGTTGTAGTGGATGACCGCGGTCGCCCACGGCGCCGCGCTCGCGCGCTCGAACGGGCGGGTCGTCACCGGCGACCACATCGACTCGCCCCAGGTGGTGCCGAGGCCGGGCCGCTCGTCGGGCGCGGGCCGCGCGACGTGCTCGGCGGCGAGCTCGCCGCCGGCGCCGGCGCCGGCGGATGACGGCGGGGCGGGCGGCGCCGGCACCGCGGCGTGGGCGTCGTACGCGGGGCCGCCGCGACCGGGCGCCGGGCCGCCGTGGGAGGCCGACGGCGTGGCGGCGTGGCGCGGCGGCGCGGCCAGGCTGCCGCCGCAGCCGGCGGCGAGGGTGAGGGCGAGGAGCGGGCGGAGTCGGGAGCGCGGGCGGCGTGGGCGGGGCGGGTGTGCCATGGGAGCCTCCAGGTGCGGGGTGCGTGCGTGCGGGGAGATCGGACGTCGGTCCAGACGGGGGTCAGGCGTCCGGCCCTCCGGCCCGAGCCGGCCGGACGTCGCGTGACGCCGGGCGTCGCCGGTCGCGGCGCCCGCGGCGGCGGACCGTCGCCGCCATCGCCCCTGGAACGCCGCCGGCCGCGCGCGCCTTACACCCGCGCGGCGCGGCCGGTCAGAAGGGCCACAGGCTCCACGTGTAGTAGACGCCGGCCAGGAGGAAGCCGCTCAGGGCCCAGGCGGCGAGGAGCGACACCAGGGGCGCCGGCAGCGCGCGGCGGCGGAGCGTGATCAGCGCGGTCAGGGCGCCGCCGACCGCGGCGCCGCCCAGGCCCCACAGGATCGTGCCGTAGTAGTTGATCGCGAGCTTCTGTGTCGGGCCGTCCTGCCACCACCACGCGCCGCGGTACGGATCGAGCTGGAGCCGCGTCCAGCCCGACCAGTCGCACGCCGCGTAGGCGATCGTGCCGCCGATCACCGCGGACAGCGCGATGACGTAGACGCGCTGCCAGGGCGCCGGCGCGCCGGCCACGCCGGCCACGTCGGCCGTGCCGTCAGTCGCCGTGACATCGCGCGCAGCCATGCCCGGTCATCTTGAACGCGCGCCGGCCGTCGTGGCAAGGCGCGCAGCTCGCCTTGGCCGGCGCCTCCACGGTGGCGGCGTCGGTCGACGTCGCCACGGAGGGGTGGCAGGTGACGCAGGCCAGGGGGGCGCCGGCGGCGTCGGTGGCGTGGGCGTCGTGGCGGAAGCGGCGGCGCGTCGACCACGCCGCCGCGGTGCGGAGCGCGATGCGCGCGCGCTCGAGCCCGACCTCGTGGCAGGCCGCGCACGTCGCCAGCGCGGGCGCCGGCCCGCCGCTCACCTGGTGGCACCCGGCGCCGGCGCAGGCGGCGTGGCCGCGCGGCGGCCGCAGCTCGCGGCCGGCGGTGGTCAGGGTGTGGCACCGCGCGCAGGCCACGGCGGCGTGGCGGGCGTGGTCCATGCGCGCGCCCAGCTCCGAGGTCGGCGGCGGCGCGCGATCGGGGTAGAGCCGGCGCCACGGCTCGGTGCTGGCGTGGCAGGCGCCGCAGATCGTCGGCGTCGCCCGCGTGAAGTCGGCGGCGTGGCAGGCCGCGCAGGCGGCGTGGCCGGCCACCCGCGGCTCGCCGCCGGCGTCGAGGCGGTGGCAACCCTCGCACGCGGCCAGCGGCAGGCGCGCGGCGTGGCGCTGGTGGGAGAAGCGGTCGGGCGGGCGGACGACCGCCCGGGCCTCGGTGGGCGCGGTGGTGTGGCAGGTGGTGCAGCGCTCGGTCACGGCGAACGCGGCCTGCCCGTCGTGGCAGCCAGGCGCCGAGCAGCGGTCGACGGTGGGCGTCGGCAGCTCGAGGCCCGCGGTCGCGGCCACCGCGTCGTGGCAGGTCGCGCAGGCCGCGGCCGGGCCCCGGCCGGCGTGGCGGACGTGGTCGTAGGCGGCGCCGACCGCGAGCGGGCCGCGCTCGAGCCGCGCCGTGGCGTTGGCGCCGTAGGCCGCGGCGTGGCAGGTCGTGCACGCGGTCATGGCCACCGCGGCGCCGCGGCCGTCGTGGCAGCCGGCGCAGCGGGCGTGGGGCGCCGGGCGGGGCGTCGGGGGCGCGGCGCCCGGGATCCGGTGGCAGGTCGCGCACGACGCGCTGGCGTGGGCGAGGTGCGAGATCGTGATCGGGTAGTCGGGATCGAGGCGGTACGGCGGGTAGGCCACGCGCGGGCGCCGCGACGTCAGCTCGGCCGGCGCGTGGCAGGCCTCGCACACGACGCGCTGCGCGGCGGGCGGGGCCGCGCCCGGGCGCGGCGCCGGTCCGTGGCACGCGCCGAAGCAGGCGGCGTGGCCGGGGCGGCCGATCAAGCCGCCGCCCGGGCCGAGGGTGTGGCAGGCGGCGCACGGGAGCTCGGGCAGGCCGCCGACCGAGACCCGGCCGGCGTGGGCGACGTGATCGAACCCGCTGGCGGTGGCGCGGGGCTGCGCGGTCGCGGGCGCGGCGAGCGCGAGCGCCACGGCGACCGCGACCACCACCCGCGCGTCCGGGCCCGGCATCAGAACTGGCCCTCGGCGAGGAGGCGCAGCGACTTGAGCCCGCGGATCTCGGGCGCGACGTCGAGCGCCGACGAGATGTCGTACTCGGTGCGCAGCCGCAGGCGCGCCGTCACCCAGGCGTCGAACGAGATCCGGCCGCCGCCCCGGACGTCGAGCTCGCCGAGCAGGAGCTCGTCCTCCAGATCGCCGCCGCCGCCGGTCCGGGGATCGGCCACGCCGTCGTCGCGGTAGCGCTCGGCCCAGCGGGTGCGGCGGACGAAGGCCTCGGCGGCCGCCGAGAACCGGCGCGCGCCGCCGCTGAAGCGGGCGACCACCCCGCCCTCGAGCAGGGTGCGCTCGCCGACGTGCTGGGGCGGCAGATCGAGGGGCTGGACCTGGTTCTCCACGTCGACGAGGGCCTCCGGAGGGTCGCGGTGGTTGTAGGTGCGGGCCATCCCCGACACCCCGAGGACGAAGGCGCGGCGGACCCGGACCTCGAGGGCGGTCCCGCCCTCGAGGTAGCCGGCGGCGTGGTAGCTGACCTCGTCGCGATCGAGGCGGGCGTCGAAGGCGAAGGCCCCGTGGACGAGGACGTCGATGTTGTCGAGGAGCACGGTGCCGGCGCGGGCGCGGGCGGTCGCCCGCGGCAGGCTGGGGCCGCGGTCGAGGTAGCGGCGCGCGACCCCGGGCTCGTCGGGATCGCGGAAGGCGAAGTCCCAGATCGGGTCGCGGCGGTGGCGGTAGCGGCCGTCGATGACCAGCCGGGTCTTCTCGGACACGCGGTAGCGGAGCGTGACGTGCTCCTGGGCCAGCGCGCTGTCGAAGGTGCGGGCGTTGCCGGTGATGACCAGATCCTTGCGCGCGGCCCAGTCGACGGTGAGGTCGGCGTGGTCGTGCCCCTCGAAGCCGAGCGCGCGCAGGCGCAGCGTGAACGGCAGCTCGCGGCGGCGGAGGTCGTAGGACAGCTCGAGCCCGCTCACCACGCCGCGCTGGGCGCCGAGGTCGGGATGGGCCGGGTCGGGCTCGTACCAGGCCGGGACCCGGCTGCCGACGTAGAGCGCGACCGCCAGGCCGCGGGCCCGCCACGACGCCCACAGCCCGTCGAGGTGGGCGATCGCGGGGCCGTAGACGTGCTGGCGCCCGGCTCGCACGACCAGGGAGGCCAGGGGCCCGCGGGTGAAGAGGCCGTCGGCCTCGGCCCAGCCGGCGCGGACCTGGAGGTCGTCGGTGGTGTCCCACGCCGTCGGCACCGGGGCGAAGCGCGGCACCGTGGGCACGATCCGGAACCTGGCGGCCAGGTAGGCCGACAGGCCGGGGGTCATGATGCGATCGACGCCGAGGACGGCGTCGCCGAAGGCGTAGGCGCGCGCCCGGTCGTAGCCGACCCGGGCGCGGTGGGCGTCGTCGGTGGCGGCGCCGGTGCCGAGCTGGTTGCCGGCGAGGGTCAGGCCGCGCGCCGAGGGCTCGGCACCGTCGATCGCGAACCCGAGCACGAGCTGGGCGCGGATCTCCGGCAGGAGGTCGGTGGGCGCGTCGCCGGCCTGGACCGCCGGCGCCGCGGCGGCGAAGCGCAGCGGGTCGTCGTCCGGAGGTCGGACGGTGGCGGCGGGCGGGCGGGCGGGCGTCGCCGCGGGCGCGGCGGTGGCCGCCGCCGCCGGTCGCATGGTGAGGCGGGGCACGAAGGGCAGGCCCCGGGCGCGCAGATCGGGTCGGGCCGCGGCCGATCGCGGGGGCGCCGCGGGGGTGGCGGGCGCGACCTCGGC
>CAADGB010000256.1 GCA_900696455.1 uncultured delta proteobacterium
CGGCGGGCGACCGTCGCGTCCCGGCGGCGGGCGACCGTCGCGTCCCGGCGGCGGGCGACCGTCGCGTCCCGGCGGCGGGCGACCGTCGCGTCCCGGCGGCGGGCGACCGTCGCGAGCCCGGCCCTGCCCGCCGGCGGACGGGCGGCGCTCGGGGCCGCGTGAGGCGCGGGGCGGGGGCGGCGGGGGCGGCACGAAGTGCGGCGTCAGCTCGCGCCGGCCGTAGGCGCGCCAGATCGCGCGACCGTCGGCGACGCGCGCGGCGAGGCTCGGATCGAAGCCCGCGAAGAAGCGGACGATGTTGTCGAAGTCGCGGAGGAAGAAGTACTCCGCCCGCGTGCTGTGGGCGGCCGAGACGACCTGCGGGAAGTCGATGATCGTCGGGCCGTCGGCCGCCGCGAGGATGTTGTACGGCGAGAGATCGCCGTGGATGAGGTCGCAGCACAGCATCGCGATGACCTGGGCCACGAGATCGTCGAGTACGCCGCGCGCCGCCGCGCGCTCGATCGTGACGTCGATGAGCCGGGGCGCGGGCCGGCCCTCGGCGTCGCGCACGAGGTCCATCAGCAGCACGCCCTCGTAGAACATCACGGGCGCCGGGACGCGGACGCCGCGGCCCGCCAGCCTGGACAGCGCGTCGGCCTCCGCTGCCTTCCATGCCTGCTCGGCGGCGTCGCGGCCGAACCGGCCGCCGCCGTCGATCGCGCGCTGGGTCCGGCTGTTGCGGACCGTGCGCCCCTCCTTGTAGTCCGCGTTGTTCTTGAAGCTCCGCGTCGCGCGATCCTTGTAGACCTTCGCCGCGATCACCTGGGCACCACGCCGGACCAGCGAGATGTTCGCCTCCTTGCCACTCATCAGGCGGCCGACCACCTCGTCGATGACCCCGTCGGCGATCAGGACGTCGAGCGGATCGGTCATGGGGCCGGGACGGGAGGCAGGGACACGGGACCGGCACCCTAGCAGACCCGGCCGGCCGCCGGCACCTGGGGCGACGAGCCGACCCGGCCCGGGCCTGGTGCGGCGAGCGGTCGAGCAGCTCGGCCTGTGGCGCGCCGCGGCGCGCGGCCGCCCGCGGCGGTCGGGCCCCATGGATCCGACGCGCCGGACCGAAAGCCTCGCCGATCCGGTGCAACGCCCCGCGCTGTCCGGCGCCACGCCGGCGCGGTACGACTCGGGGCATGCCGAGTGACCGCGACCGCGACCAGGCGCCGCCGAGCCCGTACGACGTCGTCAGCGTGGGCGGCGGCCCCGCCGGCCTCGCCGCCGCGCTGGCCCTGGGGCGCGCGTGCCGGCGGGTCCTCGTGTGCGACGCCGGCCCGCGCCGCAACGCGGCCGCCGCGCGGGTCCACAACTTCGTCACCCGCGACGGCACGCCTCCCGACGAGCTGCGCGCCATCGGCCGCGCCCAGCTCGCGGCGTACCCGGACGTCGAGGTCCGCGACGCTCCCGTCCTCGGCGTCGCGGGCCCGCGCGGCGCGCTCCAGGTGACGGTCGGCGGCGACGTCGTCGCGGCCCGCCGCCTCCTGCTGTGCACGGGCATGGTGGACGAGCTGCTCCCGCTCGACGGCTTCCGCGAGCTGTGGGGCCACGCCGTCTTCCAGTGCCCCTACTGTCACGGCTGGGAGGCGCGGGGCCGCCGCTGGGGCTACCTCGTGCACGCGGCCGGGGCGCCCCACCTCGTGCCGTTCGCGATCCAGCTCCGGGCCTGGACGCCCGACGTGGTCGTGTTCACCCACGGCGACGCCGCCCTCCCCGCCGAGGCGCGCGCCCGGCTCGAGGCCGCGGGCGTCCGGCTCGCCGCCGCGCCGACGGTGCGCTTGATCGCGCGCGGTCAGGGACTCGAGGCGGTGGAGCTCGCCGACGGCACCCGCGTCCCGTGCGAGGCGCTCTTCGCGCACCCGCCGCAGCAGCAGACCGCGCTCGTCCGCGCGCTCGGCCTCGACCTCGACGACGACGGCCTGGTCCGCACCGATCCGATGAGCCGCGAGACGTCGAGGCCCGGCATCTACGCCGCCGGCGACCTCACGACCCGCATGCAGGCCGCGCTCCCCGCGGCGGCCGCCGGCATGCAGGCCGCGGCCGCGATCAACGTCGACCTCGCCCTGGAGCTCGCGGCGGCCGGGGCGCGGTAGGCCGCGCCCGCGCCTGGGCCGCCCGCCACGCCAGCGCCGGGGGGGGGGAAGGATCCGGTCTCGCAAGCCGTACAATGAGCCGCCATGAGCTTCGAGCGCAGGTCGCGGGATGCGGGGACCTCGAGGTCCAGCGATGCGTCCGCACCCGCGGCGGCCGGGCGCATGACCCTCACCGACCGGCTCACGCCGTCGGGGGCCCCGTCCGTCCCCGATCACGGCCCCGATCACGGCGCCGCCTACCTCGCGGCGCCGGTACAGACGCGGACCGCGTCGAGCCGTGAGCCAGCCGAGGACCCGTTCGCGCTCCACCTGGCGGCCGAGGGCATCCAGGGCCCCTCCACCTCCCTGCCCCACCTCGACCGGATCCAGGCGTCGTTCGGAGCCGGGCACGACCTGTCCGCCGTCCCCGCCCACGTCGGCGGCGCCGCTGGAGACGCCGCGCAGGCGATGGGCGCCACCGCGTACGCGAGCGCCGGGCACGTCGCGTTCGCGTCACCGCCAGACCTTCACACCGCGGCCCACGAGGCGGCGCACGTGGTCCAGCAACGGCAGGGCGTCCAGCTCTACGGCGGCGTCGGCGTCGCCGGCGATCCCTACGAGCGGGCCGCCGACGCGGTCGCCGATCGCGTGGTCGCCGGCCAGCCCGCCGCCGACCTGCTGGGCGCGCCCACCGTCGGCGGCGCCGTCCCGGTCCAGACCTCGGTCCAGCGCCACGAGGACGAGCAGAAGGAGTACGGCGGCGAGCGGACGGCCAAGGACGACTCGGCCCGCTTCGAAGGAGACAAGTCGCTCGAGGAGGTGAAGGACGGGACGAAGAAGGTGGGGACCGGCGGGCGCGGCCTCACGGTGACCAAGCTCCAGCAGGCGCTCATCGACCTGGGCTACCTCCTGCCCAAGCACGGCGTGGATGGCAAGTTCGAGGGCGAGACCAAGGCGGCGCTCCTGAAGTTCCAGAAGGACGCGGGGGTCGGAGAGAGCGGCGAGCTCGATCAGGACACCATCAACGCGCTCCACACCCGCTACGACACCCGCCAGCCGTACGTGGATCGCGCGCCCCACGATCCGGCCGACCCCGGCACCCGTACGCTCAGCGCCGGCGACAAGCGCGCCGCTGTCGACGCGATGGTCCCCGCCAAGGGCGCGGGCGGCGCCCCGCCGGTGTTCACCGAGGACGTGGCCGGCGAGAAGTATGGCGACCGGATCGGCGACGCGCTGGCCAAGATCATCGCGAAGCTCCACAAGGTGCTCTACGAGGACAAGGTCGGGCTGCGCGCCGATCCCAAGGCCAACTTCCATGAGTGGAGCGCGCTCGAAGGCCCGGCCGAGGCGGCCAAGGACGTGACCGACGCGGTCTACGCGACCAACTACGGCGGCAAGGCCGCGTTCCCGGCCATGACCCACGCCGGAGGTAACCTGGTCGATCAGTGGGAGGACGAGCTGTCGCTCAACGCCGGGCTCACGCCAGCGCAGCTGAAGGACAAGGCCGAGGGCAAGGTCTGGTACCTCATCAACTCCAACTGCACGGAGATCAGCCGCGAGCACGGCGCGGTCCCGTCCGCCGCCAAGGAGAAGGCGATCTTGACCCCGATCGTCGCCGACCTCGTGTCGACCCCGGCCAAGGTCCAGACGATGCTCGACCTGGACATCGGGTGGGAGGGCGCGCAGCTCGATGGAACGGTCTACCTCCAGCGCTACAAGAGCACCGACCCGGACAAGACGGCGGCCAAGGAGCAGGACCGGGTTCAGATGTGGGAGCTGTTCAACACCTGCATCCACGAGTACATCCACACGCTGGCCCACAAGGACTACAAGGCCTGGGCCAACGGCTTCCGGGCCAAGGGCGACGTCACCCGCTACAACACCCTGATCGAGGGATTCTGCGACTTCTTCACGCTCAACGTCCGCGCGACGGTCGCGCCCGACGCGGCGCTGCAAGCCAAGGTCGAGGGGCCGTACGCCAACGGCAACCCGCCGGCAGCGGTCAAGTCCGGCGTCTACCCGTCCCACCAGCAGGCGGAGCAGGTCGTCTCCATCGTCGGCGTCAAGAACGCGCAGGCCGCCTACTTCCGCGGCGAGACCAAGCTGATGGGCAAGACGTGAACGGGCTCCTCCGCGGCGCGCTCGTCGCCGCGCACCTGCTCGGCGCCTGCGCGTCGGGAGAGCGCGGGCGCGACCGCACGCCGAGCGCCGAGGGTGGGACGCCCGCGCTTCGAGGAGACACCGCCATGAGCACAGGCTGCGAGGACGCCCGCAGGGCGATCGAGGAGATCCGGTTCGTCGGCTGGCGCGGGCTGCCAGCCGGCTGCGCGCCCGAGGCGCTCGTCGGCCTCGCGCTCGACGAGCGCTGGGGACGGCGCACGCTCGGCTCCGAGGAGCTACCCGCGCGCATGCACCTGCTCGAGCTCGCCGGTTACTACCGCCCGCTGGTGAGCGTCCGCGAGGGCTCGGTCGTCCTGTTCGACGGTCGCAACCCGGCGCTGGTCGACGGCTGGCCCGCGCTCGAGGCGGACCTCGGCGCACCCGCGCGCACCCAGGACTTCGTCCACGGCACGGTGCCCATGCGCGCCGGCGAGCGCATCCACGCCACGCGCGGCATCACGATCTACCTGAACCCCGAGAACCAGATGGTCGTCCACCTCGCCGTCTACGTGCCGACCACCGCCGACGACTACCTCTCCCGCCTCCGTCCCGAGCTCGAGAAGCAGCGCCACGGCGCGCGCTGACGCCGCGACCGCGGGCCGCTGACGCGGGCGGTCCGGGCTCACCGCTCATCTGGCCGCGCGGTGACCCGCCGCCTCCGGGTCCGCCCGGAAGCCGAGGAGGAGCTGCGGGCTCGAGGTGGTCGCGGTCGCGCACGGGAAGCGATGATCCGGCTACTGGCGAAGTCGACAGGGGCGGGCGCCGCGCCGGAGCGCACGACGCGGCGGTCCGGCGCGGCGGATCACCGTAAGCGCTGTGCGAACCCCACCTAGCTGGGCGAGGGCCGGTCGCCGAGACTGGGGGGATGCGAAAGCCCTACGAGCGCAACAAGCGCGCGGCGCTGATCCGCGCGGTCCAGGAGCAAGGCGAGGCGGTGTCGACCGCCG
>CAADGB010000257.1 GCA_900696455.1 uncultured delta proteobacterium
CCGCCCGAGCGCCAGCGAGGGCGTGTCGAAGGCCGACAAGCCGCGGCTGCTTCCCGTTCGGTTCCCGCGAGCTCCGACCGCGGGCGGTGAAGGGCTCAGGGTGAGCGGGTCATTCAGCCCCGAGCCCGAGCCCCTTCGACGTGGTCCGAGCCGGCGCCCCGGTGCGGGTCACGGCAGCCGCACGCGCTCGCCATCGACGACGCAGCCGCCGCGGGCGGCGGCCTCGGCCAGACCCTCGGCCACGCGGCGCTTGACGACCTCGCCCTGGCGGGTGAAGCCGAGGAGCTTGGCGGTCTCGCGCGTCAGCTCCGCCACCGGCAGCCCGATGTTGCGGTGCAGGACCACCAGCACCGCGCCCGCGATCTCGACCAGCGGGATCTCGTCGACGTCGCGCCGGGTCTCGCCGCCGGCGCCGGGGACGCGCACCACCGGCCAGGCCGCGGCGTCCTGGTCGGTGCGCCACACGACGTCGGCGTCGCCGTCGCGGCCGACGCGGCCGCGCGCCACCGCGAGCGCCTTGACCCGGTCGACGACCCGCGCGGTCACGCGGCCGATGCCGCAGTAGGCGCCGACGCGTCGGGCCAGGAGCCCGAGCCGGATCGGCGCCTCGACCGCGAGCACGGCGTCGACGACCTTGCCGAGCTCGGCCTCGCGCGTGGGCTCGAACAGGTCGTCGGGCTTGCGGCGGCCCGCCGGCACGCCCGCGACCTGGTAGGGCGCCACCGCGGGCGCGCCGCCCGGCGCGGCGGGGATCTCGAGCTGCGCCGAGGCGCCCCGCGACCCGCCGCCCTTGCCCGCGGCGCGCCCGCTGCGCTTGCTCTTGCCGCTGGCCTCGGTGGCCACCGCGGACGGCGCGCCGCCGGTGGGCGTGGTCGGCGCGGCGTCGATCGGGGCCGGGATCCCGGTCGCCGCGCCGACGGTGGCCGCGGAGGTCGCCTGCGCCGAGGCCGCCGCCGGGGCCGCCGGCGCCTTCCGTGCCGGGGCCGTGGGCGTCGCCGTCGCGGCCGTCGGCGTCGCGCCCGGGGGTCGGGTCGGCGCCGGGCGGCGCGGCGCGCGCGCGGCCCGCGCCGCGGCGATGGCGGCGATCACCGCGTTGTGGACGCGCTGCGCCTCCTTCTCCGGATCGTCCCACCAGTCGAGGGACCAGATGCGGTACAGCCGCCAGCCCAGGTTGGCCATCACCGCCGTGCGCAGACGGTCGCGGTCGCGGGCGGTGCGCGCCCGCGCGTACGACGGCCCGTCGGTCTCGATGCCCAGCACGTAGCGCCCCGGGTCGTCGGGATCGAGCACCGCGACGTCGACGCGGTAGCCGGCGCAGCCGACCTGGTGATGGACGTGCCAGCCGCGCGCCGCCAGGGCGAGCCCGATCGCCCGCCCGAGCGCGGTCGCCGGCGGGCGCTCGTCGCGCGCGGCGGCGCCCCGCCCGTCGCCGCGGGCGTAGCGCAGCAGCTCGGCGAGGTGCCGCACGCCCAGCGCCGCGCCCTCCTCGGCGATCTGCTCGGGCTCGAGGGTGGAGAACACCACGAGCTGCTCGCGGGCGCGGGTCACCGCGACGTTGAGGCGCCGCTCGCCGCCCGCGCGGTTGAGCGGGCCGAAGTTCATCGTGACCTTGCCGGCGGCGTCCGGGCCGTACCCGATCGAGAACAGCATGACGTCGCGCTCGTCGCCCTGGATGGTCTCCAGGTTCTTGACCAGCACCGGCTCGGCGACCTCGGCCCCGAAATGGCGCTCGAGCTCGGGCTGGCGGCGGCGGGCGTCATCGAGCAGATCGAGCACCAGCTCCTGCTGCGGTCGACCGAACGTGACCACGCCGATCGACCGCGCCGCGCGCTCGGGATCGGAGAGGCGAGCGACGACCTCGGCCACCACCGCGCGGGCCTCCGCCGGGTTGGTGCGCGTGCCGGCCCGGTCGTAGGCGCCGTCGACCTTGCGCCAGCTCACCCCCAGCTCCGGGGTCCGGGCGGCCGCCGCCGGGAAGACGTCGAGGCCGCCGCCGTAGTAGCGCTCGTTCGAGAACGCGATCAGATCCTCGTGCCGGCTGCGGTAGTGCCACGACAGGCGCAGCTCGGGCAGCCGGGCCGCCACGCCGTCGTCGAGGATGCTCTCCAGCTCCTCGACGTCGTCCTCGTCGCCGGGCTCGCTGGCCGCCGGCGCGACGTCGCCGCCCGGCTCGAAGAAGCGCGTGGGAGGGAGCTGCCGCGAGTCGCCGACGATCACCGCGGCCTTGCCGCGCGCCAGCGCGCCGATCGCGTCGGCGGTCGGGATCTGCGAGGCCTCGTCGAACACGACGAGGTCGAAGCCGGTGAAGCCGTCGGCCTCCGGATCGAGGTACTGCGCGACCGACAGCGGGCTCATGAGCAGGCACGGCTTGAGGCGGGTCAAGAGCCCGGGGATGTCGCGGAACAGCGCGCGCAGGGGGCGATGGCGCCGCTGCTTGCGGGCCTCGTGGAGCAGGACCCCGATCTCGCCGCCGTCGGCGACGTCGGCCGAGACCTTCGGCACCCGCTCGGCGAGCCGCGCGATCGTGCGGGCGCGGGCGACGCCGAGCTGGGCGCGGTCGAGCTCGACGAACTCGGCGATGTGCGCGTGGTGGGTCGCGCCGTGGAAGGTGGCCAGGGCCGGCGCCGCCGCGACGCCGTCCTCGGCGATGGCCGCGACCAGCGCCCGCTCCCAGGCCGCGACCAGGTGATCGTCGGCGACCGTCTCGGCCTCGACCTGCGCGACCACCTCCCCGAGCCCGGCGGCGATCGCGGCCTTGCGGGCCCGGGCGTAGGCCGTCCAGTCGCGCAGCGCGCCCGGCGCCGCCGCCCAGGTCGCGCAGCGGGCGGCGAGCGCCGCGAGGTGGCCGCCCCCGGCGTCGCCGCCGCCCTCGCCGCCCGCGCCGTCGCCCACCGTGACCCCGCAGGTCTCCGCCAGGCCGGCCAGCGCCTCCCGCCAGGCGGCGGTCGCCCGGGCCACCGCGGCGAACGCGTCGAGTCCGCCCGGCGCCGGGACCTCGGGCCCGACCGCGTGTCCGTCGTCGCCACCGCCACCGCCGCCGCTACCACCGTCACCGCCGCCGCCGCCACCTGCCCGCCCCGGGACCGCGGCGGCGGCGGGTGCGTCATCCGGCTCGCCGCTGACCGCCGCCACCAGCGCGCGCCAGGCCGCCGCCCGGTCGCCGTCGACCTCGACCCGGTCGAAGCACGCGGCCAGCTCGCCGGCCCACGCCAGCGCGCGCTCGACCGGCGCCAGCTCGCCGTCGTCGGCCGCCGCCGCCAGCGCGCCGAGCCACGCCCGCGCCGCCGGCCGCGCCGCGTCGAGCAGGACGTCGGTCTTCTCGACGATGCGCGCCTGATCGAGATCGCGGGCGACGGTGGCGTCGTCGGGGAGCGCGACCCCCGCCATCAGCGCCCGCCGCACCTCCTGGCGCGGCTTGCGCAGGGCGAACCACCGGAACAGGAAGAAACGCCCGGCCCAGCGCTCGAACGTCCCGACCAGCCGCTCGAGCTCGAGCTCGTAGACCCGCGGGCTCCACCGCCCGGCCAGCGCGGCGTCGAGCTCGCGCCGCTGCCGCACCAGCGTCAGCCAGGTCGCCGGATCGCGCGGCGCGGCGTCGAGGGTGAGCCGCGGCGTCCGCGCCAGGGCGGTGGTGGTGGCGCCGCCGGCGCGGGCCTTGACCAGCGCGATGCGGTCGTCGATCGCGCTCCGCCCCGCCCCCGCGCCGCCGCTCGCCCCCGCCGCGCCGCCGCCCGGTCCCGCGGCCATGATCAGCTCGGCGCCCGGCCGCGGCGTCGCCGCCACCTTCTCGGCCAGCTCGCCCAGCGCCTCGAGCTGCGCGCGGGTGCGCGCGGCGAGCCCGGGCACCACCGCCGGCAGCGACGCCACCGCGCGCGCCAGGGCCTCGCCCGCCGCGCGGGCCGCCGCCACCGCGGCCGCCACCCGGGCCTGGCCCTCGACCGGCCAGGTCTCGAGGGTCGAGCCGTGCCACGGGTGGAGCGCGACCGGATCGATCGCGGTCGCCGCCTGGGCCAGCCGCGCCACCGCCTCGCGGCGCACCGCCACCACCTCGGCGGTGACGCCGCGCACGCCGACGTCGCCGTCGAGCCGCCACGCTCCCGCCAGCTCGCCGAGCCGGCCCAGCGCGTCGTGGACGCTCATCCCCGCCGCGCCCGGCGCGTGGAGCGCGGCGACGTAGCGGTTGAGCTCGTCGCGGGCGGCCGCCAGGCGCTGATCGTCGCCGGCCACCGGCGTGTTGGGCCGCCACACCCGCTCCAGCACCCGCGCCAGCTCGGTCACCACCTCGCGCTTCCGGGCCTTGTGGGAGTGGACCTCGAGGCAGAAGTCGCCCAGCCCGGCGGCGGTGAGCCGGCGCTGCACGACCTCCAGCGCCGCCATCTTCTCGGCCACGAACAGCACGCTCTTGCCGGCGGCCAGGCACTGCGCGATCAGGTTGGTGATGGTCTGCGACTTGCCGGTCCCCGGCGGGCCCTGCAGCACGAACGTCCGCCCCGCCGCCGCCGCCAGCACCGCCGCGAGCTGACTGGCGTCGCAGTCGAGGGGCGCGAACAGCTCGCCCGGCGCCAGGAGATCGAGATCGCCGCCCGCCGGCAGCTCGCCGCCGGGGAACGGGGTGCTCCCGCCGGCGGCGAGGTGCGCCACGACCGGCGCGCGCAGGAGCGCGGCGCCGCGCTCGCGCAGATCCGTCCACATCACGAACTTGGTGAAGGACAGGACCGCGAGGCGGGCGTCGCGCGCCACCTCCCACCCCGGCCGCGCCGCGATCGCGCCGGCCACCGCGTCGAGGGTCGCCGTCACGTCGAGGGCGCCGTCGTCGCTCCGCGCCGGCGGCGCCAGGGTCAGGCCGTGCTCGTCCTTCAGCTTCTCGACCAGGGTGTCGTTCCACCGCCAGTCCTCGCCGTCGACGACCGTCACCCGGTAGCGGTCGCCGGCGCCGGCGCGCCGCAGCTCGACCGGCACCATCACCAGCGGCGCGCGGCGCCGCCGGGCGTCGTCGGCGTCGCGCTCGCGCCACGCCAGCGTCCCCAGGCACAGCCACAGCGTGCGAGCGCCGGCCTCGGACATCGCCTCGCGCGCCGCCCGCGCCATGGCCACCAGGCGTCGATCGAGCTCGTCGCCGGCGAGCGCGACCAGGAGGCGACGCGCCGCGAGGGCCTCGGTCGCGGCGCGGGCGATGGCCTCGGCCGCGCGCTCGGGCCCGCCGAGCGCCGCGGCGTCCGGGGCGGCGTACGACACCAGCTCGAGCGGCCGGGCGCCGTCGGGCGTCGCCTCGGCCGCCGGCTCGAGCGCCGTCGCCAGCGCGACCGCGTCGACCCCGGCCAGGGTCACGACCGTCCGACCGTCGCGCGCGTCGAGCAGGCGATTGCGCAGCGTCAGGTCGAGCAGCGAGCGCTGCCAGCCCTCCAGCCGCCGCGCGGCCCCATCGGTCGTGGTCATGGTCGTCCCGCTTCCTCCCGTGCGCCCCGAGAGTAGCCCCGCGCGGCGCCGGGCTGCGGCCCTGGCGGCGCGCGTCCGATCCCGGGGTACCATCGCGCCGTGTCGCCCTCACCGGCGGACGCCCCGCCCGCGCCCGCCGCCGCCCCGGACGCCCGCTCCGCGGACGAGGCCCTCGCCGCCTTCGCGCTCGATCCGCGGGTGCTGCACCTCAACCACGGCTCCTTCGGCGCGTGCCCGCGCGCGGTGCTGGCCACCCAGGCCGACCTGCGCGCCGACCTCGAGGCCGCCACCATGCGCTGGTTCGTGCGCGACTACCAGCCCGCCCTCGCCCGCGCGCGCCTGGCCGCCGCCGCCTTCCTCGGCGCCGACGCCGACGGGCTCGCCTTCGTCCCCAACGCCACCCACGGCGTCGCCACCGCGCTCGCCAACCTTCGCCTGGCGCCGGGCGACGAGCTGCTCACCACCGACCACGCCTACGGCGCCTGCCGCAACGCCCTCGAGCGCACGGCGGCGCTCGCCGGCGCCCGGGTGGTCGTCGCCCCCCTCGCCCTGCCCCTGCGCGATCCGGCCGCGCCGCTGGCCGCGATCCTCGATCGCGTCACCGCGCGCACGCGCCTGGTGCTGGTCGATCACGTCACCAGCCCGACCGCGCTGGTCCTCGACGTCGCGGCCCTGGCCCGCGCCCTGCCGGCGCACGCCGCGCTCGTCGTCGACGGCGCCCACGCCCCGGGCATGCTGGAGCTGCGCGTCGACGACGTCGGCGCCGCCTGCTACACCGGAAACTTCCACAAGTGGACGTGCGCGCCCAAGGGCGCCGGCTTCGTGTGGGTGGCGGCCGGGCGCCGCGACGGCTTCCGCCCGCTGGTCACCAGCCACGGCGCCGCCCTGCCGCTGCCGCCCGGCGGCGCGACGACGCGCTTCCGCCTCGAGCACGACTGGACCGGCACCCACGATCCCACGCCCTACCTGTGCGTGCCGGCCGCGGTCGACACGGTGGCGGCGCTGGGCGGCGGCTGGCCGGCGGTGCGCGCCGCCAACCGCGCGCGGGCGCGGGCGCTCGCGGCCGAGGTCGCGGCCGGGCTGGGCGCCGACCTCGTCGACCAGACGCCGGCGGCGCCCGCGGGCGGCGCCAGCATGGTCGCCCTCGCCGTCACGCTGCCGGCCGGCGCCGATCACCTCGCGATCGAGCGCGCGCTGCTCGCGCGCGGGATCGAGGCGCCGATCGTCCGCCACCCGGGCTCGCCGTGGCCGCTGGTCCGCGTCTCCGCCCACCTCTACAACCGCCCCGGCGACGGCGAGCGCCTGGCCGTGGCCTTGACCGCGCTCGGCGTGCGCGGGATGAAGGTGCCATGATCGCGGGCGGACGCACCTTCGTCATCGGCGACGTGCACGGCGAGCGCGCGCTGCTCGAGGCCCTGCTCGCCGCCCTGCCGTTCATCGCGCCCGACGACACCCTGGTCCTGCTCGGCGACTACGTCGACCGGGGACCGGACAGCCAGGGCGTGATCGCGCTCCTGCGCCGCCTGCCCGAGCAGACCGCGGGCAAGGTCGTGCTCCTGCGCGGCAACCACGAGGACGCCCTGCTCGAGGCGGTCGACGGCGCCGGCGCCGGCTTCCTCCTGCCGCCGTCCAACGGCGTCGCCGCCTGCTTCCACTCGTTCACCGAGCTGCCGCCGCCGGCGGCCGGCGAGGGCATGGTCGCCGCCGAGCACTTCGCCCGCTACCTCGAGCCGCGGCTGTGGCTGCCGGCGCCGGTCGTCCGCTGGATGGACGCCCTGCCGCTGTGGTACCGCGACGCCCACGCCACCTACGTCCACGCCGGCCTCGAGGGCGAGGGCAGCGCGTGGTTCCTCCCCGAGCGCTCGTCGGCGAAGTCGCTGCTGTGGCAGCGCGAGCCCGACTTCTTCACCGGCTACGGCGGGCCGCCGCTGGTCTTCGGCCACACCCCGACCAGCGACCTGCCGCCCGCCGATCCGACGCGCACCCGCCCCTGGCACCGCGGCACGCTGTTCGGGCTCGACACCGGCGCCGGCAAGGGCGGCCCGCTGACCTGCCTCGAGCTCCCCGATCACACCGTGCGCCAGGCCTTCCCCGACGGCCGGGTCGAGACCTCGACCCTGGCCTGACGCCGGCGCGCGCGCCGTCCGGGTCCCGGCCCGAGCGCTGGCGCTAGATCTTCTTCTTGGCCCGCTGCTGGAACGAGTACGGGCGGTGGGTCGGCTTCTTGTCGCCGTCGCCGCCCTCCTCGTCGAGCGGGGCCCCCAGCGGCTCCTCGGCGCCCTCGCGGAACCGGATCGTCGTGAGCGGGTTCTCGCCCACCAGCACCTGGGTCTGCTTGTCGAGCAGCTCGCCCAGGCCCTCGAGCTTGTCGATGTCCTCGAGGATGTCGTCGACCGAGGCGTAGCGCTCGGTGCGGCTGTCGCGGGTCATGCGATCGAAGATGTCGTCGATGCCGCGCGGGAGCTGCGAGTTGATCTGCGACGGCATGGGCGAGCGCCGGCCGGGCAGCTTCCGGGTCAGCAGCTCGTAGAAGATGATGCCGAGGGCGTAGATGTCGGCCTGGGCGCCCGCCGACAGCGGATCGGAGTAGAGCTCGGGCGCCATGTAGGCGACGTTGCCCATGCCGACGTAGATCTGGCGGATCACCGCCTGGTCGCGCTCGACGATGCGGGTGAAGCCGAAGTCGGTGACCTTGACGTTGCCGTAGCCGTCGATGAGGAGCTGCTCGGGCTTGAGGCCGCGGTGGTAGACGCGGGTGGCGTGGGCGGCGCGCAGCGCGTGCAGCGTCTGCAGCAGGTACTTGAAGACCAGGTCGACCGGGATCTCCTCGGCGTCGTTGATCAGGCGGCGGGCGCTGCCGTTGGGCGCCAGCTCGCTGACGACGTACGGGTGGTCACGCTCGAGGTTGACGTCGTGGATGGGCAGGATGTTGGGGTGGGCGAGGTTGGCGGCGGCGCGCACGACCTCGGTGAAGCGCCGCACGATCTCGTAGCGCATCTCCTCGGCGAAGAAGCCGAACAGGTCGCGGATCTCCTTGAGCGCGACCTCGCGGGCCAGCGGCACCTGGCGGGCGCGGTAGACCGTGCCGATGCCGCCCGAGCCCAGCGACGCCAGCTTCTCGTAGCGCGAGTCGACGATCTCCGCCGACGACGCGATCTCGCCGCCCACCGACATCGACGCCCGGCCGCCCGAGGTGTGGATCTTGGGGTCCGTGCGCATGCCGGCGACGCTCGCCGCCATGCCGGGCCCGGTGTCGCGACCCAGGGTCGAGGCCAGGACCCCGGAGTTGGTGCCCATGCCGGCGGCCGGCCCCGGCGCGCCGGCCGAGGTCCGGGTCTGCCGCAGCTTCTTGAAGTGGTTGACCGCGCGCTCGGTGAACTCGGTCAGGCCGCCGCCGTTGACGACCTCCTCGCCCTCGGGCGTGACCTCGAGCGAGTCGCCGTTGCGATCCTGGCGCAGGTACCCCGACTTCTCGAGGAACGAGACGTACTCGCCGAACGGGATCGAGACCGCGCCCTCGCACACCCGGCGGATGTCGTCGAAGCGGTTCTGCCGCCCGTAGCGCGCCTCGGCCATGACGTTGGCGAGGATGAAGCGGGCCTCCTCGCAGAGGACCTCCTTCGTGACCTTGGCGCGGCCTTCCATTGCCGTCGATTGTAGGCGCCGGCTCGGCGCGCGGTCAAACTACCGGGGCGGCGACGGCGACCAGGGGGGTGGGCCCTCGGCGACGAGCCGGACCACCAGCGGGCGGTCGGCCGGGAGGAGGTCGTGATCGCCGACGGCCGCGGCGGGCACCCAGCGCAGGTCGGCGACCTCGACCGCGCGCGCCACCTCGCCGGGGCGGAGCCGGCAGCGGTAGACGATCATGACCAGCTCGAAGTCCGGGTAGAGGTGGTGGAGCACGTCCCACACCCCGCCGACCTCCACCGCCGCGCCCAGCTCCTCGGCGAGCTCGCGCGCGAGCGCCGCCGCCGGCGCCTCCCCGGGCTCGACCTTGCCGCCGGGGAGCTCCCACAGCCCGCCCAGGGCCTGATCGGCGCGACGCCGGGTGATGAGGATCTGGCCGTCGTCGTCGACGACGAGGCCGGCGACGACCAGCTTGCGCGGGGGCGGCGCCGGCGATGGCGCAGGTGGTGAAGAAGCGCTCACCTCGACGAGAATAGGCGGGGTCGGCGCCTTGCGAAAGCCGTGCCTGGCCCGTACAGTCCGCCCCCGATGCGACTCTATCCGGCCAAGGTCGACACCATCGCCAGCGAGGTGATCACCAAGCTCACCGCTGACGGCGACCTCGAGGTCACCGACCCCCACGAGGCGACCCTCGACGCCGCGGCCGTGCTCAAGGAGTACATCCGCGTCGACAAGGAGCTGTCCGAGCGCGCCAAGGACATCCTCGAGATCCGCGGCCTGCCCCACGCCCACCTCGCCCGCACCAAGCGTCAGCTCGCCGAGCAGAAGGAGTTCGGCCTGGGCGAGGAGGGGATCACCTGGATCACCAACCAGCTCGTCGAGACCTTCATGCAGAGCCGCAACGTCGACGAGGTCTACGCCGACGACGCCGTCCTGCGCAAGAAGCTCAAGGAGATCCTGCGCAAGCACATGGCGGTCGAGGACGAGCTCGACGGCGAGGTCCGCGCCCGCCTCAAGAACCTGCAGGAGGGCACCGACGCGTGGGACGTCGAGTACGCCCGGGTGATGGACCAGATCAAGCAGAAGCACGGCCTCAAGGGCTGAGCCGAGGCGATCTGCTCCGACGCAGGTCGGCACCGGCGTCCTCGCCGGGACCCACCGATCGACCAGAGCGTGTGATTCCTTCACACGCTCTGACGCGAGCCTGGCGGCGGCGCGACGCGCGGTGGCGGCGGGCGCGCGGTGATCAGGGCGGCGGGCGCAGCGCCGGATCGTGGGCGCGGCGGAGCGCGGCCAGGTAGGACGACTGCTGGGCGAGGAGCGGGGCGCGGCTGACGAAGACGCCGCGCTCGGTGGCCGGATCGGCGCGGCGCAGCTCCTCGTCGAGGAGCCCGCTGCCGATCGCGCCGGCGAGGGCCAGGGCGCGCACGTCGGTCGCGGTGAGCGGCGGACCCTCGCGCACCGCGGCGTGGGCGCTCGCCGCCTGCAGGCAGGCCGCGGCCTGGGCGCGCAGGCTGCCGGCGGGCAGCGGCGCCTGCGGCGGCAGCGGGCGCAGCCGGCCGTCGAGCTCGACGACCGTCGCGCCGCGCGCCGCCGCCCCGCGCAGGGGCAGGCCGGCGAGCAGGGGCGCCACCCGGCACGCGCGCGCCAGCGCCGCCAGCGAGCCCGGCGCCGCCGGCGGCAGCGCGGCGTCGACGACGGCGTGGAGCTCGCGGCTGGCGGTGGCCAGGCGGTGGAAGGCCTCGCGCAGCTCGATCGCGAGCCGGTCCTCGCTGCCATCGGCGGGCGGCGGCCACGCCGCGACGCGATCGGACAGGTGCGGGATCGCGGAGCGCGCGACCGCGAGCCAGCGGCGGGCGGCGCGGGTGAGCTCGTCGTCGCCGTCACCGAGCTGGGCGGCGAGCGCCGCGAGGTCGTCGTCGAGCGCGGTCGCCGTCGCCCACGCCGGCCAGCGCCAGCCGATCGGCCCCGGCCGCCCGGGCCAGCTCAGCCGGACGCCGTGCAGGGTGGCGTCGACGCCGTCGAGCACGACCGCGAGCTGGGCCGCGCGCAGCGCCGGCTGCTCGGGCGGCGCCAACACCAGCGGCCGCACGCCGCGCGACGCGCCGCCGGGCGTGGCCGCGGCGCCGGCGCCAGCCTCACCGGGCGGGCTCGCGCTCGGCTCGGGAGGCAGGGCCTCGACCAGCTCCGGCGGCAGGGCCTCGGCGA
>CAADGB010000258.1 GCA_900696455.1 uncultured delta proteobacterium
GCCGCGCTCGCCCGCGAGGTCCCGGGCGACGCCGAGGTCGTCGGCGCCCACGCCCGCCTGCTGGTGGCGCGCGGTCGCCACGCCGAGGCGGTGGCCGCCGTCGACGCGCTGGCGGCGGCCGGGCCCCTGCCGGCGACCGCGGGCGGCGCCCTGTGCGCCGAGGCCGCGGGCACCGCCCTCCTCTACCAGGATCAACCGGCGCCCGCCGACGCCCGCTTCCTCACCGCGCTCGAGATCGCGCGCGGCCTCGGCGACCGCGCGCTCCTCGGCCGCGCCCACGCCCTGCGCGGCATGGTCGCCCAGCACCAGGGCGACCTGGCGCGCGCCTCGGCCTGCTACCGCGACGCCGCCCGCGAGGCCCGCGCCGGCGGCGACATCCACGCCGCCGCCATCGCCGAGCTCAACCACGGCACGACCCTCGCCGAGCGCGGTCGCCACGGCGAGGCGCTCGCCGTCCTCGCCACCGCCACCGCCGCCCTGGCGGCGCTCGGCCAGGTCGCCGAGCGGGCCGCCGCCGAGATCGATCGCGGGCTGTCGCTGCTCGCCGTCGGTCAGCTCGAGGCCGCGGCCGAGGCCGCCCGCGCCGCCACCGAGGTCGCGCCGGCGACCCGCGGCCCCCAGCTCGCGGTCTTCGCCCGCCTCCTGACCGGCGACGTCGCCCGTCGCCGCGGCGAGCCGGGAGCGGCGGCCGCGGCCTACGAGGAGGCGCGCGCGCTCGCCGCCGCCCACGGTCTCGCCGACGAGCGCCACGCCCTGCGCGCCCTGGCGGTGAGCGACGCCACCCGCGATCCGGCGGCCGCCGATCGCGCCCTGGCCGCCCTCGCCGCCGCCGATGCCAGCGCCGACGACCGCGATCGCACGCTCCTGTGCCGGGGGCGGGTCGCGCTCGCCCGCGCCGGCGGCGCCGATCGTACCCTCGGCGACGAGCTGGCGGCGCTGGCCACCCGCGCCGTGGCCGAGGATCGCCGCGACCGGGCGTGGCGCGCCGGCTGGCTTGCGGCCGCGCTCGCCGACCAGGCCGGCGACGGCGGCGAGGCCCGCGCCCGCGCCCGCGCCGCCCACGGCGTGTGGTCGGCCCTGGTCGCCGACACCCCGGTGGCGTTCCGCGCCGGCCTCGCCACCGATCCCGACGCCGTCGCCCTGCTCCGCCTGGCCGCGCCGCCGCCCACCAGCTCCGATCGCGCGCCGCCGGCTGCCGAGGTCGAGGCCCTGCGCCTGCGCCGGCTGCTCGCCCTGTCGCGCCGCCTCCACGCCGAGCCCTCGCTGGAGCGGCTGCTCGACGAGGTCATCGACACCGCGATCGAGCTGACCCGGGCCGAGCGCGGCTTCCTCCTCCTGCCGCGGGCCGGCGAGCTCGAGGTGGTGGTGGCCCGCGGCTTCGCCGCCGGCGCCCTCGCCGATCCGACCGCGGTGTCACGCTCGATCGCGCTCGGCGCCATCACCAGCGGCGAGCCGGTGGTCACCGTCGACGCCGGCGTCGACGAGCGGTTCGGCGCGGCGGCCTCGGTCGCCGCCCACCGCCTGCGCTCGGTGGTGGCGGTGCCGCTGTCGCCCCGCGGCCAGGTCACCGGCTGCCTCTACGTCGAGCACCGGCTGCGCCCCAGCGCCTTCGACGACGACGCCACCGGCCTCGTGGTCGAGCTCGCCGACATCGCGGCCCTGGCCATCGACAACGCCCGCCACGCCGACGAGCTACGGCGGCAGAAGGCCGAGCTCGATCGGCTGGCGGCCCGGCTCGGCGCCGAGGTCGCGGAGCGCGAGGCCGAGCTGGCCGCGGTGCGGGCGCGCCTGCCGGCGAGCCGCGATCGCCTGGGCCCCGGCCTCGACGCCATCGTCGGCGCCTCGCCGGAGATCCTCGGCCTTCTCGACGTGGTGACCCGCGCGGCCCGCGTGGTGTCGCCGGTGGTGATCGTCGGCGAGAGCGGCACCGGCAAGGAGCTGGTGGCGCGCGCCCTGCACGAGGCCGGCCCGCGGCGGGCGGCGGCGTTCGTCGCCGTCAACTGCGGCGCCATGCCCGAGCACCTCCTCGAGAGCGAGCTGTTCGGTCACGTCCGCGGCGCCTTCACCGGCGCCGACCGCGATCGCCGCGGCCTGTTCGAGGTCGCCGACGGCGGCACCCTGTTCCTCGACGAGATCGCCGACACCGGCCCGGCGATGCAGGCCAAGCTCCTGCGCGTCCTCCAGGACGGCGTGCTGCGCCGGGTCGGCGACGATCGCACGCGCAAGGTCGACGTCCGGGTCGTCGCCGCCACCCAGCGCCCGCTCGACGAGCTGGTGGCCGCGGGCGCCTTCCGCGACGACCTGCGCTTCCGCCTCGAGGTCATCAGCGTGCGGGTGCCGCCGCTGCGCGATCGCAAGGCCGACCTGCCGCTCCTGGTCGAGCACCTCCTGGGCCGCCTGGCCCCGGGGCGGCCGCCGGCGCTCACCCGGGCGGCGTGGCGCGCGCTCCACGCCCACGGCTGGCCGGGGAACGTGCGCGAGCTGGAGAACGCGCTGGCCCGGGCGGTGGCGCTGGGCGGCGAGGTCCTCGACGAGGCCGATCTGCCCGAGGCGGTCCGGACCCGGCCCGCCACCCCGGCCGCCGCGCCCGCCCCCGGCGACGATCTGCGCCTGCGCCCGGCGCGCGAGGCGCTCGAGCGCACCTACCTCGCCGCCGCCCTCGAGCGCGCCCGCGGCAACCAGACCGTCGCCGCCCGCCTCCTCGGCCTGTCGCGCTTCGGCCTGCAGAAGAAGCTGCGGCGCAACGAATCCTGAGAGGCGGGCCGGCCGCCGGCGCGCCGGGGACGATGACCGGGCGTCGCCGCCGCGGCGCTACCGGATCGCCGCCGCCGCGGCGCGACGATCGAGCCGCGCCAGCCCGTCGCGGGCGTGGCGCGCGATCTCCGGATCGCGGTGGCTGGCCATGACCCCCAGGTAGTCGCGGGCGTCGTCGCCGCCCAGCGCGATCACCGCCTCCACGATCGTCGTCAGTGCGGTGCGGTCGCCGAGGTCCGTCAGCTCGGTCAGCGCGGGCACCGCCACCGGATCGCCCAGCGCCACCAGCGCGGTCACCGCCGCCGCCTGCACCGGCGGCGCGCCGCGGAGGTGGGGCAGCACCTCGCGGGCCAGCCCCGGCGACGGCCCGCGCTCGGCGACCAGCACCAGCGCCCAGTGCACCGTCGCCGGATCGTCGCTGGCCAGGGCCGGCCGCAGATCGTCCGCGGCCCACACCGCGACCCGCGCGGCGAGATCGGCGCACACCGCGTCGCGCAGGCGCTGGGCGACGGCCAGCACCGCGACGTCGACCCGCCCCCCGCCGACGGAGGCGTCGCCGGTGGCGGTGGCCGACGGCGCCGCGTCGTCGCCGCGCCGCCACTCGAGCTGGGCGTCCATCACGACCGTGACCTTGCCGGCGCCGCGCGGCGGGGGCTGGGCCAGGACCTCGACCCGCAGGCGGGCGTGGCGCGGCGCGCGTCCGGCGGGGACCTGCTCGGCCAGCGCCACCAGGCCGTGGCCGTCGACCAGGCAGCGGCCGAGCTCCCGCGCCAGCTCGCGGGAGGCCAGCGCGCCCTCGGCGGCGGCATGCAGGCGCACCTCGACCTCGTCGAGGACGATCGTGGGCGGCGGCGCCGTGGCCGTGGCGGCGACGTCGCCGGCGGCGTCGAGGGCCGCCGCGGCCGGCGCGGCGCGGGCGCGCTCGTCGTCGGCCGGGCCACGACCGCGACACCCGGCGACGACCACCGCCGCGGCGGCGAGCGCGAGCCCGGCCCGGGGCCCGACGCGGACGCGTCGCCGCGTGGGGGGCGTGGCCCGGCCGGGGACGCGCGCGGCGGTCACAGCCGCTTATAGTAGGTGATGAGCGCGTCGCCGGGGGCGTAGAAGTCGTCGAGGCGCGAGGCCTCGGGGTAGCCGAGGCGGGCGTAGAGGGCGCGGGCGGCGCCGTAGCCGTCGGTCTCGCTGGTCTCGACCCGGACGTGGCCGGCGCCGCGCGCCCGCAGCTCGTCCTCCATCGCCGCCACCAGCCGGCTGGCCACCCCGAGGCCGCGGGCCGCGGCGTCGACCACGATCCAGTACAGATCGTAGGTGTGCCGGGTCATGGGCGTGGGCCCGTAGCAGACGTAGCCGCGGACCGCGCCGTCGGCGTCGACCGCCAGCCGCAGCTCGTAGTCGGTCGAGCCGGCCAGGGCGAGGTCGACCAGCTCGAGCGCGACCGCGACCTCGTCGGGGCGGAAGGTGTCGTCGGAGGCGATCACGCGGGCGAGGGCGTCGCGATCGCCGGCGGCCGCGGCGCGGACGTTCACGCGGCGCCCCGCCGCCGCCCCACCGCCAGCCTGGCGATGGTGTCGATGAGCGCCGGGAAGTCGAGGCCGGCGGCGGCCGCCGCGCGGGCCACGCCGGCGTCGGGCGAGATGTCGCAGTTGGGGTTGACGTCGATCACCCACGGCGTGCCGGCGGCGTCGACCCGCAGATCGACGCGACCGTAGTCGCGCAGGCCGATGGCGTCCCACGCCGCCCGCGCGGTGCGCTCGACGGCGGCGACCAGGGCCGGCGGCGCGTCGCGCAGCGGCACCGGCTTGGTGCCGGCGTAGTCGACGTGCTGCTCGTCCCACTTGGCGGCGAAGCTCACGATGTGCGGCCGCCCCGGCGGCATCGCGGCGAAGTCGATCTCGTGCAGCGGCAGGAAGCGGACGGTCTCGCCGCTGCCGAGGATCGTGACGTTGACCTCGCGCCCGGGGACGTAGCGCTCGGCCAGGAGCGGCGAGCCGAACTCGGCGAGCAGCGCGCGGGCCCGCGCCGCCAGCGCGGCGCCGTCGGCGACGACGTTGGCCTCGGTGATGCCCACCGACGCGTCCTCGTTGGCCAGCTTGAGGAACCACGGGTAGTCCAGCGGCTCGGCCGCCACCCGCGCGACGTCGGCCTCGCGCGCCATCACCCGGTACGGCGGCGTGGCGATGCCGCGGCCCAGGAGGACGTCCTTGGTGCGCGGCTTGTCGAGGGCGAGGGCCAGCGCCGCAGCGTCGCTGCCGGTGTACGGCAGGCCGTAGAGATCGAGCACCGCCGGCACCGCGACCTCGTTGGCGGCGACGCCGCACAGCGACTCGCACAGGTTGAAGACCAGCTCGGGGCGCTCGGCGTCGAGCCGGCCCAGGACCTGGATCAGATCGCGGCCGTGCAGGGTCACCAGCGTGGCGTCGTGGCCGGCGTCGACCAGGGCCCGGTGGATGGCCTCGGCCGAGGCCCGCACCGCCGCGGCGTCGGCGGTGGCGCCGGGCACGAGCTCGAAGTCGTTGTTGTAGAGGCAGGCGACCCGCATGGGCGCGACTCTACCCGCCGGCTATGACCAGCGCGCCGCCAGCGCCGGACCCAGCCGGGCCGCGACCTCGGCCACCGGCGGCGCCGCCCCCTGCCCACGCGCCCGCCGCGCGCGATCGAGGGACACCACCGGGGTGGCGAGCCCGCACGGCACGACGAGCTGCCACATCGCGGGCGGCGTCGCGACGTCGAACGCCCAGCCGTGGTTCGCGACCTGGCGGCGGAGGTGGAGGCCGCAGGCCGCGAGCTTGGCGCCGTCGAGCCAGAGCCCGGCCGGCTCGCGCCGCCAGGCCGCCCCCGGCACGCCGAGGTCGGCGGCGGTCGCCGCCAGCACGCCGGCGATCTCGGCGAGGAACGCGACCACGCCGCGGCGCACCCGCACCACCGGGTAGATCATGACCTGCCCCGGCCCGTGGTAGGTGACGTCGCCGCCGCGCGAGGTCTCGACCACGATCGCGCCGTGGGCGGCGAGCAGCGCCGGCGGCGCGACGACGTGACCACGATCGGCGCTCCGCCCCAGGGTCACGGTCGGCGGGTGCTCGCACAGGAGCAGCTCCTGCGCGTCGTCGTCGCCGGCCAGCACCCGCTCGCGGGTCGCCGCCATGAGCGCGACCGCCTCGGGATGCCCGAGCCGGCCCAGCCAGCGCCAGCGCACCACGGCCGGCGCTACCCGGCGAGCAGCTCGGTCAGGAGCTGATCGTCGACGTAGCGCACCGGCGCCGCCGCGGTCACCACGCCCACGCCCGAGGCCAGCAGCGCCGACACGAAGGCGTCGCCGGCGACGACCGTGATCGAGCGGCCGTTGCGCTCGAGCTCGCGCTCGGCGTCGGCCGACAGCTCGCGGGCCGCGAACAGGTAGCCGGCGAGGAGCTGCTTGGCCTCGACGCCGACCCGCAGCTCGCCGACGCCGCGGCGGTCGACCGGCGCGGCGCCCGAGCGGGCGCTGATCAGCACCTGGGTCGCGCCCTCGGGCGGCAGCGCCGTGGCGTAGCTGATGCCCTCGACCCGCTTGACCCAGGAGATGTCGCGGAAGCCGGCCGAGACCAGGTAGGCGTGGACCAGGCGCTCGAAGCCGGCCTGGCTGGCGCTCGCGATCTTGTCCTTGAGGGTGCGGTGGGTCGCCACCGCCATCACCGACAGCGCGCGCGCCAGCTCGGCCTCGGCCTCGGCGGTCGGGCTCACCGCCACCGGCCCGGGCGCGAACAGGTCGCGGCCGCGATAGACGATGCGCGGGCGCAGGCCCAGGCTCTTGTAGCTGCGCTCGTCGCCGAGGAGCGCCGCCTTGAGGTGCGGCCACAGGACCTCGGGATCGCCGTCGAGCAGGCCGCGCTTGCGCATCATCCCGGCGAGCTGCCGCACCGGCATCGGCTGGGCGCCCTTGATCGACGCGAACACCGACCAGGCGGCGTCGCCCAGCGAGTTGCCGACGCGGATCACGCCGGCGTCGTCGAGGGGCTGGCCCTCGGGGCGCGGCGCCACCACCTGGGGCAGGCGGTCGGCCACCGGCACCGGCGCGCGCTCGCCGCGGTCGCCGCGCTCGCCGCGGTCGCCGCGCTCGCCGCGGTCGGGACGCTCTCCGCCGGCGGCGCCGCCGCCGTGGCGCTCGCGATCGGCGTGGGCCGGGCGCTCGCCGCCCTCGTGACGGCCCTGCCGCCGCGACCGCTCCTGATCGCGGCGCTGCCGGCGCTGCTCGCGCCGCTCCTCCCACCGCTTCTGGCGCTCGACCCGCCCGTTGATCTCGGGGAGCATCGCGCGATCCTCGTCGGCGGTCTGGCGGTCGCTGTACTCGGCGTGGGCCGCCGCCGGCGGCGCCGCGGCCAGCTCGTCGCCGTAGAGCGTCGCCAGCTCCTGCTCCTCGGGGGAGCGCGCGGGCGGGGGCTCGTCGCCGTCATCGTCCGCCGTCGCGGCGACCCGCGGCTCCTCCGCCAGCTCGGCGGCCTCGGCCACCAGCCGCTCGTGCAGCGCGTCCTCGTCGTCGTCGGCGAGCGCGGCCTCGTCCGCGGCGCCGGGCGCCGGCGCGAAGCCCTCGAGGAGCTCGCCCTCCAGCGCCAGCTCGACCTGGGGCTCGGCCTTGGGCTTGCGAGCGGCGCGACCGGCGGCGGGCTTGCGCGCCGGCTTGTCGGCCGCGGCGGTGGCCTTGGCCGCCGGCTTGGGCGCCTTGGCCGGCCTGGCCGCCTTGGCCGCCTTGGGCCGGGCGCTCGCCTCCGGCTTGGCCTCCTTGGCCGCGCGGGCACGCGTGGTCCGGGCCGCCTTGGGCTTGGCCTTGTCCGCCTTGTCGCTCTTGTCCGCCTGCTTGTCGCTCTTGGCCATGGCGGGGGCGTGGATAGCCTTCCCCCGCCGGCACGTCAAGCCGGCGACTCCACGACAAAAAGTTGCCCGCACGGCGCCGGCTCCGTAGCGTCCTTCACGAGACGTTCGCGCTGTGTCACGGGCGCCGCAGCGTCCGCCAACTGCCTGGAAGTGCGGCGGCGCGCGCCTGGCACCCGGCTTGCTGTACCCGTGGTCGAGCACCGTCCCGAGGAGTCGCGTCATGAAGCATCACAAGATCGGGGTCCTGATGGGTGGCCTGTCGAGCGAGCGCGAGGTCTCGCTGCGCAGCGGTGAGGCCGTGCTGGTCGCGCTGCGCGACCTCGGCTATCGCGCCGAGCCCATCTACGTCGATCGCGACCTCGACCTCGTGCTGCGCCAGGCGTCGATCGACGTCGCGTTCATCGCGCTCCACGGGCGCTACGGCGAGGACGGCTGCGTCCAGGGCCTGCTCGAGACCATGGGCATCCCGTACACCGGCTCCGACGTGCTGGCCTCGGCGCTGGCCATGCACAAGGTCAAGGCCAAGGAGCTGTTCCGGCTCCACAACCTGCCGACCCCGGCCTACTACGTGGCGGCGCCCGACGACGACGACCCGATCGCGCGCCACGGCGACTTCGGCTACCCGGGCGTGGTCAAGCCGGCCCGCGAGGGCAGCTCGGTCGGGGTGGCGATCGTGAACGGCGAGTCGGAGCTGGTGGCGGCGCTCGAGGCCGCGGCCTGCTTCGACGGCGAGATCCTGGTCGAGCGCTACATCGCCGGCCGCGAGGTCTCGGTGGCGGTGCTCGGCGATCGCGCCCTGGGCGCCGTCGAGATCGCGCCGCGCGCCGGCTTCTACGACTACACCGCCAAGTACCAGCGCGGCGGCAGCGAGTACTTCATCCCGCCGCGGCTGTCGCCCGAGCGCTACCGCGGCATCCTCGCCCAGGCGGTGCGCGCCCACCTCGCGCTCGGCTGCCGCGGCGCGACCCGCGTCGATCTCATCGTCGCCGACACCGGCAACGAGTACGTGCTCGAGGTCAACACCGTGCCCGGCATGACCCCGACCAGCCTCCTGCCCAAGATCGCCGACGCCGCCGGCATCTCCTTCGGCGAGCTGTGCGAGGCCGTCGTCCTCGCCGCCACCCTGCCCTCGCGCCGGCCGCGCGGCGAGCGCCGCCTCACCCGCCGCGCCTTCGACGGCGACGACCGCCGCGCCGGCGTCGAGCATCACTAGGCTCGCCGGTGCTCACCCGCCGCGAGCGCACCCTGGTCGGCGCCACCTGCGCGGTGGCGGTCGTCGTCCCGCGCGCGCTGGCGCACCACCTCGACCGCCAGATCCAGGATCGCCTGGTGCCCGCGCTCGGCCGCGCCACCGGCCAGCCGGTGGCGGTGGGCGGGGTCGAGGCCGACCTCACCGGCGCCCTCCGCCTGCGCGACGTCGTGATCGGCGACCTCCTGCGCGCCGACGCCATCGAGGCCGCGGTCTCGCTCGACAGCCTCCTGGCGGGGGCGCTGTCGGCCGACGAGATCCGCGTCCATCGCCCCCGGGTGCGGGCGCAGATCGACGCCGACGGCCACAGCGACTGGCACGACGTGCTGGCGCGCGCCGCCGCCACCGTGCGCGCGGGCGGCGCGCGCCGGTCCGGCGCCGGCCGCCGGCTCCGCCGCGTCGTGGTCTCGGGCGGCGACCTGATCGCGACCGTCGGCGGCGCCCGGGTCAGCCTGCGCGACGTCGAGCTCCACCCCCAGGCCGGCGGCGTGCGGGTCGTGAGCGGCGCCGCCACCATGACCGCCGCGCTCGGCCCGTACCAGGTGCGCGCCGGGCTGCGCCGCGTCGGCGCCGACGTCCGGCTGCCGGCGCTGACGATCGATCGCGTGGTGGCGGTGGGCGGCAGCGCCGAGGTGGTCGCCGGCGACGCTCGCCTGGTGGCGAGCGCGCTCGACCTGGTCCGCGATCGCCCGGGCGGCGACTGGCGGGTCACCGCGGAGGTCGACGATCGCGGCGCGCCCCGCCAGCTCGCCCTGGCCCTGCGCCGCACCGGGCCGGCCGCCGCCCTCACCGTCACCGGCGACCGGGTGCCGCTGGCGGTGCTGGGCGCGCTCGCGCCCGCCGGCGTGACCGTCGACGGCGCCCACGCCAGCGGTTCCCTGACCCTGGCCCACGGCCCCGGTCACGACCAGGCCCCCGCGACGGTGGCGGTGGTCGGCGAGGTGGCGGTGACCGGCGCGTGGCTGGATCACCCCGCGGTCGCCGAGGTGCCGGTGCCGCTCGACGGCGAGCTCGCGCTCGACCTGGTCGCCGGCGGCGGCCGGCTCGAGGCCCGCGCCGTGCGGCTGCGCCGCGGCGCCCTCGCGCTCGACGCCGCGGGCTGGGTGCGCGCCGCCGGCCGCCGGGTGGCGGCGGCGGAGGTCACGCTGACCCTGGCCCCCGGCGACTGCCGGGCGCTCATCGACGCCCTGCCGCCGTCCCTGCGCGGGCCGCTCGACGAGCTGGTCGTGCGCGGCACGCTGGCCGGGCGCGGTCGGCTGGCCTTCGAGCTGGACGACCCCGGCGCCGACGGCGTCGCCCTCGATCTCGATCTCGATCCTCGGACCTGCGTGGTGGTCGCCGACCCGCCGGCCGCCGATCCGCGGGCCCTGGCCGGCGCCGCGCCCCACACCTTCCCCGGCGGCGAGCGCGCCGTGGTCGGCCCCGGGCTCGGCGCCTGGGTCGAGCTCGCGACCCTGCCCGCCCACGTCCGCGGCGCCTGGGTGGCGGCCGAGGACGCTCGCTTCTGGGACCACCGCGGCTTCGATCTCGACCAGATCGAGAAGAGCCTCGAGGTCGACCTGCGCGAGCGCCGCTTCGCCCGCGGCGGCTCGACGATCAGCCAGCAGCTGGTGAAGAACGCCTTCCTCGACCACCGCCGCACGCTGCTGCGCAAGCTGCACGAGGCGGTCCTGACCTGGCGCCTCGAGGCGGTGCTCGACAAGCGGACGATCCTCGCCCGCTACCTCAACGTCATCGAGCTCGGCCCCGGCGTCTTCGGCGTCGGCGCCGCCGCCCACCACTGGTTCGGCAAGGCCGCCCGCGACCTGACCGTGCGCGAGACCGCGTTCCTGGCCGCGATCACCCCGGCGCCGCGCTCGGCGTCGGCCCGCCTCGTCCGCCACCGCGGCCTCGACGCCGAGACCGCGGAGCGGGTGGCGGTGATCCTGCGCGCGATGCGGCGGGCCGGGGTCATCGACGCCGAGACCGCGCGCGCCGCCGCCGCCGCGCCCCTCGACTTCCGCCCGGCCGCGATCGGGCGCTGACGCCAGCGCGGATCCCTCGGAGGCCTGGTCCGGCTAGGCGGCGATCACGCCCAGTTCACGGTTGGCGATCTGGTGTTCGATGACACGTACGTCTACCGCGCAGTGCCGCGCGAGCTGCATGACGAGCGCCTCCGACCAGAATCCATCCTGCGGCGCATTCCTCACGAGGAACGCGCGCGGCGCCAGCAGCTCTGCGGCGAACGCGTTCGCTGCGCTGTGGCGCGGCCGGACCCCTGGGTTTCGGCCTAGACGCCGAGGAACAGGCGGTTGCCGAAGTTGCGCTCGAGATCGCTGGCGAAGATCTTCTGGGCCGAGGCGTCGATGTCGTAGGGCACGCGCTTGAACTCGAAGACCTTCTCGGTGGTGTCGTAGATGGTGTAGCTGGCGCGGTTGTCGTAGTCGCGGGGCTGACCGACCGAGCCGACGCTGATGATGTAGCGGTGGTCGGGGCGGATCGTGAACTTCTGGGCCACGACCTCGAAGACGTCGTCCCGCGACAGCGCGAACGACTTGCAGAGGTGGGAGTGGCCGATGAAGGTGACGGTGTTGAGCTCGTCCCAGATGTCGAGGCAGCGCGCCGCCTGCTCGGTGGAGAAGATGTACTCGAACTCCTCGAGGTTGATGGGCGAGCCGTGGCAGAACGTGACCTCGCCCTCGCGCCGCTCGTAGGGCAGGCCCTTGAGCCAGGCCATGTTGGTCGGCGTGAGCTGGCGGGCGTGGAGGTCGAGGGCGTGGCGGGCGGCGTCGTAGTAGTACGAGTAGTCCATCCGCCCGGCGACCGCGGCGTCGTGGTTGCCGAGGATCGTGAACTTCGCGACCTCGCGGATGATGTCGCAGCACTCGTTGGGCGAGGCGCCGTAGCCGACGGTGTCGCCGATGCAGACGTAGTCGTCGATGCGTTCGCTCTTGAAGGCCTCCATCACCGCCGTGAGGGCCTCGATGTTGGCGTGGACGTCGCTGAAGATCCCGATGCGCATGGACGGCTGGACCGGGCTCCCGGTCGATTGAAAATGATACCCGGTTTTGCGCGACCGGGCGCGGCCTCACGGTCGTCACGTGCGGCGCGCGCCGCGGCGCGGCGGGATCGTCCTATCCGGGCAGGAGATCTGCCTCGTCGAGCTCGTCCTCGGTGCCGTCACCGCCGTCGCCGTCGCCGTCGGCGAGGTCGGCCTCGGCCAGGAGATCGACGTCGTCGAGGAGGTCGGCCTCGTCGAGCATCTCCATCGGGCCCGAGGCGTCGAGGGCCTCGAGCTCGCCGGCGGCGACCTCGGGCAGGCCGCGCTCGAGGGCCTCGAAGAAGCGGCGCGAGAAGGCGCGGTTGACCGTGACCTCGCGCGCCGGGCCCCGGCCGTGGACGTCGTCGCGCGCCGCCGGCTCCACCCGCTCGAGCGCCATCGCCGCCACCGCCGCCACCGGGCTGTGGCCGCTGGCCAAGGTCGCCACCGCGGCCCGGCCGCCGCGCACGCCGACGTGGGCCATCGCCCACGCGATGCGCTCGCGCTCGGCGGCGCCGGCGCCGTCGCCCATCCGGCCCAGGCGGGCGGCGAGGGGCATCAGCGCGCCGGGCCCGACGTGGCCGACCGCGCGCGCGATCTCGCGCCAGATCTCGGTGGGCTCGGCGAGCAGCGCGTCGACCACCGCCTCGGTCCCGGCCTCGGTGCGCAGGAGCGCCAGCGCCAGCGCGCAGCCGTGGCGGAGGAACGCCTTGCTGCTGGCCAGCCCCGCCGTCAGGGCCGGCGCCGCCGCCGGCCCCAGCTTGACCATCGCGCCCAGCACCCGCACCGCCTCGGCCCGGCCCATGCGGCGGACCGCGTTCATGATCGGTCGCACCGCCTGGGCGGCGCCGCGCTCGCACAGCTCGAGGGCGGCGTCGACGCGGCGCGCCCGGTCGTCGAGCATGGCCACCAGCTCGGGCAGCGAGCGATCGCGCGCCGGCGCCGGCGTCGCCGCCCGCGGCGCGATCGTGCCCGAGGCCACCGGCTCGGCGTCGCTCACCACCACGCCGCCGCTGGCGGCCAGCCCCAGCGACCGCGCCTCCTCGGCCAGCGCCTTGCGGTTGTCCTCGATCGCGTCGGGATCGAGATCGTTGGCCACGGCGTCGGCCAGGAGCGCGGTGAAGCCCTGCTCGAGCTTGCCGACCAGATCCTTGCGCGAGCGGGCCAGGCCCTCGGACACCGCGGCCTGGGCCAGCTCGGGGCCGGTCCACAGCCCCATCGCCACCGCCTGGGTCAGCACCGCGGCGCGCAGCGCGTGCCAGCGCGGCAGCGGGAAGCCGCGCACCGTGACCAGGTAGTCCTCGCGCGCCGGCTTGATGAAGCGGCGGGCGATGGCCAGGGCGCGCCGGACCTGGTTGGCGGTGGCCAGCGCCTCCAGCTTGTCGGCGCGCAGCTCGCCGTGCTCGGGGTGCTGGAGGCCGAGCAGATCGAACCCGGGCGCCATCACCGCCGCCAGCGCCAGGGCGAAGCTGGCGCTGGCCGCCGGCACCGCCCGCAGGTGATCGCCGGCGGCGCGCAGCACGTAGCCCACGTTCTCGGTGAGCGGCGCGCGCAGACGCGCGCGGCGCAGGCGCCGGCGCTCGACCACGACCTCGAGCTCGAAGGCGAAGTCGCGCTCGAGCGCGGTCAGGAGACGGCGATCGCCGTCGCTGGCGACGTCGAGCGGCACCACCACGCGGTGGGCCGGCCCCACGCCGCGCAGGGCCGCCGGCGTCCCGATCACCAGCGCCACCAGCGGGTACTCGGGCTGGCGGACGAGCAGGACGCGGACGTCGAGGGGCGAGGTGGTGAACGGCGCGGCGCTGGTCGCCGGCACCCGCACCGCCACCCGCACCCGGCCGTCGTCGATCGTGGTCGCGGCGCGGCCGCCGCCGCCGACGAACGCCTCGATCCAGGCGTCGCCGTCGCCCACGGGCGCGTCGGCGGTGGTGGTCGTGAGCGGATCGGCGGACGGCGGCAGGGCCGGGGCCTCGCGCTCGTCGAGCAGGTCGAACGGGTTGGTGTGATCGTCGGTCTGCTCGCCGGGGCCGGGCGCCGCCGGCGGCGGCGCCACCGTGGTCGCCGCCACGACCTGGGACGGCTCGTCGTCGCCGTCGTCGAGCGCCGCCACCGGCCGGGTCGGCAGCTCGCTGTCGGGCCGGGCGTCGGGCACGGCCGCCCCGCCCTCGCCGCGGCGGCGGCGCTCGCGCTCCAGCTCGAGGCGGGCGCGATCCATCTCGGCCCGCGTGCGCTCCATCTCGGCGCGCAGGCGATCGGCCTCGCCCAGCTTGCGATCGAGCTCGACGTTGGCGACGTCGAGCTCGGCGGCGCGGCGCTCGTGCTCGCGGGTGCGGCGGTCCTGCTCGCTGGCCCGGCGCTCGAGCTCGGCGGCGCGGCGCTCCAGCTCCTCGGCGCGGCGCTCGAGCTCGCCCTCGCGGGTGGCGGGCTCGGTCCGCCGCCGCTCCAGCGCCTGGCGCTCGCGATCGTGCTCGCGGGCGGTGTCGGCGGCGCGCTGCTCGCCCAGCGAGCGCTCGGCGAGCTGCTCGAGGTGGGCGCGCAGGCCGGCGGCGCCGAAGACGACGGCGAACTCGCGCACGTACCGCGGCACCGCGGCCTGGGTGTCGCGCGCCAGCTCGAGGAAGAGCTGGGCCCGGGCCTCGAGCTCGCGGTGGCGGTCGCCCTCGGGCAGGACCAGGGCCAGGACCTCGTTGACCGGGTCGTGGTAGACGACCGGGACGTGGATCGCGACCAGCGTGCCGTCGGTGGCGCGCACGGTGTTGAGGGCCCGCTCGGGCAGGTCGGCGAGCAGCCGCTGCCCCAGCTCGGGCTCGGCGTTGACGTCGACCCCGACGTGGACGCGGGCGGCGACGATCTCGCCGCCGGGCAGCGTCACCAGCACCGAGCTCTGGCGGGTGGTTCCGATCGCGCCGCGATACGCGTTGTGGGAGGGCGCGCGCTCCCGGCCCCGAGCAATGGCCATACCCGAGGGCATATCACATCTCGGGTCGCGGCTCGTCGCCGCGACCGGGCGCGCCGGCGTCGCGGCTGGCCGCGGCGGGGCGTCAGTTGAGGGGGCCGCCGGGCGGCTCGTCGAGGTCGTCGGCGCTCCCGGGGGCGACGCCCTCGCCGCCCGCGGCGTCCTCGCCGCCGTCCGGATCCCCGCCATCCCCATCGACGTCGTCGGGCGCGTCCTCCCCCCGCTCCTTGCCCAGGAGGCGCGCCGCCACCGCCACCAGCACCTCGTGGACGTGCTCGAGGGTGTCGAGGCGGCCGCACAGCGAGTAGTAGTCGTCCTCGGTCACGTCGCTCATGCGCGCCAGCGCCTGCTCCACGAACGGCCGCATGCGCGGCGGGGCGTCCAGGGTGGTGTCGAGATCGTCGAGGTCGGCGCGGACGATGGCGGCGGCGGCGAAGCCGGCCGGGCAGAAGTGCAGCCCGGTGGGCAGGATGATCCGCCACTCGGTGATGTCCTCGGCGGACACGTCCCAGCGCCCGCCCAGGCGCCGCCGCACCACCTCGCCGAAGTACGCGCCCGAGGTGGTGGCGACCAGCTCGACCGTGGCCGGCTGATCGTCGGGGACGTTGCGCAGGTAGTGGTCGAGGAGCGGCAGGGTGTCGCTGTCGTAGGCCAGCTCGAGCCCGATGGCGCGGCGCACGTACTCGACCGCGGCGTGGGCGAGCTCGGCCACGCGCGGGGGCGCGGCGGCGAGGGTCGAGGACGGCTCCATCGCTGGAGCTTAGGGCCCGCGACCGGGGAACTCAATCGCTCTCGCGGGCGAGGGCCGCGACCCGGTGGGTCAGGGCGCGTCGGGGTCGGCGACCGAGAAGGCGACGTCGCCGAAGCGCGACTCGAGGCGGACGGTGCCGAGCTGGCTGGGGCGCCCGGCCTGGCCGAACTGGCCCTCGACCCAGCGATCGCGGCCGCCGCGGGTGACGGCGCCGGCCAGCACGACCTGGCCGCCGGCGCGGGCGCGGACCCTGAGGCGGACCGTGGCCCGCACCGTCACCGCCACGTCGCCGCGCAGGCTCGACACCACGATCGCGCCCTTGCCCTGGGCCCAGCCCCCGGGCTCGGCGTCGACGCGGATGTCGCCGTCGATGGTCTGCAGGCGGACGTCGCGCGAGGCCACCCGCCGGGCGTCGATGGAGCCGGAGTGGAGCTGGGCGCGCAGCATGCGGCCGCGGATGGTGTCGAGGGCGAGGGCGGCGTCGACGGCGTGGACGTCCAGATCGCCGAACACCGTCGTGAACGACTGGTCGCCGTCGACCGAGCGCGCCAGCACCCGGCCGGCCACGTTCTGGACGACGATCGTGCCGGCGCCGGCGTCGAGCTCGGCGCCGCCGTCGACGTGCTTGACGACCAGCCGCCCGCTGCCGACCCGGCCGGCGACCCGGGCGGCGCGCGGCACCCGCACCGTGAGGTCGAGGCGCAGGCTGCCCAGCGCGGTGCGCGGTCGCTCGCGGCCGTCGCCGAGGGTGGTGGTCAGGCGGACCGTGCCGTCGGGATCGGGCACCAGGGTCACGCGCAGGCGCTCGAGGGCGTCGACGTCGGGCGCCTGCTTGACGGCGACGATCGTGACGCTGTCGCCGTCGTGGCCCTCGACGTGGACGTCGCCGAGGAGGTTGTCGATGGCGACCGCCCGGATCGGCTTGTGCGAGGGGCCGACGGTCAGCTCGGCGCGCTCGATCACGGCGCCGCCGTCGTCGTCGGGCCGCCCCTGGGCGGCGGCGGGCGGCGCGGCGGCGACCGCGACGACCGCGGCGACGGCGGCGAGGGCGGCGGCGACCGCGGTCCGCGGCGCGCCGGTCACGCCGGTCGCGCCGGTCGCGCCGTCCGCCCCGATCTGGCGGGTCACGGGTGCACCGCCACCTGCACCTCGCCGAGGGCGGCGCGCTCGAGGAACATCACCAGCGCGTGCCAGGCGCGGTCGCGATCGCGGCCGGCCGGGGTGCGCAGCACCTGGGCCTGCAGCGCGGCGACCTCGCGATCGAAGCGACGGCGCGCGGTGCCCCGCAGCTCGCCCCGGGCCAGGGGCAGGAGCTCGGCGGTGGTGACCCGCCAGCGCTCCTCCAGCCGCGCGGCCTCGGCGGCGAGCTCCGCGGTCGCGTCGAGCGTCGTGAAGGGGACCGCCCGGTCCCCTCGGCCGGGGTCCGCCCCCCCGGAGTTCCCCCCTCCCAGCGCCGCGCCGCGCGCCACGTCGAGCGCGGCGCCGTCGGGGTCCGCGCCCCCGGCGCCCGGCGCGCCGGCGGTGGCGCGCTCGCCGACGACCGGGCCGGCGGGCGCCGCGTCGTCCTCGGCCCGGAGCTGGATGACGAGGACGGCCACGGCGCAGGCGGTGGCGGCGAGCCCGGCCGGGACCAGGTGGGGACGGAGGCGTTCGAGGAGGCGCGCCCACCGCGGGCGGCGGGCGTCCGCGATCTCCGCCTCGCCCAGCCGGGCCAGGACCCCGTCCCACAGCGCCGGCGGCGGCTCGGGCCGCTCGAGCTCGGCCAGCCGATCGCGGATCGCGGCGTGGTCCTCGGCGGCGGCGCGGCAGTCCGGACACAGCCGCAGGTGGCCGCGCAGCGCGCTGGCGCTCGCGGTGTCGAGCTCGCCGTCGAGATACGCGGTGAGCTCGCGCTGGACGGCGGCGCAGCTCACGCCGCCTCCTCCGGACCCTGGCCCGGCGCGGATGCGGACGGGGACGCGGCGCTCGCGGCGCGCTCGGCGGCCAGGGCCGGGCCCAGCAGCTCGCGCATGCGGGCGCGCGCCTTGTGGAGCTGCGACTTCGACGTCCCCACTCGACAGTCGAGGATCGCGGCGCACTCCTCGTGCGACAGGCCCTCGACGTCGTGCAGGACCAGGATCGCGCGGTACCCGGCCGGCAGCCGGCGCATCGCCGCCTCGACCCGATCGGACAGCCGCGGGTCGCGCAGCACCGCGGGCGGCGCCGCGACGTGCTCGAGGTCGTCGTCGCCGACCTCCGCCCGACGCTTCTGCTTGCCGGCGTGGGTCAGCGCGGCGTTGACCGCGAGGCGGTAGACCCAGGTGCCGAGCTGCGAGTCGCCGCGGAAGTTGCCGAGGCCGCGGAAGACCCGCACGAAGACGTCCTGCGCCACCTCCTCGGCCTCGACCGGGCCGACGATGCGATGGCAGAGCCCGAACACGCGGCGCCGGTACTGGTGGTAGAGCGCCTCCATGGCGCGACGCTCGCCGCGCTGGCAGGCGGCGACCAGCTCGCGATCGTCGGTGACCGGGGTGGCGACCAGGGGTCGCGGGCGGGGGATGTCGTGATCGGTGGCGGCGCGCACGTGGGGCACGGGGTCCTCGGTGCCGGTTGGACCGGCTCCGGGTCGCGCGGGTTGCCCGGGGTCGCCCACGTCCTGGCTATACACGATCCCCACCCGGCGCGCCGGCCGACCGGGGACGATCCCCGTCATCCCGCTGACTTCCGGGCTCGTGATAGGCTGTGCAGGTGACCTACCCCACGCTCGGGGGTGGCGGGAGCCGGCCGGTCGTGGCCGGGCTGGGACGCCTGGGCGTCTCGGTGTCGGCCCTGGCGCGCCGCGTGCCCGAGGCTGGCTCCGGTGACGCCGGCGAGCTGGCCGCGGTCTCGCTGTCGCCCGGCGCCGGGGTCGCGGTGGCGGTGCGCGCCGCCCAGGCCCTGGGCTGCCGCGGCCGCCTCGGCGGCTGGGCCGGCTCCGACAGCATGGGCGCGTTCGCCCGCGCCGCCCTGACCCGCGCTGGCCTCGACGTCGAGCTCATCCGGGCCGCGCCCGGCGGCTCGCGCTGCGAGATCGTCACCGTCGACATCGACGGCCGGCGGCTGGTGCAGATCGGCCAGGGTGAGGAGGTCGACGAGGACGCCCTGCCCGTCGACATCGACGCCCTCCTGTCGGGGGCGCAGGCGCTCCTCCTCGACGACTCGTGCCCGCGGGCGCAGGCCCGGGCGGCGGCGCGCGCCCGCGAGCGCGCCATCCCGGTGATCGTCGACGTGACCGCGCCGTCGGAGGGCGTGACCGAGCTGGTGGCCTTCGCCGACGTGCTCCTGTCGTCGGAGCGCATGGTCTCGGAGCTGGCGCCGCGCCGCGATCTGACCACCGCCCTGGGCGATCTGGTCTCGCTCGGCCCGCGGGCGGTGGTGGTGACGCTGGGCGCCGCCGGCGCCGTCGGCCGCCACGGCGGCGAGGTCATCGAGGTCCCGGGCTACCCGGTCGAGACCCTCGACACCAGCGGCGCCGGCTCGGTGTTCCACGGCGCGTTCGTCGCCGGCCTGCTCGGCGAGCTGCCGTTCGCCCGCTGCGTCGAGCTGGCCAGCGCCGCGGCCGCGCTGTCGTGCCAGGCCCTGGGCCCGTGGGACGGCATCCCCGAGCGCGACGAGACCATCGAGTTCATCACCACCCGCCGCTAGCCGGCGCCGCCCGCCGATCGTCCGGCGACGCCTCGGCGCCGGCGCGGCCCGGCGGCCCGGGCCCGCGCCCGATCTTCCGCGCCCGATCTCGGGCCGATCGCCGGCGCGATGGGCTCGCGCGCCGCCGGCCTCGGTCGGTGGCTCGTGGTAACGCTTCGCCATGGCCGACGTGGCGGCGACCGTGCCGCAGCATCCTCATCGTGACGGGTTCGTCGCCGGCTTCGGCTGCGCGCTGGTGGTGGGCCTGGTCCTGGCCCTGTTCGACGGCGCGTTCGCCGCCGGCGGTCCGGGCGGCGTCGGCGCCGTGCCCACCGTGCTGGGGCTGTGGGCGCCGCTGGTGCTCGGCTTCGGCCTCTACGCCGGCGCTCTCGGCGCCGGGCTGGCCGCGTTCGGGCCTCGCCCGCTGGCCCGCCTGCGCGACGACGCGCGGCTCGACGCCGGCCTGGCGGCGGCGATCGCCGCCGCCGCGATCCTCCTGTTCGCGCTGGCGGTGGTGCTGGGCCCGCCGCTCAAGCTGCTGGTGGTCAAGGCCAAGCGCGCGGCCGCCGGCGCCAACGTCATGGGCATCGTCGCGGTGGCCGCGGTGATCGGCCTCGCCGGCACCGCGCTGCCGCTGCAGCGGCTGCTGCGGCGAGCGACCGCCGCCCTCCCCGTCCTCGGGCCGCTGCCGCGCACCGCGACCGTCGCCATCGTCGCCGGCCTGCTGCTCCTGGCCTGGGCGCGGCGGGCGCTCCTGGGCGCGGGCTTCGAGGTCGAGGCCCTGCCCCTGGGCGCCCTCGCCTTGCTCGTGCTGCTGCCGGTCGGCACGATCGCCCTGGCCGCCCTCGCCTACGGTCCGCTCGCCGGCGCGCGCGCGCGGCTGCCGGCGCGCGGGGCCGTGGTCGGCGCCGGCGCCCTCGCCACCACCGCCCTCGCCGTCCTCGCCTTCGGCGGGCAACCGTCGGCGGCCGTCGCCGACTCGGTCACCAGCCACGGCGTCGCCAGCCGCCTCGTGGTGCAGCTCGGCCAGGCCCTCATCGATCGCGACCGGGACGGCTACTCGGCGTTCTTCCGCGGCCCCGATTGCGACGACCGCGACCCCGCCATCCACCCCGGCGCGATCGACATCCCCGGCAACGGCATCGACGAGAACTGCGCGTTCGGCGACGCCCCGGTGATCGCCGACGCCGCCGGCGGCGGCCTCACCGCCGGCCCGACCGCCGGCGACGGCGCCGGCACCGGCACCGGCCCGGGCTCGGCCGGCGCGACCGTCCCCGCTCCCGCCGGCCCGCGCAGGAACGTGCTGGTGATCGTCGTCGACACCCTGCGCGCCGACCGCTTCGGCGCCGCCGGTTACGCCCGCGACGGCATGAACCTCACCCCGCGCATGGACGAGCTGCTCGGCCAGTCGGTGTGGTTCCGCCGCGCCTACGCCCAGGCCAACAACACGCCGCGCTCGATGCCGTCGTTCCTGGCCTCGCGCTACGCCTCGCAGCTCGCCGTCGACAAGATGTACGCCAAGTACCCGGTGGTCGGCGACGCCAACGAGACGCTGTTCGAGCAGCTCCAGGCCAGCGGCTGGCGGACGATCGGCATCGCCTCGCACTTCTACTTCCGGCCCGAGCGCAACGTCACCCAGGGCTTCGACGAGTTCGACAACGAGGGCGCCCTCGACATCGCGCCGTCCAACAAGGACATCGCCGCGCCGCGCATCGTGCCCAAGGTCGAGGCCCGGCTGGCCGAGCTGGCCCGCGACCGCGCGCGGCCGTTCGCGATGTTCGTCCACCTGTTCGAGCCCCACTCGAGCTGGATGGAGCACGAGGGCATGCCGGCGATCACCGGCCGCGGCACCGCCGCCCACGCCCAGCGCTACGACTACGAGATCGCGTTCGTCGACCGCTACGTCGGCAAGCTCCTCGACGCCCTGGCCCGCGAGGGCCTCGCCGACGACACCGTGGTGGTGCTGCTCAGCGATCACGGCGAGGCCTTCGGCGAGCACTCGTTCGCCGGCGAGAGCATGTTCCACGGCACCAACCTCTACGACGAACAGCTCCGGGTCCCGCTGGCCTTCCGCGTGCCGGGCGCGACGCCGCGGCAGCTCGAGAGCGTGGTCCAGCTCGTCGACATGGCGCCGACGGTGGCCGAGCTGGTGGGCGTGCCGCGGGCGGCGAGCTGGGTCGGCCGCAGCCTGGCGCCGGCCATCCGCGGCGAGGCGCTGCCGCCGGCGCCGGCCTTCGCCGAGCTCCTCGCCTACCCGGGCTGGGATCACGAGCTCAAGACCGCGATCGCCGGCGACGGCGGCCACAAGCTCATCCACGTCATCTCGCAGCGGCGCTTCGAGCTCTATGACCTCGCCGCCGATCCGGGCGAGAAGACCAACCTGTGGGGCAAGCCGGCGGCGCGCGAGGCCCAGGACCGCATGACCGCGCTCATGGCCCACTTCGTCGACACCATCCTGGGGGCGAGGTAGCCATGGCCGGCGACGGTCCGTACCGCAACCCGACGCCGACGGTCGACGTCCTCATCGAGCTCGACGGCCGGCCCGGCACGGTGGTGCTCATCAGCCGCCGCAACGAGCCGCGGGGCTGGGCGATCCCCGGCGGCTTCGTCGACCTCGGCGAGACCCTGGCCGACGCCGCCGTCCGCGAGGCGCGCGAGGAGACCGGGCTCGAGGTCGAGCTGACCGAGCTCTTCCACTGCTACAGCGACCCGGCGCGCGATCCGCGGTCGCACACCGTGTCGACGGTCTTCCTGGCCCGCGCCGCCGGCGCGCCGGTGGGCGCCGACGACGCCAGCGCGGCCGAGGTCTTCGCCCTCGCCGACCTGCCGTCGCCGGTGGTGTTCGACCACGGCCTCATCCTGGCCGACTACGCCACCTATCGCGCCACCGGCCGGCGCCCGCCGCCGCGGCGGTGAGGGGTCGATCGGTCGGTCCCGGCGAGGTGGGCCGGTGCCGAGCAGCGTCGGAGCCGATCGCCGCGCCTCAGCGCCGCGGGGGCGTGGCGTCCGAGAACACCTGGGCCTGGAAGGCGGTGACGGTGGCCTCGGGATCGCGCCAGGCCTCGGGCGGGAGCCCGGCCTTGTGGCAGGTGCGGGTGAGGAAGGTGACCGCGTCCCAGCTCGCCTGGACCGCGACCTGGGGCAGGAGCAGGCCGCGGCGCTCGCCGTGGGAGATCCACAGCCCGTCGACGCCGATCACGATCTCGTCGGGGCCGCGCACCTCCCGGCGCACGCCCAGGACCGAGATCTCGATGGTGAGATCGTCGAGCTCGCCCTCCTCGACCGGCGCGAAGCGCGGATCCCGGGTGGCGGCGGCCACCGCCATCTCCTGGATGACGCGGTAGAGCGGCTTCTCGGCCTCGATCGTGCCGATGCAGCCGCGCAGCGCCTCGCCCTCGTGCAGGCTGACGAACACGCCGGCGGGCGCGCACAGCGCCTCGCGGTGCGGCTTGCCCGGCGGGATGCGCCCCGAGTAGCCGTGCTCGCGCAGGGTGGCGCGGGCGATGCGCAGGAGCTCGCGCTTCTCGTCGTCGGCGAGGACGTACGGGTACCCCACGGCGGTCATCGTACCCCGTGATCGCCGCGCGAGGCCACTGGTGCGGCCCCGTCCACCAGCGCCCGCAGCGCGGCGGCGGCCTGGCGGGCCAGCGCCGGATCCTCGGCGCCGGCGAGCCGGGCCAGGCGCGCGAGCGCGGCGGCCCGGCGCGACGTGCCGGCGGCGGCGACCGCGTGGGCCACCGCGGCGCGGCCGTCGC